>SKXQ01000072.1 GCA_007128315.1 Spirochaetaceae bacterium | reverse complement strand
GCGACCATGCGACGCCCGGCGATCTGCGCGGGACTTATTACCCTGTCGGCTCCTGCCTTTTCGAGTTTGCGTACGGTTTTTCCCTCCGCCGCCTTCGCAACAATGGTCAGACTCGGGTTCATTTGCCGCGCGGTCAGGACGACAAAAACGTTGTCCTGTTCATTCGGAAGCACTGCCATGAGTCCGCGTGCATACTCGATCCCGGCTTCCTCGAGCACAGCTTCGTCTGACGCGTCCCCTATGACGCGGGGATATTCAACTTCCTTTCCATGTGCGAACCGTTCCGACTCCCGATCAATTACAACGAATCGATCACCGCTTCGCAGAAACTCTTCAATAATGACGTGTCCGACATCGCCAAATCCGCAGACTATATAGTGATCTCTCATTCTTTGCAGCTCCCGCCGTATGCGACGCATTTTGATCGCCTCGGACACCTGTCCTTCGAAGATATACCCGAAAACAGCACTGATACTGTATCCGATGGTTGCAATCCCGAAGGCAAGAAAAGCGACGGTAAAGAACCGTCCGGTTTCACTCAGCGGGCGAACTTCGCCGAATCCAACTGTAGTCAGGGTGATCGCGGTCATGTATACGCTCTCGCTGAATGACCATCCTTCAATGAGCATGTAACCGACGACACCTCCTGCGACAAGAATAAAACTCAGAATGACTGCCGCAGCGGTGCGCCGGTGTATGTTCATGTATCAGCTTCCGAGCCTTCGATTCATTCGCTTCACGAAATCGGCAGGGTCCTTGAGTTCCCCACCTTCGACAAGCACTGCCTGCCCGAAGAGTATAACGCTGAGGTCTTCGAGTGCGTCGTCATCGGCATTGATCAGCCGCTTGACCAGCTCGTGGTCGGGATTGACTTCGAGAATCGGCACGACTTCCGGGGCGTCCTGCTGGCCCATTGCCTTGAGCAGCTGCTGCATCTTCATGGTGGGGTCAGAATCGTCCACTACTATGCAGCTTGGTGAGTCGGCGAGACGCACGCTCGAACGGACGTCCTTGACCTGGTCTCCGAGAGCCTGTTTGACGCGTTCGAGCGCCGGTTTGAGTTCTGCTTCCTTCTGCTCGTCTTTCTCGTCTTTTATGTCTTCGCCCGCATCGCTGCGGTTTACCGGCTTGAGCTCCACCCCGTCGTACTCGCCGAGGGTGGGAACGACTATTTCGTCGAGGTCGTCGTCCATGATCAGGACTTCGATGTTCTTCCTGCGGTAAGCCTCGAGAAGCGGAGAGTTCCTGAGGTTATGTTCCTTGTCGCCGGTTATGTAGTAAATCGCCTTCTGGTCTTCGAGCATGCGGCTCTTGTAGTCGGCAAGACTCGTCATGCCGTCCACCGACGAGCTCTTGTAGCGGATGAGTTTCAGAAGCTGCTCGCGGTTGGCGAAATCCGAGTACAGGCCTTCCTTGAGGGGCCGGTTGTACTGTTCAATGAACGCCTTGTAGGTGTCGGGGTCGTTGTTCGCAATACGTTCGAGCTCGGCGAGCACTTTTTTGACCGACTGCGACTTGATGGTAGCGAGTACCCTGTTTTCCTGCAGGATCTCCCGGCTCACGTTCAGCGGCAGGTCCTCGCTGTCGATAACACCACGCAGGAACCTGAGATATGCGGGCATAAGCTCCTTCTCGTCGTCGGTAATAAACACTCGCTTCACGTAGAGTTTTACCCCCGGACGGTAGTCGACGTAGTACATGTCCATAGGAGCGTGCTTGGGCACAAAAAACAGCGTGGTGTACTCGAGCGTCCCTTCCGCCTGCGTATGGAGCCAGAAAAGCGGTTCCTCGTCTCCGTGGGAAATGGTCTTGTAGAACTCCTTGTACTCTTCGTCGGTGATTTCCGACTTGGAGCGCTTCCACAGGGCGCTTGCAGAGTTGACCTGATCGCTGACAGGAGTGGACCCGGTAACCGCTCCCTTGTCGTCGTACTCTTTCTTCTCGTAGTGGAGCCATATCGGGAAAGCGATGTGGTTGGAGTACTTTTTGACTACTTCCTCGATGCGCCATCGTGACGCAAAGCTCTTGCCTTCGTCGTTCAGGTGCAGGATTACGTCGGTCCCGTGGCTGTCTTTCACCGTGGGCTCGACACTGAACTCGCCCTTGCCGTCGCTTTCCCAGCGCCAGGCAGCATCTTCTCCTGCCTTGCGGCTAATGACCTGCACCCGGTCTGCGACCATGAAGCAGGCATAGAATCCCACGCCAAACTGACCTATCAGGTTCGAGTCGCGCTTCGCATCACCAGTCAGATTTCCAATGAAATTCCTGGTCCCGCTCGAGGCGATGGTTCCGAGGTTCGCGATCAGGTCTTCCTCGTTCATGCCTATGCCGGTATCGCGAATCGTGATCGTGTTGTAGTTCTCCTCATCGAACTCGATATCCACCCGGGGATCGAAGGGGAGCGACTTCATGGACTCGTCAGTGAGGGTGAGATACTTGAGCTTGTCGAGAGCATCGCTCGAGTTCGAAACGAGCTCCCGAATGAATATCTCCTTGTTGGAGTAGAGACTGTGGATGATCAGTTGCAGTAACTGCGAGACTTCCGTCTCGAATTTGTGTGTAACGACTGGCATGGCCAATCCTCCTTGCATGTGTTCGTGTGTTTCACGATGCGCATTCACCGCGTGTGAATGCGATTCCGTTTCAGATTTGCGTCTAAAATGTAGCAAAGCCGCGGTCGTTGGGCAATTGTCACGCTATTCTTCTTGGCAGTTATCACGGTGCGTGAGAATATAGTGAGCATATCATATGACCGAAACGATTGTGCAGCTTTTCCGTTCTCTCTGGCCTCTTTTCACTGCCGCGATAGGACTGGGTCTGTCAGTGACTGCGTCCGTACACGCGGTCCTTTATAAACGCGACAGTCGTGCGGCAGTTGCCTGGGTCGGTCTGTGCTGGCTCGCCCCCTTTATTGGTCCTGTCCTGTACGTGCTTCTGGGTATAAACCGCATCCGCCGGCGGGTTGCAGGAATGCGGGGTAACGAGCTCAATCATCTCCCGACTATCAACGAGCTTGCGTGTTCACTGGAAGAACTGAGCGAGTTCATCCCCGCCGAACGGTCAAATCTTGTTGAAATGGCGCGCCTCACCGGCATGCTGACACAGCTGCACCTGCTGAAAGGCAACGCCGTAGAGCCGCTCAAGGATGGAGACGAGGCCTATCCGGCGATGCTCGAGGCGATCAGTTCGGCCCGAAAGTCGATCACGCTCACGGTATATATATTTTCCAACGATGAGCTTGGCCACCGCTTCGAAGACGCCCTCGCTGCTGCCGTCGAGCGTGGCGTTGCGGTTCGGGTCATGATCGATGCTGCCGGTGCCCGTTACTCACTTCCCCCCATTACCTACCGGCTTCGCAAGCGGGGCGTACGAACGGCGACGTTCATGTCGGGGCTGCTTCCGTCGAGCTCGCCGTATCTGAATCTCAGAAACCACCGTAAGATCATGGTCGTGGACGGCCGATTGGGCTTCACCGGCGGTATGAACATACGCGGAAACCACATAATTGATGGCAACACCGTTCATCCGACCCACGACATGCATTTTCGGGTTCTGGGACCTATTGTGACAGAGCTGCAGGCGACCTTTGTTGAGGACTGGATCTTCACGACCGGCGAACATCTTTCCGGAGAGCCATGGTTCTACCCGCCCGACCACACCGACGGCACCTTGTGCTGCAGGGTCATCCCTGACGGACCCGACCAGGACCTCGACAAGATGAGTATGGCTTTTCAGGGTGCACTCAGCGTCGCCGAGACCTCGGTCAGGATCATGACCCCCTATTTCCTCCCGGACCGATCACTCATAACCGCGCTGAACACCTGCTCTCTTCGGGGCGTACACGTGGATATTGTTCTGCCCCGCGAAAACAATCTCAAGCTCGTCGCGTGGGCGGCCGCGGCACAGCTGTGGCAGGTTCTCGAGTGGGGCTGCAATGTGTGGATGAGCCCACCACCGTTCGACCACACGAAGCTGCTTGTCGTGGACGGCACGTATGCACTGATCGGCAGCTCCAACTGGGATCCGCGCAGTCTCAGGCTCAATTTTGAGCTTGGAATGGAATGTTACGGCACCGAGCTTGCCGATAAGCTCGACGGCCATATACGATCGGTTATCGACCGCTCCGAACCGGTCACCCTGGACGATGTAGACGGCAGACCGGTTGCGGTCAAGCTGCGAGACGGTGTCGCCCGACTGTTGTCGCCATATCTGTGATTCGGGGCTTGTCAGATACATTTAAATATATTATCTTTCATATATAAACAGAAAGGAGCATTCTTATGACACAAAAAATGACAACCGATGATTTCATTAACAAGGTTTTCGATTTCAAGAACGAGAGCGAGTGGTCGTTCAAAGGTGAGCGTCCCGCAATTATTGACTTCTACGCCGACTGGTGCGGCCCATGTAAAATGGTGGCCCCCATCCTTGAAGAACTGTCCGAAAACTACAAGGACAGGATCGACATCTATAAGGTTGATACCGACAAGGAACAGGAGCTCGCAGGAGCATTCGGAATACAGAGCATTCCTTCCATACTTTTCATACCTGTAGACGAGAAGCCTCAGATGGCCGCGGGAGCCCTGCCCAAGGAAACGCTCGAGCAGGTTATCGGCGACGTTCTGAAAGTCAGCTGATACCACCGTATCCACTTGCCCATGCAGAAACCTGCGGGTATAGTTTCCTGCAGGTAACGTCATGGACGATCCCGACCCTCTTCCACATCATTCAATACATCACATAATCGCAAGCTATCGGATGCTGTACCCGGTGGAGAACGTGCTGTGACAGGGGCTTTCTTTCTGGTCGGCCTGCTTGGCCTGTCCGGATTCTTCTCGGGGGTTGAAACAGCGTACACGTCGCTCAGCCCGTCCCAGCTTCACGGCATTACTGATCGTTGGCCTCGCCAGGGGAAGCACGTACAGAAGCTGATTCAGCGTCCCGATCGCCTGCTCTCGACGATCCTGATTGGAAATAATCTCGTGAACATTACCGCGGCGAGCCTGGCGACTGTGCTGGCAACCCGTTACTTCGGTGATTCCGGACCGGGTATAGCCACCGGTGTCCTTACGCTCTTCATTCTGATTTTCGGCGAGGTTACTCCGAAGCAGATCGCTATAGTTCATAATGAACGCATAGCGTGCCATACGGCACGGCTGATCAGGATTCTCGAGATCCTGTTTCTCCCACTCGTGCTCTTCGTTTCCTGGGTCAGCAGCGGAATCAGCCGACTTACCGGTGGAAGCACCCACAGGACGCCTACGACCGAGGGCATCCTTTCGCTCGTGAGACACGCGGCGAGCGTAGGAGTGCTGTCCAGTCATGAATCCTGGCTGGTGAAGAACGTCTTTCGTTTTAACGACGTGACCGTCAGTATGATCATGACGCACCGCACACAGGTGTTCAGCCTGGACAAAAACACCCTCGTCTCCGACGTCTTTCCTGTGATCCTGAATCGGGGGTTCTCGCGATTTCCGGTGTACGATCGTGATCCCGAGCGGATCGTCGGTGTCGTGCACGCCCGGGATCTCGCTCAGAGCGTGTCCTCCGACGAAAGCAGCATCGGTGATCTGCGTCTCAAGGACGTTATGATGAGCCCGATTTTCGTACCGGAGACGCACAAGATACAGGCCATGCTCGCGCAGTTTCGCCGCGAACGGAAACACCTCGCAGTCGTGCTCGACGAATACGGAGGGCTCGCGGGAATCGTGACCCTCGAGGATGTAGTCGAGGAGATTTTCGGCGAAATTTACGATGAAAGCGATCAGGGTGAACAGCAGCGCATTGTCCACCAGCCCGACGGCAGTTACCGCATGGCCGGTGATACCCCCTTGTACGCCGTGAACGACTATCTTGCGGTCAATTTCCCCCATCGGCGAAACATACAGACGGTCGCCGGGTATATTTCCGAGAAAATCGGCCGTATACCCCAGGCTTCGGAGCGCGTCGAAACACCCTTTGGAGCCTTCAGCATTGAAGAGATATCGAGAAAACAGGTGCTTTCCGTCCGCTTTATTCCAAAAAAAACCACCGAAATACAGGAATCTGAAAAAAAACTGTAACCAGAGAAGCTCTGTCTGTGTTTACAGGGTGAATGTGTTTGACGATGCACCGCCGTTGGCGACTAATCCGACAGCACATTCACAACGCTGACGTGGCTTCACCCGTGTAAGTCGCCACCTTCACTTCGGGCACACCATCCGGAGTGAGCACGGATATGAAGTGGTCGTCAGCGGAAACGAGTCGTGTGGTTGTACGTTGTCCTTTCCGCGTTGCCCCTCAGGTTCTACCTCCTTTCCTGAGGGGATTTTTTTGCCCTTTTTTAATCACTGAACGCTTCGTTGACCCGTATTCTCCGTTCTCGGTAGTATTTCCGGATCATGAGCAGAAAATACCCGTTCAAGTCTATCGAGAAGAAGTGGCAGGATTACTGGGAGTCTCACAAGACCTTCCGGATTACCGAGGATCCGTCGATTCCCCGGGAGAAGCGGGCATACGTCCTCGATATGTTTCCCTATCCATCAGCAGCGGGCCTCCATGTCGGTCACCCCGAGGGTTATACCGCTACGGACATATACTCACGATTTCTTCGGATGCAGGGCTATGCGGTTCTGCATCCCATGGGGTTCGACAGTTTTGGCCTTCCAGCCGAAAACTATGCCTTGAAAACCGGCACGCATCCCCGTACAACCACCGAAGAGAATATCGATCGCTTCCGCGTACAGATCAAAAGCCTCGGGTTTTCGTACGACTGGGACCGGGAGGTATCGACGCACGATCCCGATTATTACCGCTGGACACAATGGATCTTCCTTCAGCTCTATAAACGGGGACTCGCGTACATGGAGGAAGTGCCAGTATGGTATTGCCCGGACATGGGAACCGTCCTGGCCAACGAGGAAGTCCTGACAACCCCCGACGGTCCGCGGAGCGAACGTGGTGACTATCCCGTCGAGCGGCGTCCGCTCCGGCAGTGGATGCTCAGGATAACGGAATACGCCGATAGACTGCTGGAAGGACTCGAAGACCTCGACTGGCCCGAAAGCATCAAGGCCATGCAACGGAACTGGATCGGTCGCAGCGAGGGTGCGAATGTGCGGTTTGCGCTCGAGGACAGTACAGAGGTACTCGAAGTCTTTACAACCCGGCCGGACACGCTCTTCGGGGCAACCTATATGGTTGTCTCGCCCGAGCACCCCGTAGTCAAGGAAATCACCTCTTCCGGGCAGGCTGATGAGGTACAACGGTATATCGACCGGTCACGCCTGAAAAGCGACCTTGAAAGAACAGATCTCGCCAAAGACAAGACCGGTGCCTTTACCGGCTCGTATGCAGTAAACCCGGTCAACAGGGAGAGGATCCCTGTCTGGATCAGCGACTACGTCCTCATGAGCTACGGAACAGGCGCTATTATGGCCGTTCCCGGTCATGACGAGCGCGACCACGAGTTCGCCGAAACATTCGGACTTCCGATCATTCAGGTCGTCACTGATACGGCGGTGGAGTCGTGGAAAGACGTGCCGGCCGGGGGTCAGGGCGAGACAATCGCCCACGGGGCTTTTTCCGGTGACGGGGTGGCCTGCAATTCCGGTCAGTTTGACGGAAAAGATACCGGAACGGTAAAGCGCGAGATAGTCAGCTGGCTTGAAAAGCACAAGTGTGGCGCTCATTCGATCAACTATAAACTGAGAGACTGGATCTTCTCCCGGCAGCGATACTGGGGCGAGCCGATTCCGCTTGTCCACTGCGGGGACGATATCGTTCCCGTCCCGGAAGATCAGCTCCCGCTGACCCTGCCCGAGGTCGAGAGCTATAAACCGGCCGGCACCGGAGAATCGCCACTGGCGAAGGTTGATGACTGGGTACACTGCGGGTGCCCCGACGGGTCGGGCCGAACCGGACGGCGCGAGACCAACACTATGCCGCAATGGGCGGGATCCTGCTGGTACTACCTTCGATATATCGATCCGAAAAACACGAACGCTATCGCAGACAGGGAAAAACTCGATTACTGGCTCCCGGTCGATCTTTACGTCGGTGGCGCCGAACACGCGGTGCTGCATCTGCTCTATGCACGATTCTGGCACAAGGTTCTGTTCGATATTGGAGTTGTCTCCCACAACGAACCTTTTCAACGCCTGGTTAATCAGGGAATGATACTCGGCTCGGACGGGAATCGCATGTCGAAGTCCCGCGGAAACGTCGTAAACCCCGATGATGTAGTCGCTGAGTACGGGGCAGACAGTCTTCGTCTCTACGAGATGTTCATGGGCCCGCTTCGTCAGAGCAAACCCTGGTCAACGAGCGGGCTTATGGGTATGCATCGCTTTCTTGATCGCGTATGGCGCCTCGGTGAACGGGAACTCTTTGACGGAGAGCCCCCGCTGGCCCTGAAGAGAATGCTCCACAAAACCATCAAGAAAGTCGAATCGGACACCCGGAATCTTGATTTCAACACGGCAATCTCACAGATGATGATCTTCGTGAACGAGCTGTACAAGGAAGACAGTCTGTACCGCATGCTCTGGGAACCCTTCCTGCGCGTTCTCGCACCGTACACTCCTCATATCGCGGAAGAACTGTGGGAACGTGCCGGGTATGAAGCGCCCGTCTCACTCGCGCCGTGGCCGGACTACGACGAAGCACTCGCGATCGACGATCAACTGACGATCGTGGTTCAGGTGAACGGGAAGGTCCGAGCGGAGTTCGAGGCAGACCGGGACAGCTCAAAAGAAGTTCTCGAAGAGACTGCTCGTTCGCTCGAAAAGATACAAGGCTATCTTGCAGACGCAGAGGTCAAACGTATCATTACTGTCCCGAACCGCCTGGTTAACTTCGTTATCGGCTGATCGCGACCGCAGTACCGTCCTCGTAGACCTGCACAGCAAGCACGCGTACTGCATCGACGCTCAGAAGCAGGTGCGTTCCCGGGGGAAGCGACAAGGCCAGCTGTCCGTTCCCAAGGCGTTCTACAGGCTCAGGATTCAGAGGATCTGTCCTGAACCATGTCTGTGCCCCCCCGGGGACGGCCACTGCGTTTATCGCGACATCGACAGCAGACTGCGGCGCCAGATCGTACACACGCAGGCGCTCGTTGACGATGGCGTCGACCACCCGCGGAATGCTCATACTCCACGCGCGCCGGCCTGCCCGCGTGGAGATCTCCTCGCGCAGGCGAACCGTATTGACCCTGCGGAGCGGGTACCCTGCCTCGGCGACCTGTCTCAGAATCGTTGCCAGCGGGCCGTCTTCCCACGATGTCCATACGATATCCTCACTGTCGCGGATTACCGCACCTGCCGGCATCAGAATTATGCCGCGCGGTGCGATTCGGGGCAGGACAAGAACCACCGATGGACCTTCCGCCGGTATCGCAAGATGCAGCGAATCTCCGGGCTTGACTGAGCCTTCGTGAGTTCCGTTCACGGTAACGTCAAACCACAGATCCGCTGCAAACTCCTGCCATGACGAAGGGAGCTCCGGTGTATGAAGCACGACCGTTCGTGTACCTGAGAAGAGCTCGCACGATGCGATTATCGCCAGGGAAGCCGGGAACAGAACAAGGGCTCGCATTATCCCATACTGATACTCTCGTTTCATTTGTCACCTCATTCTGATATACGCGGAAGAAACGCGTTTTACTTGCCCCGTCTACAGGAAACACGCAATACTGACGGCGACAGGTATGGCGAACGAACAGAGTGAATACACGGAACAACTTGAGCAGTCTCTGAACAACTGGCGGGATCAGATCAACCGGGCACTGCTGCCCGGTATGAAGGAAACGCTTCGAACGTATCGTGCAGCATTCAAGGGTCTTCTCGAACTTCTCGTTCGAAACGCAGCGGTCTCCGAAGACCCCTACGCGCAGGATCACAAGATCTCCGATGTGATGCCGCCGGAGAACGATCCGGTCACAGACAGCGAGCGCGACCACGTGATCAGCGGACGCTTGAGCTTCTATGATGCGATGCTCGACTTTCTGACAAACTATTACCAGCTCAGTCTCGACGTGCTTTCGATACGCGATATCAAGCAGGTGGCCGATACGGTCGGATTTTTCAAGTGGCAGCAGGTCACCGGCCGCGGAAGCACACACGGCACGACCCGCGCCCTTGCCGAGATGATCATCAAACTGAGAGCCTCACTGAACCCGATGCAGTCCGGTGTGCTCACCGAAAACGTTAATCAACTGGTACGCGCGCAGAATAGCGTCATCTCGGGTCTTAAGGAGCTCTCACAGTACAAGCGCGAAGAGTACAAGCTGAATGCTCGCCTGGAGGTCACGGATACCCTGTTCACCTCAGATGTCAACCCGTCCGATCTCGACGCTGCGATTACCAGGATCAAGAAGGCGTGGAAGGCCAATGGTGTGCAGGCGCCCTTCTACAGCGATCTGTTGCGCGAGGTCCTCGCCGAAGACTACACGGAGGACGGCCGTCGCGATCGTGATGCACGACTGCAGACCCTTGCACCACAGACTACGGGTGGTGAAAAATCCAGAAAAAAGCAGGCCCAGGACAGGAAAGCTCTGCTCGATGCCGTACATGCACTGTCGGCCGCTGGCCGGTCGCTGCAGGAATGCGCAGAACGTCTGACTGAGAGCAGCGAAGAACTGCAGTCTCAACGCCGCGGCATCCTGCACGCGCTGAGGCGCTGGCTTTTACAGCGCGTTCAGGGAGAGACACCTCATACGACCTACGACGTGGAGTACACCGATATTACCACATCGGCAAAGCACAGTGAGACCGTCGACTTTACCGTATTTATGGAGAAACTCAGCAAGAAGGCCCGGCAGCTGTCGGCACTGGGTCACCGCTCCGGAAAGGCGTGGTCTCGTCTGCAGACAGCCGACGAAGACCAGGTCCTTGCCTTTCTGACTCGGAGTATCGAAGAGCTTCAGCTCCTGCACCGCACCCTGGCTGCACTCGACGAGTTCTTTCGCCGACAGCGGGAACAGATACCGGGTTCGCAAAGCCGGGGGATACGCATCGAGCTCGGTTCAATACGCGACCATATCCGGAAATCCAATCAGCTCCGTCACGAGTATGTAGCCCGAAAAGAAGAAGCCGACCAGCTGCGAAAGCTCGGTGTTACAGATCAGTAGATACGAGTCAGGACTATACGCGGTACAACCCGAGCGTTCTGAGGTCCTCACTGACTGCAGCGAGGGCGCTCATTCCTT
This sequence comes from Spirochaetaceae bacterium, assembly GCA_007128315.1. Lineage (GTDB taxonomy): Bacteria > Spirochaetota > Spirochaetia > DSM-27196 > SKKC01 > SKKC01. Next base: position 42,559 of record SKXQ01000072.1, on the reverse strand, counting down.
CTGCGAATTTTTCCTTATCCTCAGGGATCTGTATGTCGAGGTAGAACATGTAGTTCCACGGCTTACCGGGAATGGGTCGTGACTCAAGTTTCTGCAGGTTCAGGCTTCGTTCGGCAAGAACCTGCAGACACACGGAAAGCGCTCCCGGAGCGTCGGGCGTAGCAAGAACCAGAGCTGCCATGTTCGGCGTGTCAACGGGAGGGTGATCCCTGTGTCCGACGATGGCGAAGCGGGTGTAGTTGTGGGGATTGGTCTCGATTCCTTCGCGCAGAACGGTCATACCGTATATACTCGCCGCTTCGCGCGAGGCAATCGCGGCGACCGCCGGATCGTTTTTTTCCGCAACCAGGGCAACCGACCCCGCCGTATCGTAGTGTGGCAATGCGGCAATTCCGTGATCCTCAAGAAACTGCCTGCACTGGGCCAGTCCCTGGGGATGCGAATACGCCGTTCTGACTGTTTCAGTCGATGCTGCCGCCGGACCGATGAGACAATGCTCGACCCTGATCTTCGTCTCTGCAAGTATCGTTACATCAGGATAGCGTAAAAGCAGGTCATAATTTTCGTGTACGCTGCCCGCCAGGCTGTTTTCAAGCGGAATCACGCCGTACTCGACCTGGCCCTGCAGTACCGCCTCGAATACGTCGCGGAACGCCTCCTTCGCTTCGGCGGTCACATCGTTCGCCTGAAAGTACCGCAGAAGTGCAGTCTCGCTGTAGGCACCCCGTGCACCCTGGAATGCGATTCTCAACGTGGTACTCCCGTCGATTTCGGACACGGGGGCACCCCCGCCGAATACCGGACGGACATCCGGCCGGTCCGGGAGCCGAACAAGCTCCCGACCGAGCACGGGGGTTATAGCCTCAATATCCCGCATGAGCTTCTCGAACTGCTCCGGATACAGGGTCTGTGGCCCATCACTCATCGCGTGTTCCGGATCCGAGTGCACCTCCACGATAATGCCGTCAGAGCCGACCGCTGCTGCGGCCAGCGCAACGGGAGGAACTTTCTCCCGTATACCCGTCGCATGACTCGGATCGACCACGACCGGGAGGTGACTGAGTTTCTTGACCACGGGTATAGAGGAGATGTCGAGACTGTTCCGGGTGAAAGTCTCGAAGGTTCGTATGCCGCGATCACAGAGAATTACGTTCTCGGTTCCATGGGCAAGCACATACTCGGCTGCCATGAGCCACTCTTCGATAGTGGCCGACAGCCCCCGCTTGACCATGACCGGCATACCGGTCGCCCCGACTTCTTTCAGAAGTTCGAAGTTCTGCATGTTGCGTGCACCGATCTGAAACATATCGACGTATTCACGCATCATCGCGACATGCGACGGCGAAACCACCTCGCTGATCACCGGCATTCCCGTCGCTTCACCTGCTTCCTTGAGGAAGCGAAGGCCTTCTTCGCCGAGCCCCTGAAAACTGTAAGGTGACGTCCGGGGTTTGAACGCACCGCCCCGCAACATGACCGCACCCGACTTGCGAACAATACGGGCGACTTCCAGGATCTGCTCCCGGCTCTCTACGGCACAGGGTCCGGCAATAACCGTGAAACGCGATCCCCCAAAGCGTACCGGTCCGACCTGAACGACCGTATCGTCTTTCCTGAGCTCGCGGCTCGCAAGCTTGTACGGCTTCGTGATCGGGATGACCTTGTCCACACCGGGAAGGATCTCGACCTCACGCAGGTCTATAGGGGACGCCCCCACCGCGCCGAAAATTGTCTCTTCCACGCCGACGATCTCGCGTACCTGGAACCCGTGGTTTTCGAGAAAACTTCGTATCTGCTCTTTCTGTGCATTGCGGATGTCCCGCTCAAGAACGACTACCATAGACCTGACACAGTACGGAGCAGCATTCCGTGTGTCAATCGAAGCAGCGTTGCTTACACCCCGGCGACGTCTACGGGTCCCGGCGGGAAGTGGCGCTCTATGTGTGCCCGGAAACTCCGGAGAAGCTGCTCACGATAGGCTGAGGCGCGCTGCACGTACAATTGCGTGGAGGGGGGGGTGAGTCCTGCAAGCACCCGCCCTTCGCCAGCGTTGTAGATTGCGATCGCGGTCCGGTAATCTCCACCTGCCCGGTCGAGCGTATACCTGAGATGACCCATCGCGTGTCTCGCATTCGTGTCAATGTGAAAAAAATCCTCTTCCGACAGATGAGGAAACGTCCGGTTGTTCAGCTGAAACAGCCCACGATCTATGGAGCGCTCGTTGTAGTTCACGACGTTGGTTCGATAGCTGCTTTCGATGAACGCGACGGTAAACGCCAGCGTCAGCGGGATATCGTACTGGTCGGCGTGGTGGGCAATGGTCGAGGCCATGACCTCATCGCCAGTATGGCCGGCAAAGAACTCAATAACCGCCCGGCGTGTCACGTTCTCCCGATACAGAGCAAGCGCCGGATCGTGCAGCTGCAGAAAATTCGCAATGTTCGGAAAGTACCGGCCCGAACCGAGCCAGTACGGTGATGTCCAGTTCGCCTCGTTCTCCCGAGCCGCGGTCTGTGCAGGCATACGGCCCGACGGCAGAAGGTCCGGTACCGCGGCGCTGCTCGACGAAAGGAGAACGAAGACACACGCAAGCAGAATATACCGGGCTGCCGGATGCTGGTCATACGGGGTGGAGTATTCGTGACTGTATGCGGATTTTGAACGGTAATTCATACGGCGGAAACCATAATGTACCGAATCGCCTGATCGAGTGGCAAGTATTCCGTCTACTGCGCGTCAGACAGTTTTCACGAACACAGCATGTCCATTGAGGTTGTGTACACGCACCCGGTCAGCGAGATGTGCGACCTCGTCGACGTAGGCGGTCACGCCTTCGCAGCCATAAAAGCCGTAATCGTCGTAAACAACGATACCTCCGACCGGTAGTCGGGGCCAGACCCATTCGGTCACCTCTTTCGCGCCCTGGTATACGTCGACGTCAATATGGCACATCGATATCTGCGCGGATGTGATTTCATGGGCGGTATCGTCAGGAAAGACGCCGCGGAGAACACGCACGTTTTGCAACCCCAGGCGATCAACAAGCCGCTGGACGTCCTCGGGGCTCGCGTTGGCGTGTTCACCACCCCGGTAGTACTGATCTTTCGGCCCGGCTTTTACGACACCCCGGAAGGTATCGGCAAGATATACCGTCGTGTCGGGAGCAAGCTCGGCGATGCGGGCGGCTATGAGCGCACCGGTTCCACCCCGCCAGACCCCGACTTCGAGTATATCCCCGGGGACTTTTGAAGCTTCGGCTGCAAGCTGCCAGAGTTCGTAGCTTCGATACAGATCGACCAGGGTCTGCTCCCGGGTAATTACGTTGACTTCGTGAAAGCGCTCATCACCCTGCCAGGGAGCGTAGGTAGCTCGTGGCTCAACGCGCTCATACCCCGGTGCCGTGTACCGCTGATCACCCGATTCTCCCTGTCTGGTCATTGTCCGACGCTCCTGTTTCACGCCATAGTGTCACTATCGCGTTATGATGTCTTCGTTTCACCAATCATCGGCAGAGAGTACCCACAACTGGAATCCTGACAGCTGGCGCAGCAGGCCTGCGCTGCATCAGCCCGAATATCGGGACGTCGGCAGGCTCAGCGAGGTGCTCGACCTGCTCGAGACGCTTCCTCCCCTCGTCTTCCCCGGTGAGGTCGATCGTCTGGCCGTTGAACTCGCCGATGCGTCAAAAGGCAGCCGGTTCATTCTGCATGGAGGAGAGTGTGTAGAGCGTTTCGCCGACTGCAATGAGGTGACGATTGCGAACCGTATCCGCATCCTGCTGCAGATGAGCATTATCCTGACCCACGCGGCGCGGAAACCGGTCGTGCGTATCGGACGGATGGCCGGCCAGTTCTTCAAACCGCGCAGCCGGGAGACGGAACTGCTCGACGGGCACGAGGTGCCGACCTACAAAGGCGACGCCGTCCACGGCTTCGAAGCCACACAGCGCGAACCGGACCCGTCGCGCCTTCTGCAGGGGTACTTCCGTGCATCTGCCACACTCAACTATGTTCGGGCAATGATCGCCGGTGGTTTCGCCGATCTCCATCATCCTGACTACTGGAATCTCAGGGATATGGAACACGCATCCCGGTATGCGGAGTATCAGGGCATCGTAGAACGCGTTCAGGACGCGATACATTTCATGGAAAGCTTTGGCGGACTCGATCGGGGAACGGTCGGGGGGGTAAACTTTTTCACGTCGCATGAAGCCCTGCATCTCGCCTATGAGCAATCGCTCACCCGCCGCGATGGGGAAAAATGGTATAACCTCGGTGCACATATGCTTTGGATCGGAGACCGCACACGCGGCCTGGACGGAGCTCACCTCGAATACCTTCGTGGTCTTTCGAACCCGGTTGGCGTCAAACTGGGACCGGACACTGATCCTGACGATCTTCGCGACGTGTGCCGCAGACTCAACCCCACACGAAAAACCGGAAAGGTCGTATGCATTACCCGCCTCGGGTACCGCGAGGCCGCTCAGCGCATAACCCCGCTGGTTGGGGCCGTGCAGCGCGACGGGATGCCCGTGGTCTGGTGCTGTGATCCCATGCATGGAAACACCGTTACAACCTCAGCCGGACACAAGACCCGCAGTTTCGATCACATTGTCTCGGAACTGCGGGATACGTTCGCCGCGCATCGCGAAGCGGGTACGGTTCTCGCGGGGGTGCACTTCGAGATGACCGCGGATCCGGTCACCGAGTGCATCGGGGGCTCGATCGGCCTCGCCGAGGCCGACCTCTCACGAAACTACCAGTCGTGGTGTGACCCGCGGCTGAACTATGCGCAGAGTCTTGAGGTGGCCTTTCTTATCGCCGATCACCTTCGATCTCGATGATCTCAAGATTACGGAAGCGGGCTCCGTCCCCGAGCGAACGAAGCGCGACTTCAAATCCAGCCTCCACATCGAACCAGGTACGGTACCGAACCGTATCAAGGCCGTTTACCGCGACTGTCACGTAGCCTGAGTCCGGTTCATACAGCACGTCAACCCTCAGACCATCGGCGATATGCGGTTCTATCTGCGCATCGAGCACCCTTTCCATGCGGACGTCGTCGTCGCTCCGATAGAGTTGCAGGTACGTGCGGTCATTCTGGTAGTGGGCCGGATCACGCGTGAACCACACGAGAAGCGATTCACCGAATCCGTATCCGCGACGGAAAGAGTTCGATGCGCTGAAGTGAAGACCCGCACCCACCCAACCGCGAGGCCCGGTTTCCACGTCAAAGCTATAGAGCGTAACGCTCGATCCCTGTTGCACCGGAATGGTGTACTTCGCAAAGAATTCGCGCTCAGAGGTCTGCTCGAGCAGGTTGTCCGACACGAACCAGGTGCCGAGCTGCGGCACGCCGCCGGCGAATCCCCGCTGCAGGGTGCTTCCGGGGAGTTCCGCGACTCCCGAAACGATGCCGTCGTCGAGGAGCCGCAGCAGCGTGCGCTGCTCCAGATGATCGCGTTCGCTCCGGGTCGCCGTGATTTCCGAGCGAAGAAGCGTCAGCTCGCTGCGCAGGCGTGCCTCCAGAGCCCGGGTGCGCGTGTCGGCCTCCTCCCTGGTTTCGGTTTCGCGGGACCGCTGCTCGATATCCCGGAGCCGGGCGTCGGCCTCCGCGAGAAACTGTCTTAACGCTTCAGCCTCGCGATTGAATTCCTCTGCCGTAAGCCCGTCGGTGTGCTCCCGGCTTCGGGAAAGCCTCACGATTTCCGACTGCAGGTGAATAATCTCTTCGTCGAGACGCGCCACGGTCTGTTCAAGTGCGCGGATTTCGGCCCTCAGATCATCGTTCTCTACAATCAGCCGGTCTCTGTCCTGTTCGGTGGCAGCCAGACGTTCCGCGAGCTCGTCCCTCGCGGCTCCGAGACGCGACAGATCGTCTTCCAGACCTCGGATTCGCTCGTCGAGCCGTCGAGCTTCCCGTGCAAGGAGCTCCTGATCAGGATCGTCTTCGAGGATCATAAGGAGGATCTCCCGGTCGCGACGAGTGTGTTCAAGGTCGGTCTCGAGTTCGTGTATGCGACGCTGATAGGCCCTTCGCTCACCTTCGGCGAGAAGGTCGCCAAGGACGGCGGCGGCGTCAATCGCCCGCTGCCCGGGTATGCCCGGTTCAAAGCTGCCGTCAAAGTCTATGCCGGCGGCCTCATCAACCCGAAAGCTTCCCCGAAATACCTGGCTACCCAGAATGATCCCGTCAACATGAACGGTATTCAAGCCGTCGGTGGTCACTTCAACGAAGTCGAGAACGAGGTTTTCGTCCCACAGGTCACGGTCAGAGGAGAAGAAGTCAACGATATACCAGCGACCGTCGTGCCCGAGCGCGATCGTACCGGACATCGCAGTACCGTCAAGCATCACGTTCCGCACGTAAAACTGCTCGGGACCGGCTATGCTCAGTCTTACCTGGGAGAAGTCGAGCTCCTCAAGTGTCTGTGCATGACCGACAAAACCGGCAAAAAGCATGGCACACAGGAGACCGGCGAACACTCGCCTGAAACCAGATATCATGGATACCCCCTAGAAGCACGTATCGGCAAAAAACGCGCCAAACTGCAGCGCATCGCCACAGGGCATGATACTATGTGCCCACTATGAAGATTGGTGTCCCAGGAGAAATAAAGCGACACGAGTATCGTGTCGGTGTTACCCCCCACTGTGCAAAAAGTTATGTCAGTCACGGACATTCGGTACTGATCGAGCGCGCGGCCGGTGACGGGAGCGGGTATACGGATGCTGAGTACGAGGCGGCAGGGGCGACCATCCTGTCGTCGGCAGAAGCCGTCTACGAACAGGCAGACATGATCGTGAAGGTCAAAGAGCCGCTTCCGCCCGAGTACGAGCTCATGAGATCCGGACAGATCATGTACACGTACCTGCACCTCGCGGCGAACAGGGAACTGGTCGATGTACTCATGTCGCGAAAGGTGCAGTCGGTCGCCTACGAAACGATCCAGCTGCCTGACGGGAGTCTACCCTGCCTTACGCCGATGAGCGAGATCGCAGGGCGCCTGAGTGTGCAGGAAGGGGCCAAGTATCTCGAGAAAGCCTTCGGAGGACGAGGAATCCTCCTCGGTGGGGTTCCGGGAGTTCCTCGGGGAAACGTTGCGATCCTCGGAGGCGGAGTAGTCGGAACGAACGCCTGTAAAATCGCTGTCGGTATCGGAGCAAACGTGACGATTCTCGACGTGAACGCGAGACGCCTCGCCTACCTGGACGACATTTTCGGCAGCGCAATAACGACACTCTACGCCACTGAGGCAAATATCGAGTTTGTACTCCGCGAATCAGACATCGTGATAGGGGCGGTACTCCTGCCCGGCGAGTCGACGCCGAAGCTCGTTCGCCGCGAGCATCTGTCAATCATGAAGCCGGGAGCGGTACTCGTCGACGTCGCGATCGACCAGGGCGGGTTCGCCGAGACATCACGCGCTACGACGCACGACGACCCGATATTCATTATCGACGACGTGGTTCACTACTGTGTGGCAAACATGCCGGGTGCAGTCGCAAGGTCGAGCACCATCGCGCTTACGAGCGTCACGCTCAAGTACGGACTTGCGATTGCCGACCACGGGCTGCAGAAGGCATGTGAAGCGGATCGGGCTTTAGCCCTCGGGGTTAACGTACACGACGGTACATGCGTACAACCGGGCGTGGCTCGCAGCTGTGGTATCGACCTGTCTCCCTTTGGACCACTTGACGAGACGGGGCAAAAATCCGGACGCTGAGGAATGCAGACAACCCGCCTGACCGTCATACTGCTGTCCGCTGTTTTCACCGTTGTGGCACACGCCCAACCCGATCAGCGCTCCGACCTGTCCTCAACGCCGCGGTCGGCGACCTTTCGAGTCGCGGTAGAGGACTCCGACTTCGAGATGAATCCCCTGTATGCCTTTGTAGCGACCGAAGCGCAGATCTTTACGGGGCTGTACGAAGGACTGGTTGGATATAATCCCTTAACACTGTCTCCGATTCCCGGGGTGGCTCGTCGGTGGGAAGTTCTGGAAGACGGCACGCTGTACCGGTTCTACCTGCGACCGGATGCGCGTTACGACAACGGTGATCGCGTTCGCGCCGAACACTTCCGGGATACCTGGATTGCTCTCCTGTCGCTCGGTGACGATGCGGCCTACGGCTCGCTTTTCGACGATGTCGTCGGCGCGAGGGACTTTCGCCGGGGACGTATAAGCGATCCCGACGAAGTTGGCGTGCGGGCAGTCGATGACCTGACCCTCGAAGTCACTCTCAGACGAAGGACGCCACATTTCGCCGAACTACTGGCCCATCACAGCTTTGGTCCACTACACCCGGATGTTCGAAATATCCGGGATCTGTCCGATCCGGACATTCACGTGGGCAACGGCCCGTTCCGGCTGGCGGCCTTCGACGCTTCCGGGATTGTCATGGACCGGAACGAGCACTACTGGGCGTCTGAATCGGTTTCGATGGACCGCATCGTCTACGAACGGTTTGCCGACGCCCGCAACGCCACGGACCTGTTTTTCAACGGCGAGATCGACTGGAATACCGGGCTTATTGCCTTCGACGGCGACTTTGACAGTAGCGATCTGGTGGTCAATCCACTTTTTGCCACCACGTTCTACTACATCCGCGCCGAACAGGAACCGTGGAACGACGAACGCGTCAGGCGGGCGCTTGCGCTTGTCCTTCCCTGGGATGAGATACGAAGCCAGGACGTTTACTTTACGCCTACCTCGCGCCTGGTACCCGAGATTCCAGGGTATCCTGCGCCCGAAATGATAACGGAACGTGATTTGGACGAAGCGATGGACCTGCTCGCAGACGCGGGTTACCCTGACGGGTCAGGTCTTCCCGATCCCCTGATTCGCATACCGGGAGGTGACTCCGAACGGGTAGCCGGGATCATGCGCGAAAGCTGGAACACTGCGTTCGGCCTGGATACACAGATCGAAACGGTCAGGTATCCGGAGTATTTCGCACGGGCATCGGACCCGGAGGTCACAGTCGGAATCCTGAGCTGGATAGGTGATTTCACCGACCCGGTAACATTCCTAAAACTGTGGATATCAGAAAGCACCCTGAATGAGGCCGGTCTCGTTTCTGAGCGCTATGACATCCTGATCGAAGAGGCCTCCGCCCTCGAAGGTGCTCCCCGCTTTGCGCGAATGGCGGAAGCAGAGAGTCTGCTGCTTTCAAGCGGGACGATACTCCCCGTGAGTCATGCAGCAGCGTTCAATCTGATTAACCTCGAATCCTTCGAGGGGTGGTTTCCGAATCCGCTCGACATACATCCGGTGCGCTTCCTCAGACGGACCGGTGACGAGCCCGCACCGGGAGTAGTTCTTCGATGAACCCGATGCGTCGTGTCCCTGTCACGAACCCTGTCTGAAGCGTTCTGTGTCGTCAGACTGCGATGAGTCATCCTGATAGAATTCGGGGAACAGATATACAATGCGTCCATTGTCGTCTACGTCCATTTGCGCGTAACCTTTCTCGACTATACTGTCGAGTATCTGGTTCGCCTCTTCGATCGAGCAACTGCTTTTCAGCGCGGCAACGGCTGGCGTGATCCGCCCGTGCTCGGTCTTTGCAACTCTCAGAATCTCCTTCTCCTGACGAACCCGTGCAATCTTCGGAGCCTCGGTTGAGAGCTTTTTCCCCTCCGTCATTTCGGCGAGAAGCTTTCCTCCGCTTCCTATCGTCGGTAATACGCCGGCGAACAGACCTATGAGCAACCAGATGTTTGATCCGGTAATGAGCCACAACGACCCGAATATAACGCTCGTTGACAAGCTTGAGACGAAATCCTGAATAAGCCGGTTCTTTCTTTTACCCATCGCTCATTAGACAGTACTACCACACCGACGAAAGTTCAATTTCCTTCGGTATTTTGACCTGTGTACCCGTTTTTCGATATACTGTTCACCTATGGCCAAAAGCTCCAAGACAAAACAGAAAACCACCTTCCAACAAGATCAGGAAGTGGTCTATCCGCTGCAGGGTGTCGGTAAAGTAATAAGCATTGAGGAGCGCAACTTCCGCGGCGAAGATCTGCTGTATTACATAATCTATCTCGAAGTTTCCGACATGACGGTTATGGTACCGGTGGACAAGGCAGAGGAACTCGGAATTCGCGCAATCGTAAACAAAAAAGAAGCCGACGCGGCCCTTAAGCTCATTACCGAGGACTATGAACCGGTAACGGCAGACTGGAAAATGCGCTATCAGATGAACCATGATCTGCTAAAACAGGGAAGTGTGAAGGACATTGCGACCGTTGTCCGCGCACTCTATCACCGCAGCAAGGTCAAGGAACTGCCTATCCTTGAGCGGAAGCTGTTCGACAGCGCTCTGAAGCTTCTGGTAGACGAGGTAGGGTTTTCTCTGAACAAGCCGAAGGCCGATGTTGAAAAGAATATTTTCGAGAAGCTCAACGTGGTCCATGAACGACAGGCAGCCGCTGCGTCCGCCAAAGCAGCATCCATGCCTGTGGATGATGACGACGATCTGGATGAAGAGTTCTAGAAGAGACCGAAAGGTGCTGGCTGCCGGTTTTCTGTATCGGTACGGGATTCGCGGAAAGAGAATGATGGTGCTCTTCGTGCAAAAGGTCTGCGCGCCGTTGTCCGGCGTAGCGGAGTGGCGCGCAATCGCTAAGAGTTCTTACTGATCTTCAAGTATCAGCATGGTTGCGGGATCAAGCCTCAGATGCAGGTCCTGGCCGCCGGGGTAGGTTTCGTGATCCTTCACAAGCCGGAGCGTGACATGGTTCTGTTCCGGGGTCAGGGTGATCAGCAGACTCAGATCATCGGATATGTGCTTGAGACGGTGTGGAACGCCTCGCTCATCGGGTTCAGGATCCTCACGACGAAGCGTCGCACTGATCCACACGGTAACCCCGAGCTCTCGCGCAAAGTTATGCAGGACATCCATCGACTCAGTGTTCAGCGACGTGAGATCAAGGCCGTCAATAACGATCATGTCGGCGCTGAACCCGCCATCGGTTACCATGGCCCTGAGACTTCGGAAGACCTGTTCGAGCGATGAACCCTTTTCGTTGAAATTCATGATAACACGCCGTTCGATTACTTCGTCGTGTACTTCCATCGCATTCTGGAGATTCTGACGGGTGGCAATCTCCTTGAAAATGTCCTCGTACCAGCTGATTATATGATCAGTTTTACCGGCAAAACTGACATGAATCACGTGCTGCCCCTGAAACAGCGAATCTGTCGCGATATGTACCAGGCAGGCCGTCTTTCCGACGCCTTTCCTTGACGCTATGACTCCAATCGATCCCGGATTCAGTCCCCCGTGCGTTGAGCGCTCGAGTATCCGCAGGGGACTTCTTTTGACAAGTTCTTCCTTAACCATTGCTGTGCCTCTCTGTTCTCTCATTCAGATAATAATCGCATGCCCGAAACAGCTACTTCTGCTCGGCCTTCCGTTTTGCCTCATATTCCTTCTTGAGTTCTTCAGACACGCTCTGAGGAACTTTACCGTACTTCAGAAATTCCATTGAATACTCAGCTTTCCCCTGCGTCAATGACCGCAGCACGGTGGAGTACCCGAACATTTCGGATAGCGGAACTTCGGCTTCCACGACAGAGAAGACGCCTTCGTCAGAAGACGTGAGAATGATGCCTCGACGCTGGTTGATGCTGGCAAAAATGTTGCCCTGATACTCTGTTGGCCCTTCGACCACGACCTTCATGATTGGTTCAAGGATGATGGGCTTCGCTTTCGCATAGGCCTGCTTGAAGCAGCCGATAGCCGCCTGCTGGAAGGCCATATCGGAGCTGTCGACCGGGTGCGTGCTTCCATCGTTGATCGTGACCTTGACGCCGACGATGGGGAAGCCGATCAGCGAACCTTTCTGCATGGTCGCCTTGAAACCTTTGTCGCAACTGGGAATATACTCATTCGGAATGACGCCGCCCTTGATTGCGTCAACGAACTCGTAATCCTTGCCTTCCTCATTAAGCGGCTCCATGAACCCTGCAACCCGTGCAAACTGTCCTGAACCACCGGTCTGTTTCTTGTGGGTATAGTCAAACTCCGCCATCTGGCTGATGGCCTCACGGTAGGCAACCTGAGGAGCACCGGTCTCTACATCGGCTTTGTACTCGCGGCGCATGCGCTCGATGTATACGTCAAGATGCAACTCGCCCATACCCTGTATGATCGTCTCATTTGATTCAGGATCCACGAACGTACGGAACGTCGGGTCTTCTTTCGCGAAACGGTTCAGAGCCTTACCCATGTTCCCCTCGGATTTCTTGTCTTTCGGTGAGATCGCAAGGGATATGACCGGATTCGGGACGTACATCGAGGTCATTGAGTAGTTGAAGCTGGGATCACAGAAGGTATCTCCGCTGGCACAGTCGATGCCGAAAAGCGCAACGATGTCGCCAACGGGCGCCTCGGTGATATCGTCCATCTTATTCGCATGCATACGAATAAGACGCCCAACCTTGAACTTTTTCTGTGACCGGGTATTGAAAAGCTCATCTCCTTTCTTGATCGAACCCTGATAGATACGGATATAGGTCAACTGACCATACTGTGTATCTTCAAGTTTAAACGCGAGTGCGACGGTTGGTTTGCTTTCGTCACTGACGAGTGTAACGCGTTCCTCGCCCTTGTCGAGATCGAGAGCAATGTTCGCGACCTGAGTAGGATTCGGAAGAAAATTTACGACGCCGTCAAGCAGTGGCTGGACACCCCGGTTCTTGTAGGCCGAACCGATAAAAACGGGAAGGAGCTCCCGCTTGAGTACACCGGCCCGAACGGCCGAGAGCACCTGATCGACCGTATGCTCGCCTTCAAGATACGCTTCGGCGAGCTCGTCGCTGAACATGCTTGCCGCGTCGAGCAGCTCTTCGTGGCGCTTTTCCGCCTCCGCCTTCAGCTCCTCGGGGATTTCCTCTTCCCGTACCATCTCGCCTGCAGCTCCGTCGAAGTAAACAGCCTTCATCGAGATCAGGTCTACGATTCCCTGAAACTTGTCTTCAAGGCCTATGGGAATCTGCACCATGACCGCATTGTGGCCGAGTTTCTCCTTGAGCTGCTCGGCGACTCGCCGCGGGCTTGCGCCGGTACGGTCACACTTGTTTACGAACGCTATAAACGGTACCGAGTAGCGGCCGAGCTGTCTGTCGACCGTCAAGGTCTGACTTTGTACGCCACCGACCGAATCGAGGACGAGTATCGCTCCGTCAAGTACTCGAAGGGCCCGTTCAACCTCGATAGTAAAGTCAACGTGACCCGGCGTATCGATAATGTTGATGGGATGCTCTTTCCAGGCTACGTTCGTGGCGGCGCTGGCAATCGTAATACCGCGCTCACGTTCGAGCTCCATGGAGTCCATCGTTGCACCGACACCGTCCTTACCACGAACCTCATGTACAGCGTGAATCTTCTCACAATAAAACAGAATCCGCTCGGTGAGCGTTGTCTTACCCGAGTCAATGTGTGCGCTGATTCCTATGTTACGTCGTTTCTCTAGCAGTGAACTCATATCACCTCGACCCCTTATGCGAAATGCCAAACGTGTTTCGTCTTGAAAAATATGATTGAATGTAGCCGTGCGGTCTTGCTGGTTGAGCTGTATCGTAAAGACTCTGCCCCCGATAATCAATACCGGGAGTCATTCACGGGATATGATAGTAGTCTCACACTTCGCGGGAGAAATGCAAGCGTCAGCCGGCAATAAACCTACTCCACGACGCCAAAATACACCGCGAGAACGGCTTCGACCTCCGAACGCGATGCGGAGATACCTCTGTCCGAGACTGCGGACCGGATCTCATCGAGTGTGGCCTCGGGATTACTGCGTTTCTCGTCGACAACGGCCGCGACGATATCATTATCGATGGCACGAAGACGACCAAAGAAACTCTGGTTTGCAACGGCAAGAAGGCCCGCGCGCAGAATGGAGAGCTCCGCCTCCTGGCCTGCAAGAAGCTCATTCCTGAGCTCGCGCTGTTCTTCGCGCTGCTCCTCCAGGGCGTCGGCAAGACGCCGATTTTCCGCAGACAGTTCCTGAATATCGGTTACAAGGATCTCGACAGTTTCGAGCAGTGCCGCGGTAAGCTCGTCGAGTTCGTTGAGCCTGTCGGCCACGATCTCGGGACGTAGACTGTCGAGAAAGGCGATCGGATCCTGTACGGCACGGAGAATCCGTCCGACGAACTGCTCCTCGCCGATATACTGACCTCGCAGACGGATAAAATAATCCCCGACGCGGACACGAAAGTCATACTCAAGTACCTCGTCAAACTGGAAGCGTAACCCTGCGGGAACGTGAGGTAGAAGATTAACGCCTTCGTACACGAATCGCGACGGAATGAGCGCTATCTCGGCAAATCCGCCGATGAAGGTGACCGTCAGGCGTTCCACATCCAGCGTCCGGAGATTGCCTGTTATGGTGCTGATTACGTCGACAATGGCAGTCTGCTGCTCGGAAAGGTCGGCCACCCGGTCGTTTCGTACGTCTATGCGGTCCCCATCCGCGGTCTCCAGCACGAAACGCGTCACACCGCCTTCAACCGTCTCTTCGAGCAAGCGCAGTCCCACTGCAGCTGCCCGTTCCGAGGTATTTGCGTACGCACCGGAACTGAGTGCGAGCAGCAGAACCACCAGCAAAACCCTGACGAGCGCAGCTGTTGCACCGCTTCCTGAACGTCCGGCATCTGTTTTCATATCGTTCACCTCTGTTTCATCCTGTTAATCGGTCGAATCCGCTGCGGGATCGGTCCTGCCTGCAATGTCCAGCAGTACGCGATCGAAGGGGCGTATGCTTCGATTGTCGGCGAGATCGAGCAGACGTGCCCGAAAACCGCGTGCGGTCTCAAAAAACTCAACCGTGCCTATTAGGCCTTCCGGGTCGCGGAAAACGAAGGCACGAACTCCTTCGTCAACATCCCGACTCGGATCAAGATAAATGTGTATCTGCTGCGCATCCCTCGGGTCGACGACGTACCCGTCCTCGCGGTCATCCTGAATGAGTTCGCTGAAGGCATGCTCGAACTGCGAGAGCCGTGCACGCAGCTGCTCGGTTTCGCTCGCAATTCGCTCCTCCGCAGCCGTCCGAACCTCCGAGAGCTCCCGCCTCGTCTCGGTCAGTTGCCGGCGGACCGTCTCGAGCTCACTGCTCGCGGTATCGCGCTCGGTAGTCAGGGTGTCGACCGATTCCTCAAAGGATCGCGCAAGATCCGATCCCGCCCGGTTGAGTCCTGCGACGAGTGTCTGTGATCGTGACAGGATCTGATCGAGCGCGTCGGGTACGCTGTTCTCGTAGGGTACGTCGCGCAGACGCTCGACAATCTCGAAGAGCTCATCCATGACGTTTCGCAACTCGGTGAGTTCCGCCTGCCTCAGCACACCCTGTTCGAGGAGCGCGCGCTCGAAGTCTTCGCTTTCAGACCCTGCAGGCTCGTCGAAAAATGGTGCTTCGAGAAGACGCGCGATTTCTTCGTCGCTGAAATCAGGGTTGTACAGGAGAAAAAGCTCTTCAAGCTCGGCTTCGTGTTCAGCGACAAGCTGTGCGATCTCGCGCGCGAACTGCTGCCGGAGCGTAAACTCAACCTGGTCCCGGTGCTCCCCGAAGGCACCGAGTTCTTCCTGGTACGCTGTTCTCAGGGACGCAATCCGTTCGGTGAGGAACTCCTGCTGTCGTTCGAGCTCAAGGTCAAAGAGACGTCGCTGATCATCGAGAATACCGCGGCGGGCGAGTGCGGCGTTCACCTGCACCTGGTCGAACTCCTGCTCCCTGCGAAGGAGTATCTGCTCGCGTTCGTCTGCGAGGGATTCAAGCTCTCCTGTGTATTCGAGGCGGATCTGCTGCCGCTCGGTCTGCAGAGCCTGTTGGGTACGGGTCAGTTCCACACCGAGAACTGCCATACCTGCATCCGCACGAAGGCGGGCAAGCCGTCTGTCGCGTTCCGCTCTCTGATCCGCGAGCTCCAGTCGCTCATCGCGCTCCTGCTCGAGCCTGCCGATCTGATCTTCGATTTCTTCGAGACGGTTTTCGGTGCGCAGCCACGCCTGCAGGACGTCGCGGAGGTTGATCTGCTCGAAGTCACCCGACACGATTTCTTCGATCTGTGAGCTTCGCTCGATCACGACGTTCACGGCAAACGCGACACTGGTGAACAGAAGCACCATTGCAATAATGACGCCGGGAACGACAAACGTGCGATTCTTTCTCGTTTTAGCAAACTCAGCGTCCAGATCGTACTGGCTCTGCCGACGCCTGAAGTCCTGGACCGCATCACTGAGAAATACCGACTTACTCTGCTCTACGAGATCTGTTACTTTTCCATCATTGTCCATACGCCATTCCAGTTCCTTGGGGCCCGCTGACCGTTCATTCGACGCGTAAAGACCTCGGCGACCTTCAGCCCGCAACGCTTGAAGGCGCGTGTCGAATCTGCCCACTTTCCTTCGTAATACAGTTGAAGTCCTTCGCTGTATGCCTCTATATCCTGTTCAAAGGCTTCGTCGATTCGTCTCCGCTCTATGGGCCAGTAAACCTGCTTACCCTGAGTCTTACCCTTCACCTGGACGGTATCGAGTTCTACGAACACGTAATCTGCGAAATCGCGCTCCACCTCGTTTTTCACGTACTCGCTCACAATAACCGGTACGTTGTAGAAGCGTGTGAGCCCTTCGAGTCGTGCAGAGGAGTTCACGTTATCACCGATTACCGTGTTCACCATTCGCTCTTCACTACCGATATTTCCGTAGAAGACCACCCCACCGTCGATGCCGACGCCGATCTCGATGAGTACGGCCTCGTACACGCGCTGTTCGGCGTCGGTGAGCGATCCTCGCTTGCGGATAATCTCCTCACGCTTCTCGCTCATTTTGCTGCGCAGCGATGACGCAACGTCGTGCAGCAGGTAGGCTGAACGGATCGCCTGGTAGGACTTGTTATCGTCTCCTTTCATGGTACCGAACACCGCCAGAAGCGCGTCCCCGATGATGGAGCCAATGTCACCGTTGTGGCTGTGGATATGACGTATGGACTGATCGTAGTGAAGATTAAGGAGCTTGATGATGTCGGTTCCGAGCGTCTCGGTCATGTACGTGAAGCTGCGAATATCCGTGAAGAGAACCGTCAGTTCCCGCTGCACGCCCTCGAGACGGATCTCGCGCTCCTCATAAGCCTTTGAGGCGACATCGCGTGCGACAAACTTCTTGAAGATGTTCATGAGGTTGTCAATGGTACCGGCGAGACTGTTAAACGCAAGTCCGAGATACGTCACGTCGTCATTCGGAGCACCGGACATGTCGAGCTGGTTGAGCTCCTGCGAGTCCTGCATGGCCATGATTGCACGCGTAATTATCGGGACAAAGCGCAGGATGTAACGGATGATGATGACCCCGACAACGAGACACACGAGGGAAATGAGAACGATCAGACCCGAAATCTGCAGGAAAATGCGTCGCGAGCTGGCGAGAAACTCAGACTCCTGCTCAGCCCTCACGAAGTATGCGTCCCATTCGCTGTGCCAGCGATACACCCCGAGGTGTGATGCACCTTCCATCTGGAAGGGAAAACTTCCGTCGAGAACACCCGTAGTGCGACGGTCGTTCATCTGATCCAGGGCGTCAGAATCAAATGAACTGAGCCCGTTGGCGGGACCGGCAAAAAACAGAATATCACCATCGGGTCGAACGGCAAGCGCGAGACTCCCGTCGAACTCGAACCGCGTAGCAGCGCTCGCTTCCATGTTTGCCCGTGCGAGGTCTTCGTCGCCTGTGAACAACAGTAACTCCGCCTGCCTGCTTGTGAACAGATGCAGGTCGTTCAGATCTTTTACCATGATCTGGTTCAGCAACCGCGTCTGCTCCCCGCGATTAAGCACGAGATTGATGTAGTTAGAAAAGAAGTTTGAAACGAGCAGAAACACGGCAAAGATGAAAATGATCTTTGTCATTAAGGGGACAACGCGTACCCCGTTAATTTTGCGTCCGGCAAGTCTTTCGAGAATTTCTTGCATACACAGCTATCCTTTTACAGGCCCCACTCAGAGTAACCCAGGATCAGGATAATTGAAAGTAAGTTGAGCGTATACTTTCACGGTAGAAAATCGAGGCAAGTACCGGTCTTCTCCTTGCAGGCCGGGATAGACTCGTTTATAAAAATACAAACCTTTCTTGGGAGACGCAGATATGAAGCAGTTTTTCGCACTTTCTGAACTCGGGACGGACGTTAAGACGGAAGTTCGCGCGGGTTTTGCCACCTTTCTCACCATGGCGTACATTATCGTTGTCAACCCGGCGATACTGAGCGCGTCCGGAATGCCTGTAGAGGGCGTTGTGTTTGCAACCATTATGGTCAGCGCACTCAGCTCCATCCTTATGGGGCTTACGGCTAATCTGCCGTTCGCGCTTGCACCGGGAATGGGCATCAACGCATTCTTTACCTATAACATCGTACTCGGGATAGAAGGAATGACGTGGGAGACAGCACTCGGGGCAGTATTCATCTCCGGTATCGTCTTTCTCCTCCTCTCGGTGTTCAAAGTTCGCGAGCTTATCGTAGCGGCCATCCCACGGAGCCTTCGCTACGCGGTCGCTTCGGGTATAGGACTGTTCCTCGCCTTCATCGGCTTTCAGTGGGCCGGGTTTATTACCGCAAGTCCGGCGACGCTGGTTCAGTTCGGCGGCTTGAGTCCGGAGGTTATCATCTTCTCGGTCGGGCTCTTCGCGACGAGCTGGATGGTCATCAAGAAGATACCCGGCGCGCTCATAATCGGAATCGTGGCGACCAGCGTCATTGCGATCGGTGTCAGTCTCATTCTCGAAAGCACCGGTGCCGACGGTTTCGTGAGACTTCCCGACCGGGCATTCGCGCTTCCGAGCATGGCGGTCTTCTTTCAGCTCGACCTTGTTGGAGCGCTTTCGGTCAGCATGATCCTGCCGATCTTCACGCTGTTGTTCACGGACATGTTTGACAGCATTTCGACCTTTGTTGGTGTTTCGGAAGTCGGAGGATTCACGGACGAAGAAACCGGACAGCCTCGCAACGTCGGGAAAGCACTGTTTGTTGACGCTATTTCGACCACACTGAGCGGTCTGTTCGGCACATCAAGCGGCACGACGTACATTGAGAGCGCGGCAGGTGTCGAGGAAGGTGGCCGAAGCGGCCTCACGGCAGTCGTCGCCGGACTGCTCTTCCTTCCTTTCCTGTTTCTCAGCCCGCTGATTCAGTTTGTACCGCAAGTAGCCGTGGCACCAGTCGTGGTCCTGGTAGGTGTGTTCATGATCAAGCCGGTTCTGAGTATAGACTGGAGTAACTTCGAAGAGAGCATCCCTGCGTTTCTCGCCCTGATCCTGATACCCCTTACCTACAACATCACCCAGGGTATCGTCTGGGGATTTCTGTCGTATACCGTAATCAAGGTTCTCGTCGGAAAGGGAAAAGAAATCACGCCGATGCTCTGGGTTGTCGACGCATTCGCAATCGCAGCGCTCGTCTACGGAGCCTGACAGGCGCGACTGGCAAGTCACAATGATCCGTCGGGCAAAAAAAAAGCCGCCTCTTAACGAGGCGGCTTTTCTGTTAACGGCAGCTATGCTGTCGTGTAACAATCCTTACTGCATCTGCATTCCACTCGGAAGCGCTGCGTTAATCATGTCGAAGTACTCGTCTACTACCTGAGCAGCTGCTGCTTCGGGGCGTGTTCCGTCAGCCGAAAGAACCATGATCTCGTCGATTGGCTCGTGAACAGCAAACCAGTCGGTTTCAGCAAAGAAACGGTATGCCATTTCGTTCTCTTCTGCGAGTCCCTGGCGAACGATCGTGTTGATTGTCTCCTCGTCGCCGAAGATATTGTTCGCGTCCTCGAGAATCTTGAGATCGAAGCGTGCAAACTTGATGTGGGGATCCCATCCGGTTACCACAATGGGTTCTTCACGGGAAATCGCGTCTGCGAGAGCACCCATCATGCTTGCGTCACTGCCTTCCGTCAGGGTGAATACACCAAGACCGGCAACGTCATCGTCGATGGCGCCTTCTGTCTGTGACATCATACCAGCACCCGGGTCGATGCCGGTAATCGTATTGTCAAACATGTCAGCATTCGCGGCAAGATCCTCGATGCTGTTGATGTCCTCGAGGTAGGTCGGTACGACCAGACCAAGTCCGGCACCGGTGAAGTGCGGTCCGAGGTCTTCGAGAACCTCACTGTGTTCTTCCCAGAACGCCGCGTGGGTTGCCGGCAGCCATGCCGAAACGTGCGCGTCGATGTCTCCAACGGCGATTGCTTCCCACATGGCGGGATTTGCGAGCGAAAGAACTTCGACCTGAAAGCCGATCCGTTCCATTACTTCACCGATCAGGAAGGTGTGAGCGGGTTCGCGGTCCCATTCAACATACCCGATTCGGACGACACCGAGATCGTCCGCTGCTGCTTCACCGGCGCCGCCGGCGAAGGCCATTCCGGTCGTAAACACCAGAATAAGACCAACAAGCATGATGCCTCGCATCATTTTTGTCGTATTTTTCATAAAAGCCTCCTAAATATGGCTTTGTGTGGTTATATCCCGAAACAGACTGCAACGCAGCAGGTATCGGGATCCTCTACAGTTTCACGTCCAAATATCCTATCGGAAAAGATAAATGGCAAGTCGGATCCAGTAATATCAGCTCGCTTTCCTGTCCTGTGCCGCGATTTTCTGTGTGACCCGGTCCAGAATCATCGCGAGAATGACGACCGCAAGGCCGGCAGAAAAACCGTCACCAGGGCGAAGGCGCTGTATTGCCCGCCATACTTCGCCACCAAGACCACCCGCACCGATCATGGACGCAATAACGACCATTGACAGGGCAAGCATGATGGTCTGGTTGATACCGGCCATGACCGTCGGAAGCGACAATGGAAGCTGCAGTTTAACGAGCTTCTGATACGTGGTGGACCCGAATGAATCGGCCGCTTCAACGAGCTCTTTGTCTATCTGTCGTATCCCGAGCGCAGTCAGTCGTATCGTCGGGGGAATTGAAAAAATTACCGTGGACATGATAGCTGACGTGGCCCCCAGCCCGAAGAAGGGGATGGCGGGTATCAGATACACAAAGGCAGGCATCGTCTGCATGAAGTCAAGAATCGGTTTTACAATGAGGAAAAAGCGATCACTGAGTCCGGCGACGATACCAAGCGGAAGGCCCAACGCTACGGCCAATATGGTGGCAAAGAAGACCAGCACGAGTGTGGACACCATTGCACCCCAGAGACCGATGTTCCATATAAACAGAAACCCCAGGAACGAACCGATCGCGATACGTCTGCCCGCGATAGCCCAGGCTATACCGACGAGGACGAGTATCAGAACAATGGGCGGAAGCGTATCGAGGAAACCGGTGATCCCGCGTATACCGTTGCGGAAGACCGTCGATACCGCGCGGGTCGCGGTGGCAAGGAGTGTCGTAAGCACATCCAGTATTGATTCAATCCATTCGGAGAGAGGTACCCGGGGTATTATATCCCCCATTAGTTCACGTGTTCCCATATCAGTTATTCTCCTTGTCTGCTTCGGAGGAAGCGGGCTCATCGCTTGTCCCCGGCGTCAGAACCTTGCTCGCAAGTTCCGACGGCTCCTCGATGGGCGCGGAATCCGAATGAGATTCCGCGAGGGCTGCCAGAATCGAGCCGCGCACGATAACGCCCTTGAAGTGATGATCCTCATCTACAACGGCGATCGGGTTCCCGCTTTCCACCATGGGGAAGAGCGTGCGCACCGGCTGATCCAGCGGAACCGAGAGAACCGAATCACGGTCGGTCACCTGGTCAAGCCACTTCTTTTCGTCCTTGGCAGCCTGCGCTGCCTTGTCTGCGGTCAGATGCCCTACAAGCTCTCCGCTGCTTTTCACGACAAACATGCCGCTCAGGCCATGCTCTTTCATCTTCCGGAGCGCTACTCGCGGCCCGTCCTTTACGAACGCGACAGGAGAGTGGATCTTCATGACATCCTGCGCGGTAAGAACCTTCGTGATATCGACGTTTGCGACGAAGCGCTGAACATACTCGTCCGCCGGATTCGTAAGTATCTCTTCGGGCGTCCCGATCTGTACTACGTATCCGTCTTTCATGAGGACAATGCGGTCGCCCATCTTCAGCGCTTCATCAAGATCGTGTGTGATAAACAGGATGGTCTTACGGACTCTGTCGTTCAAAGCGATCAGCTCGTCCTGCATATCTGAACGAATCAGCGGGTCAAGCGCACTGAAGGCCTCGTCCATGAGCAGAATGTCGGGATCGACGCTCAGAGCGCGCGCGAGACCCACCCGCTGTTTCATTCCGCCCGAGAGGTTTTCCGGGAAATAGTCACCCCATCCGTCGAGACCAACGAGTTTCAGCGCCGTTTCGGCTTTCTCCCGCCGGACGTCTTTATCTACACCCTGAATTTCGAGTCCGTACTCAACGTTTTCGATGACCCTCCGGTGAGGGAAAAGCGCAAAGCTCTGGAAAACCATCGAAAACTTCTTGCGTCGTACTTCGCGCAGTTCGTCGTCGTTGAGTTTTGTGATGTCGACGTCGTCAATGAGAATTTCACCCGCGGTCGGCTCCATGATCCGATTCACGCATCTGATCAGTGTACTCTTTCCGGACCCCGAGAGCCCCATGACAACGAGCGTTTCGCCCTCGTACACGTCGAACGAGACGTTCGACACACCGACGGCCAGTTTGGTTTTTTCAAGGATTTCGTCCTTGCTGAGGCCCTTCTTTGAAAGCTCGACCCCGCGTGCGGCGTTCTTTCCGAATACCTTATATACGTTTCGAAGGCTGATCTTTACGTTCGCCTTCTCCGAATTGTTATCAGACATATTTTTTCCTTTCCGAGACGTGCAGTATCCGGCTCTATACGAGAGAAGCAGACACGACCAGCCCGAGCGCGCTACGCCTTGTCACTGAAGCTGAACAACATCAGATACCGCTCAAGACCAGCAGATCGCTCCAGCCGTGATACGACCGACGCGCGAATCCGCATGAGTGGTGCACAGGTGTATTGTGTTAACTGAAGTAATACTACCTATTTATTTTGGTATTGTCAAATTACGCTTATTAATGTTTCGTACACCAATCAGTCTGTTCCTTCCGGTGAATGCGGATTACCCGAAGCGTGTCGCGTGTGCTACTATCGCCGCATGCGAGTAATGTGCCTTGATCTTGAAGGTGTCCTGTATCCCGAGGTATGGATTGCTGTTGCGAGACATTTCGATAATGACGACCTGAAAGCGACAACACGCGATATCCCCGACTACGATGAACTCATGAAGCACAGACTCAACGTGCTGCGAACCGCGGGTATCGGCATGGGCGAGATCACCACGGTATTGAACAGTCTGAGCCCTCTCGACGGTGCTGTTCCGTTTCTGAATACGCTCAGAGCCTCTCTCCCCGTGATTATTCTCTCAGACACCTTCGAACAGTTTTCGGTGTCCATTGCACGACAGCTGAACTACCCGGTAATCCTCTGTAACAGACTCGAAATTCACGACAACATCGTCACTGGCTACTCCATGCGGCAGAACGAGGGTAAACGGCGTGCGGTCGAGGGCTTCAAGGCAATGAACCTCGAGGTTTTCGCCGCCGGAGACAGCTATAACGACCTCTCCATGATTCGTGCAGCGGACCGTGGTGCGCTGTTCCGGGCGCCTGACAGGATCATCGCGGATCATCCCGACATTCCCTCGTTCATCAGCTACTCCGAACTGCTTGACTGGGCCGGTCTGCACGGAAGGTGAAAAGGGCGCGCTGAAACAGATTCGGGCGTCACCGTCGAACGGTCGCCGGGCTTTATGTACGATTAATGTCGACGATAGCCCCGATTCACGAGTATGTTCGTGCAATACAGCAACCGGACGGTGAGATGCATACACATTTCCGAGCCTGGTATTCTGATTTCTGATACTGAACAGGCGTAAGAACTGAATGGAAATACACTCAGACGTACTTCTCGTCGACGACAACGCGATAAATCAGCTCGTGGCACAGCAGATTCTCAAGAAGGCGGGCTACACCTGTGAAGTGGTTTCCAGCGGCGAAGAAGCGATCTCACGGCTCGGACGGGAGCGATATCGACTCGTTCTCATGGATGTGCAGATGCCGGGTCTCGACGGCATAGAGACCACCCGTCGCATACGATCGTTTCCGGATGAACAGCCGAACTCCCACGTACCTATCATAGCAATGACCGCGTATACCACTGCCGAAGACCGGGAAAGCTGCGAAAACGCCGGGATGAATGACTACATGACCAAGCCGCTGCAGCTTGACCATTTTCTGACGACGGTCAGGGAACATCTGGAGAGCTCCAGTCCGTCAGCCTCCGGAGACCAGCACGATAGACCGGATGACCACGATGCACATGGTTCCGCCAGTTTTGACCTTGAAGATGCTCTGGCGCGGACAGGACACGACCGCGCGCTGGTCGAACGGACTGTCACCATGTTCCTTGACAGCGCCGCAGAGCGCGTACACGGTATTACCGCCGCGTGTGATCGGGAAGACTTTCAGAAAGCCCGCAATCTTGCGCACAATCTGCAGGGAGCAGCCCTGAATGTGTCTGCCCGAAACCTCGCCCGTATCTCCACGCGCATTGAACAGGCCTCACGTGCCGGGGATTGCGTTCAGGCAAAGGACGCGGTGCGGGACCTGGAACAAGAGCTCGAACGCGTCCGGACAGCGGTGAAAGACAGCGGGCTCCTGCGGGCGTAAGCACCAGCCCAGAGAATCACCGGCCCCGGAAGACTTCGTCGAGTATATGGCGGGTAATCCCGTACAAGGGAGGAACCCCCTCCGAAACCTGCAGACGGCTCGATAACGCGAGGTCGTGCTGCAGCGGAAGATCGGACACATAATAGAAAAAGCGCAGGTCGACGTCCCGGGAAACGACCCCAAGTTCCATAGACTCCAGCACCTGTCGGTAATAATAGGTACCTTCCATTTCGAGCCCGATGCACTGTCGTATCCGACGGTAAAAATTCAGCATGACGCGGTTCTGCAGAAGCGTACCGTCCACCGTGAGTATCGGGCCACGATGTACCGTGTGTGCAGGCACGCGCTCCTGCAGACGTTTCCAGGGAGTATCCGGCCGGTCGGGAACCGGCTGGAACAGATCTCCGGACTGCTCGATAAAAGCGCTCGGCTCAAGGATATCGCCCCGTTTCCCGACGAGTGCCCCGGCTTTTCCGAGGAAGTTGATACTCGACACGTTACGGCCAAACAGCAGCAGCAGATTGCGCATTATATGCTCGGCCTGCTCCCCGAATGCATAATCGATGTTAACGAGGACAATACGGCGTTCGGCAGGGGGTTTTCGTATACCCGGGTCCATCTCGTCGTCGAAAAGACGCGAAACATCAATAAGCTGAACCTGTATTCCCGTCGAAGCGGTACTGCGCAGGCGATATATCCCGGCGCTGTCAGCGACGCGGTGAGCATCCTCGGCTTCCCCGGGATATGCAAGAAAGTACGAGCGTGCAGCCGAATACATGCGATCGTACGAGTTCGTCCACGCCGCTTCGTAGAGCTCCGGCTCATGCTCCTCTGCCCACTGCTCGAGAGCAGCACCCTTTCGCCGGTACCAGGGATTCAGACAGTTCGTTACCGAGTGTGTGTTACTGCTGATGATGTGAACTTCAACGTCGTCTGGCAGCAGCGCTGGCGGGTAACCCAGCAGCTGCCCGGCAGCCTGTGCAACCTGCGACGCCCAGAGTTCGGCTCGCCTGCTGTTATACGTGTTTGCGCCACGCCTGACATCGATGCCGAACATCTCCCGATGGCGCACGATCTCGAACAGGCGTCGCGCGGTTTCCTCCGGCCAGACTCTGGTGATACCGGCTGCCTCCTCCTCGCTGAACGGTAGCGCAGCGAGCAGGTCGTGCAGCGGCGGGTGATCGCCGGTAGAGAGATAGCCCGAAAGGGCTTCGAGACACGAGGGAGTACTCAGTCGTTTGCGGATCTTCTTCGCTTCCACTGCGTAGGTGCAGAGGCAGGTCACAAAATCAATGAGATCTGAGACACCGTTTCTGAGCAGAACAAGGTTCTTTCCCGGCACCATTTCCCATACCTCGCGCCGACGAGCCGAGGTCTCCACCTGGGCGAAGTACTGGTCCGGCGTACTGTATGCACCGACGAGATTGTCGGTCAGGAGCAGGGCGAAGGTGCGCGTTATATTGTCGGGGAGCCGCCGTACCGCATACGAAAGACCCGACACGTCAATGGCCGTAGGGTTGGCAGCTCCGGGATGCAGCGCGGGTTCAAGTGACTCATACAGGGGTAAAAGGCGCCGGATGACCAGATACCCGTTGGTGACGTCCCGGAACAGCTGGGCCTTGAACCGCTCGAAGGCCGCAAAGATACCCTGACGATCGCGAAGAAGCGTACCAAGCCCCTGGGCAAATGCGCTCGAAACGTTCAGAAGACCGAGAAACACGTCGCCGGGTATGCGGTACGCCCAGGTATCGGTTGTACTGACTACATCGTAGGTCCGCGGGCAGTCAAAGACCGACTCCCACTCACCGAAGTAGTGCCCCTCTTCTACGGTGCTGATAACTCTCGGACGACGGCTTCGCTTGTCAAGTTCCTGAGGCGACTGTATGGAAGCGGTACCCCCTCCGAGGAGGTATACCCGGGTATCGGTCGCACCCTGCTCAATAATCGCTTCTCCCGCACGGTAGGTACACCGCTCCATGCTGTCGAGCAGCCCCAGTCGTTCCTCGCTGTTCAGAAATCGGAATGGAATAACCGATTCGAGAAGTGCAGACTTTTCGCTGTTCGAACCGGCGTCCCCGCGCTGTTGTGCATTCATACACGCTACCCCTGCGGGGATACTACTACAGACGGCGCCCTGAGGAGGACCTGAGTCACAGCCGTATCGAGGCGTTCGAGGGCGGCTCTGTAGGTAGCGTGTTCGGTCATACGGAATACATCATCCTCGAAATATACTCCCTGCCGGTTCACCCAGCCGAACAGCGGATTCTGAACAACTCCGAGCAGTGCTTTTGTACCAATACCGCAATGACTGCAGTAGCGTGCAAAACCCAGATCCTCAACGGGATGAGGTGAGCCGTCACTGTCGACAAGATATCCAAGCCCGTCCATAATCTGCTCGAAGGGACCTCGCGAATAGTGGAAGATCCGACTGAGCGGAAGGCGCGGGTTCACCAGTCCTGCATCAATAATCTGCTCGTACATTTCCTGTACGAGTTCCTCGAAGTAGCTGTATCCGACGCGTGATCGAAAGAGCATTACGGCTATGTCGGTACCGCGATTGTTCTTGTGTAATACGGCCGGGATGTCGGAGGCCACGACCCATGCTTCGTCCAGATATTTGAGGGTCTGGCCGGCAATGATGCAGATCTGCGACTCGTCGACCCAACGCGCAAACATACCCTCAGGCTCGATCTGGAGCGTGTGCAGGGCCTCAAAAGCCCCGAGAATATGCGCTGTTTCGAAAGATTCTCCGGTCTGTGACTCGAAGGCGGTCTGCATCCACGGCGTGAACGCCTGTTTTCCATGAACCGCAAAGTGAAGCTTATGACGGTAGTGCTTCTCGACAACATGCTGCTCGAGCATGTAGTCCCCGGGGAGGTTCGCCATGTACACAAGATCAAGGCCATTATGATAGGCAGGACACTGCTTGATGACCCGCATGAGGCGGCTCTCGACCTCGACACCGTTCGTCTCAGGTCGGAGATAAATGAATATGTCTTCCGCCTCGGGTCCGTCTGCGGGTCCGGTATACGGCACCAGGACGGTCGGGGCCTGATCTGCATGCGGCACGACTGCACCACTCCGATACTTGTGTAAATACGCCGACTGTCCCTGTTAATTATACTCCGGATTCGCGGGAGAGCAAGGAACCGATATTCAGCTCCGCAGCAGTTGTCGGCATACTGATACCCCAGTTCTCTAGCACCTGGGGGTGTAGTTCGCCCATGATACCTGCTGTCCGTCCCGCGACAAGTATCCTCGCACAGCGACCCGCAATAAAACGCGAATCATCCGCCGCCTCATATCGCGCGTCGATGTTAAGAAAATAGAGCATGGTATTCACTTTATCGCGTACCGTATTGAACGTTGACTCGACATCCGACAGGACGAGCCCCAGCACATCGTCCGTCCGTGTTCCGCTGGAATCTGCGGCATCCCGAACGGCAACTTTACCGATCTCGAATATCAGATGCGGATACACCGCGTGGGCGGAAACCGCCTCGGCAGAGAGGAGCGACGGTAAGACCGACGGTCGCACATACTCATAGTTTTCGCTCATGGGATTCTGTATGCGCACCATGGCGGAGTCATCCGCATCGGACTCATCGGTCGCTACCGGCTGCATCCGGTCGAGATAGTCGCGACGGGAACCGAGATAGTTGAAGACCATTTCCTGAAAGCCGAGGCCGACAAGTACCGTTTTCACGTCTCTGGACAGAACCTCGACTGCGGTCAGACGCCCGACGGTAAAGTCCTGAAGCATGGTCGGCTCGAAATTGCCCATGCCATACCCGATCATGATGTCTTCGGCTATATCAACCGGATGCAGAAAGTCGTTCCGGTACGGCGGCGGTTGCACACGAACGCTGCCCCTGGCCTCCGCTGCAACGCAACCCATGCGACCGAGCAACCGAATACAGTCGTCGGCAGTGAGCGGTACCCCGAGCCACTTCGACGCGAAGGCAGGCTCGATTTCGACCGGAGTCTGGAAATACTGCGGTGTCACGACCGTTCTGCCAGCAGGAGTATCGTAGGGATACTCGATGCAAACCGGCTCAATCGTGAATCCGGCGTCAGCGAGATCGCAGGCAACGATGGAACACGCAAGGTGCAGGACGCTCTGATCGGTTCCCGTAAGCTCGATGAAAAGCGAACTGTCGCCGACTTCGACGGCACCGAGACGGGCGCTGTTGATAACAGGGGGAAAGCTGAGGGCGTCCCCGCCAGCGTCTTCGAGATAAGGCATCTTCGGAAAGTCAGCCACAATATGCCCGAAATCGCGCCCTTTCGGATGCTCGGTGATCATCTGTCGCAGGCTCATGGCCCGTTCCTCGGCGAGCGGTACGAACTGCGTCGCGTCGGGGTCTGCTGCCCGGTACGAGACAGGAAAACGCATGAGATCACTGCGATATATGCCCATCGCAACGGCCCGTCGTTTCTGCCCGTAGTTCCAGCAGAGTTTTTCCTGGGTCTGGATGATATCGTTGAGCGTCGATGCATCTATAGAAGGGCCACTGGCGACGAAACCTGCAATGTAGGGCCGGATATTTTTCAGACCTGCATCCACATGTACTACCCTGCTGCCACATTCTTTCGGTGCGTCGGTGGTGCTGAAAAAGTCATACGCGGGGATGTCACCACCGCGATACACGCGAAGCTGTCGACCTAGCCCCGCAGTCGACCAGAGATCGGGCCTGTTCGTGTCGTTGAGCTCGATTTTCAGAAGCCCGTGTTCGTCTTCCCATTCATCAACTTCTGCCTTGGCGACAGAAAGCTGTTCTTCCAGCACGTCGTTCTGCAGTTTCTCTCCGATGTATGTGTCCAGTGCGTTTCTGTACAGCTCGATTTTCGGCATTATTTACTTCCTCCGTCGCAGACGAACCCGTTCAAGGTCGTTCGAGAACAGCTCGCGCAGATCGTTCAAACCAAGATGCATGAGAGCCATTCGATCTATACCGAGCCCCCACGCAAGCACCGGAACGTCTATGCCGAGCGGTGCGGTGACCTCGGGGCGGAATATCCCGGAACCGCCAAGCTCAAACCAGCCGAGTTTCGGGTGCTTGATATGAACCTCAACCGAGGGCTCAGTGAACGGGAAATAGCCGGGCACATACTTGACCTCAGTCGCTCCTGCAACCTCTTCAGCAAACATCTTCAGCATGCCTAGCAGCGTTCTGAGATTCACATCTTCGCCGAGCACGATGCCTTCGGTCTGGTAAAAATCGCTCAGATGCGTGGCATCGACCTGATCGTAGCGGAAACATCGCACGATGCCGAAATACCGGCCAGGCACCTTCGCCTTCGGCAGCTGTTTGGCGGAAAGCACCGTCCCCTGGCTCCGAAGGATGAGCCGGCGAGTGAAGTCCCTGTCGAACCCGTAGTTCCAGCCCCTGCTGCCGGTGGACCAGCCGTTCTCGTGAACCGCAGCGACCTGATCGAGGTAGGGCTGTTCGATCTCGCGCGCGTGTGTCGGTTCGGCAACGTAATACACGTCATGAATGTCCCTGGCTGCGTGAAACTGGGGCATAAACAGTGCATCCGAGTTCCAGAACTCCGTTTCGACGACCGGTCCGTCAAACTCTTCGAACCCGAGTCCAACCAGTGTGTCTTTCACCGATTCCAGGTACTCGGCATAGGGGTTGCGGCGCCCCGGAATGAGTCGTGCGGGCGGCGTGTCAATGTTATAGGAGCGAAAGCTGGCCCGTTTCCAGGAACCATCTCGCAGCATCGCCGGTGACAACGACCCCGTTTCCTCCCCGGTGAGTCCGGAATCCGCGGCGGCCTTCCGGACAGCCTCGCCGGATTCGGTAAAGCGATACACGACCTCGCTTCGTTCAACAATGCGAAAGGCGACCGTACCGGCGCCCCGTTTTTTCGCAATGCCCTGAACCGCGGTACGTTCGGCATCATCGAGACTCTCTTCCGCCAGTGCTCCGTCGCGAGCCGCGCGTTCGAGAATTCCACGAACACGGGCGACCCAGTCAGCCTTCGCCGGATCGATCAGAACCGCACGCTTATCCGAGTCCATCTCCACCGCCCCGACCCTGGAAAGCGCTCCGAACGCCGATCCCGTGTCGCGCATTTCAAGCCCGCAGGCTGAAGCAAGGGCTGGAAGGGGCGTGGGTCCGTCCTTTTCAAGCACACGAATCAGCCGTTCTTCCGGCACACCTGTATCCACATACTCTTTCCCGAGTTCGGTAAGCTCGTAGAAGACTCTGGCCGTCCGTGACGACTCTTCGATAAGGCCTTTCGCCGCAAGCCAGCTCACAACCTGGTTGCCCTGCCCCTCTTTGAGACCGACACGTGCCACCATCTCGGGAACAGTGAGTTCCGATGCTTCCGAAAAATGCAGAAGAACCCTGATTTCAAGTGGATGAAAGCTGCGAATATCAATATCTGTCATTATGCGCTACCCCTCTCGTCCGCGCGAGTGTCTGATATACCTACCGCAGTCTCCGCGTCTTGTAAAGCGCACAGGTTAAAGGCGTAGTAATAAAAGAACGGCGCTGTATGATTATGTGTACAAACAAGCCAGTTCACCCGAAGAATCCGTAGATACGAGCGTCCTTAAATTCCTCTTTTACCATGCTTTACGCAACATGCTGTTCCGATGTCGCATCTCGGCACGAAACTTGCATGAGGTCAGTACGGAGTGTTCGTATTCATGGAATATCCAGGCCTGACCCGCGCAAGAAATTACACAAGCCTGCACCCAGGTACCTCAGCTGCCCGCCGTGTTTTCGGTACCGTTCCAGCGGATATTCGCACGGAGCTCGTACGCAAGTCCATACACATGTTCATAGCGTTCGTACCCCTGTTCGCGCGCACGATCGGAACGGTCGCTACGATGTCGCTGCTCGCCTTCGGCACGGTTTTCTACGCGGTTGCCGAGATTGAGCGTCTCAGCGGGCGTCCGGTGTTCGTAATCGGGCGTCTGACCGCCATGGCTCAGCGAAGTCGTGATATCGGCCATTTCGTCATGGGGCCGGTGACACTCGGCCTTGGTGCCATGGCGGCGCTTCTTCTGTACCCGTACCCGGCCGCAGCGATTGCGATTTACGCCCTGGCGTTCGGAGACGGGTTTGCCAGCCTGGTCGGCAAGGCGGTTGGACGTCATGCGCTTCCCTTTACACAGGGCAATAAAAGCATCGAGGGGAGTCTGGCCTGTTTCGCATCCGTATTTGCAGCGTCCTCGATCTTCCTCGTGCACAGTGGGCAAGCCTTCCTCGTAGCGCTGGTCGCGACCGCCCTGGAAGCGGCCCCGGGTAAGGACATCGACAACCTGCTCCTTCCTATCGGCACGGGACTGGTTGTCGCAATCATTCTATAGGTCAGGTCCACAGATACACTGCATAGCTGTTCCGCGCGAAAAGCGCGAACCCGACAACATACAGCACGCCAGTCGCGAGGTGTAGCGGCAGCCCGGACACGTAGAAAAGCAGTTCCCGCGACACGAGTATCGCAAGAATCCCCAAAGGCACCACAACCCTCGCTGATTCCTCGGCTTCGATTCCATAGCGCAGAAAATTAACGAGCGTCAGTGCCGCGAGCGCACCGGTGATGAGCTGAATGTTTCCCCGTGCTTCGAGACGGTGCAGCAGCGCCTCGTCGAGCTGAAACGCATCCACCGGCAGAACGTAGGCAAAGGCGAGCGCAATGGTCACGACAGCGATCATCGCCCCCCAGATCCTCGTGTATTGAGCTCCGGCGGCATAAATGCTCGCGGTGAACAGCGCCAGGGCTCCCGCGATGTGAGCGGCATAGACGGCTCGCGAGAGGGTTGCCGCGTAGGTGGAAGAAACGCCGTAGCCGGGAAGAATGATCTGCGCAAAGCGAATCACGGTCAGTCCAGACAACACCATGGAGAGCGTGACGAAGAAGATTGTTGGTGTGACGCTTGAGCGAAAATACCGCCTCGTAAGCAGTGCGGCTCCGACCGCTATGGGTACCGGAATCAGGGGCGACAGAAACACGCCGACAGGACCGGCCCCACTGGTCGGCACGGAAACCCCGTACAGACTCCTGGCTTCGGCGAGCTCGGAAACCGCATCAAAAACCGTTCGAGGATCCCCGTTTGACCACACGAACACACCGACAACGACGGCCAGAACGGCGGCTACGAAAAGAACTGCGAGCGCGGTATAAAGTATGAATCGGTTGCGGGCACGCAGCGTCATGGTGCCGTTGAGTATACGGTAGAAAGGGTCGAAAAAACTACAGTTTGGCGGAAACTGCTCGATACTGTGTACGAGGGAGGTGCGCATACACATGAGACGAAGACCTTTTTCTGCATTTCTGGCAGTATTTCTCATTGCAGCCGCGTATGGTGCGGCCGCTGATGCGGCAATCTTCACCAATCTCGGGTTTTCCGAAGACGGACGCTTTCTTATGTTCTCTCAGCACGGTATCGAACGTACAAGCGGACAGGCGTACGCTGAGATATACACCGTTGACGTTCCAGCAAACCAGTTTGTCGCCTCGGGAGTCTTCAGACAGCGGTTCAGTGAACCGGTAAGCGCCGGTCAGACCGGTCATGCGGCACTGCTGACGCTGCTTCGTGAGGCTGAATCGGTTCGCAGCAGCCGCGGCATCAGTCATTTCCTTCAGGGGCGTCTCGTGTACCTGCTTCTGAATAACGAAGAACCTCGATCGGAGATAACCTTCCGGGACTTCGTCGGTGGTGACAGTTACCACGTCCGGCTGACACAGGAGTCACAGGGCTCCGGTGCCGACGTCCGGGCCCGGTTTCACATAGACCTGACGCGAACAAGCGCCGCAGGACGAAGTCACGAGTACAGGATCGGTCTTCCGGACCGTTTCCGGGATGGAGTACGCAGCTACCGCGTGCGACAGGCAATTCTGACTCCGGATGGAAACGGTATGGTGTTCGTCATAGAGATGGAACGCCGTACGGACACCGGCATATCGATCCGGTACATGGTAGAGACCGTCCGCTTCTAAAGCCGTTGACGCCCCGGGTACCGCAATTTAGAATAGCACTTCCGAATCCAACAGATACTGAACGTGAGGTCTCATGGCGCAACGCATTACTCCGCGGTCCAAGAACTACTCTGACTGGTATGTAGATATCGTTCTCAACGCAAAACTCGCCGACTACAGCCCGGTTAAAGGCACGATGGTTATACGTCCGCGGGGTTACGCGCTCTGGGAGCGCATGCAGTCGGCTCTGGACGCCATGTTCAAGGCAACAGGCCACGAGAACGCGTATTTCCCCCTGCTTATCCCCGAGAGTTTTCTCAGGAAGGAAGCCGAACACGTTGAAGGTTTCGCCCCGGAGTGCGCCGTGGTTACACACGGCGGCGGAGAGGAACTCGACGAACCGCTTGTGATTCGCCCGACGAGCGAGACCATCATATGGAGCATGTACAAAAAGTGGATACAGAGCTACCGCGATCTTCCGCTTCTGATTAACCAGTGGGCAAACGTCGTCCGCTGGGAAAAACGTACGAGACTGTTCCTGCGTACAACCGAGTTCCTGTGGCAGGAAGGGCACACCGCGCATGCGACCGAGAAAGAAGCCCGCGAGGAAGCGCTTCGCATGCTTGAGGTGTACAGAACCTTCGCCGAAGAGTACATGGCCCTTCCGGTTTACACCGGTGTAAAAAGCGAAAGCGAGAAGTTCGCTGGTGCCGTCGACACCTACGCAATTGAGGCGATGATGCAGGATCGTAAGGCCCTGCAGGCGGGAACGAGCCACTTTCTCGGCCAGAACTTTGCGAAAGCCTTTGACGTGACATTCCAGAGCCAGGAGAGCACCCTCGAACACGTGTGGGCGACGAGCTGGGGCGTAAGCACCCGGCTGATCGGGGCTCTGATCATGGCACATTCAGACGACAGCGGCCTTGTACTTCCTCCGAAACTTGCTCCGACACAGGTCGTCGTCATTCCCATCTTCAAAAACGACACCAAGGATCAGGTGATCGAGTTCACGCGCCGGGTGCACGCATCGCTCGGGAAAGACCTCCGGACCGTGATCGACGAAGACGATAAAAACTCCCCGGGCTGGAAGTTCTCCGAATGGGAGATGGTCGGGGTACCCGTACGAGTAGAAATCGGACCTCGTGACATGGAACGTGGACAGGCTGTCCTGGTCCGGCGCGACACTGGAGAGAAGGCAACTGTTCCCGTCGCCGAAGTGGCGGGGAGAGTTCATTCACTGCTCGATGAGATACAGACCTCGCTGTTCCGGAAAGCGAAAGCCTTTCAGACAGAGTGCACGCACGAAGTCGAAACCTACGAGGACATGAAACGAGTCCTCGAGCACGAAGGCGGCTTCGTTGTCGCACCCTGGGACGGATCCCCCGAAAGCGAAGCGCGGGTCAAAGAGGACACGAAGGCGACCATCCGGGTTCTGCCCTTCGGGAACGAGGAGAAGGCGAAAGGGAAGATCTGTGCCATCAGCGGCAACCCCGCGAAGCACATCGCAGTATTCGCGAAGTCGTACTGATCGGAAGCCGCGTAGCACGGAACGTGATATACTCTCTGTGTTGTGAAAACGTCTGTCAGAGTGTACATCTGTTCCATCACCCTGTTTCTGATCGCGGCACAGCTTTCCGGCTCGGAGGGCCTTGAGTTCCGTCAGGGAAGCATCTGGATCGGGAATGCCTACCGTCAACCATGGACCGAAGAAACGGTTGAAGGAAGTGAAGCCTCGACGCTGACCGCTCTGACCGGCGTCGGATACACCGTTCCGCTGCAGGGGCGGTGGCAGGTCGCGCCAGGCATCGATCTCTGGTACAAGGATTTCGCGTTTACCGAAGGCCGGGCAGTACCGACGCAGATTGAAACAGCTCCCTCGGCATCGGATGGCCGGGAAGTAGCGGGCACGCTCGGCATCATGCTTGCGGTCCCCGTGGAGTATTCGCTGCCGGTCAGCGAACAGTGGTTCGTGCGCGGCGGTTTTTCTCCGACAACACTGTATCGCATTCCCCTGCTGGCGGTGGAAAACTCTCCAACAGATAATCTGTCACGATTCTTCTACGAAAGCGGTCGCTTTCTGTATCCGGAACTACGCCTGAGCTTCGGATACCGCATGGAAGAGCGCATCACCTTTCAGTTTGCCGGACGCTGGCTTTTTCCGGTGTTTCGCCTCTGGGATGATGGGCCCGATCTTCCGTGGTGGGATTCCCACATGATAGCCGGTCAGCTCGGCATACTCATACGTCCTCGCGAATAGAGCGGATCTATACCATATCGGCCGTGTCGGGAAGGTCTCTGAGCTTTCGCCGCCCGGCCACGATATGCATGACGACCCCTGCCGTCATGACGTCGACATAGGCGGCTATGGAGAGCAGGATCGGTGCTGCAGGCCTGAGGATGAGGTAGGCATCCTCAAAGCCCTGACTGTAGCCCGAGGCGAGCATGGACAGGAGTACGAGCACGCCCCCGGCGGGCACTGCCGGCAGTAGAAATGAGAACCCGAAACTCATGACAACGACGCGGATTACACTGGCAATCCCCAGCTCAAGACCGGAGAAAGACCGCAGCACCATAATAAAGGCCATCGCCGATACCATCGCACTTCCGGCACGCGCAAACATGAGCGCGAGCGGCAGGGCCGAGCCGCCGACCTCCCGACGCACACCGATGTTGTGACGTCCTGTGTACGCGAGCGTGCCGCCTGCCAGAAACACGTCTCCTGAGACGAGGGCCGCGAGACCCGGTGCGATCATCGAATACATCCACAGGAGGGGGTTCCACTTCCGACCGAATCCCCACACGAGCAGTGGATACAGACCGAGTGTCACCACACCCGCAGTGAACGAAATTACCAGAATCATGGGTGCATAGAACTCAAGATTCCCGAGATTTCGAAACCGCAATACGGTCGCGACGGTGATCGCAAGCAGGCCTATGCCGAAGAGCTGCACAATGACCGCATTCAGCCGGAAAAACAGCCTGCAGAGGGCATCAGCGATGTCCTCCAGAAGGCCCGCAAAGCGCCTGTCCGTGCTCATGGTCATTCCCGTCATTGCTCCAAGGATCACAGCGGCGAGGAGATTCCTGCCGGGACCAGTCAGAACCGAAAGCGCGTTATCCGGAAAGATGACTCCGAGTATGGAGAGAATGTCCGGGGTTTCCTGCAGCACTGCGTCTTCGAGAATGATAGGAAGCACGCCGGGCTGAAAAAACAGCAGCGCAATCGCACCGACGGTCACCGCCAGTGCAGGCAGAACCACGATCAGAATAATCAGCAGCGTCCAGGTCGAGAGCGCCTGCTTGTGTTCCCGAAGATCGTGAACCGACACAAGGGTCCCGAAAAACACGAGCGGTAAGAGCAGATATCGCCCGACACGTACTGCAAGCTCCGACAGATCGAGCCAGACTTCGGAGCTGGCCGACACGGGATCGACGAAAAATAACGCGATAATAAGACCCGTGGTCAGACCAAGTAGATATCGGATCCAGATTTTCATGATGTGTAGTTCCTTATGCTCTTACTTGAACAGTCCGCGCAGTGCCCCACGCCGACCGTATCGTTGCACCCGACCCCGTGCGCGTTCGCCGCGCTCCGTCCGGCAGAAGGTCGCGAACTCTTCGACCTGATCGGGGCCCGGAGCGCCGACGCTCGCGTAGACGGCTGGAACGCCGGTCCTGTACTGCGTCACCAGACTTTCCGCGAAACCGGCGAGTCCCGACCGCACCATCTGCTCAAGCGGTGCGTACACCGCCTCAGGATCGTCCAGAAGCACCAGCGAAAGTACCCCTTCGGACTGTGCGGTAAACAGCGCGAGAACTTCGCGGGCAAAGTACAATGACGCCCGCAGCGTTTCGTCCATGTACTGTTCCATCTCGGATATGCCCAGTTCCGGCAGCGATCCACGACAGGGCTCAGGGGAAAGCGTCAGCACACATTCGTCGAAAGATCCAAACGCATTCCTGACATGGGTACACGCGGCTTTTGCGGAGAGCGATGATCGGGGAGACCAGGGTACATGAAGCATGCCTTCGCCGGGTTGATGCAGGGAGGTATGGCGCGCGGATGCCACGGCAACGTTTCTACCGGCGCTTTTGACGATACGTATCAGTTCATCGGTAACCGGGTGCATATGTCCCGCAAACAGGGTGGTAGCCATGGATGCTCCATCCTATATAGCCGCATGTGGCCGGTCAAGAAAGAAAAACTCGCAATACCGCTTGATAATTGACAGAGTGGATCGCTATCTTATTAGTTGAACGAATATTCAGCTAAACGGAGAGTTACCTGCCATGTCACGCCCTCAGGATTCCGCGAAACGCAGCCGCATACTCGATGCAGCCCTTCAGACCTTCGGTGAGGTCGGTTTCTCCAGCGCAACGATCAAGGACATCGCCGGACGGGCCGACATAGCTCCGGGCACCGTATACACCTATTTCTCCGACAAACGGGAACTCTTCCGACAGACCGTACAGGCTGCCTGGACGGAACTTCATGCCGAGCTTGACGCCATCAGGAAAGAGAACGCCTCCTACGCGGAGAAACTGACCCGCCTGCGCCACAAAGGGCTCGCCCTGCTCAAACGCATGCATCCCATTCTCAACGGAATGTTTTCGGAGGCTGTTCGAATGGATCTGTTCACCGAGAACCTCGAACGCTTTCTCGACCAGCTTGAAGAGCTGTATCTGGAGGGACGGAGCAAGGGAGAAGTACACGAACTGCAGGACCACCGACAGCGCCGTTTTCTGCTCCGGACCATCGCGTGTGGCCTGCTTCTGCAGATCAGCATCGTCGACGCGGACGGTCTCGATCAGGAGATGGAACGGCTTCACGACGATCTCGAGCAGAACGAGCAGTCGTGGCTCGAAATGAACCGCAGGTTTGGGGGCCGCCTGTGAAGCGCATGACCCGCAGAATCCTCACCATAATGTTGCTCGCCCTGGTTCCGGTCATCTTCCTCGGAATTCCAGCCCTGCAGATTGCCCTTGCCGTTCAGGAGGACGATCTGGACGTCGGAACTCCGGTACGCCTGGGGTCACCGGAGCTTCGAACCCTCGAACGGCGTGTGCAGTACGCCGGCAACCTTGAGGCAGAGCAGACTGCGGCCGCGCTGGCACGAGTCAGCGGCGAGATTCTCGAAGTACTTGTGACCCGCAATCAGCAGGTCGAAACCGGTCAGATCATCGCCCGCATCGAAGATGACGTCCCCCGACTGGAACTCGCGCAGGCGCAGGCAAACCTTACCGTCAGGGAAAGCCAGTTACGGGCAGCGCGTCGCGGAGCGAGAGACGAAGAGGTGGAGAACGCGCGGGCCGCCGTCGAGCAGGCCGAGGAAGACCTTGCCAACGCCGAGAACGACCTGGAACGGACCCGCAGGCTTTTTGACGCCGGTACTATCTCGCGCAGCGAATTCGAGAACGCGGAGAACGCCTTCCGTCGCGCCCGAACCGACGTCGAGAACGCACGCCGCAGCCTTCGTATACTTGAACAGGGGGCAACGGAGGAAGAGATCGAGCAGGCAGAAGCAGGCGTCGAAGCTGCGAGACGGCAGTACGAACTTGCCCAGTTGAATCTGAGTTTCGCGACGGTCAGAGCTCCCGTATCCGGACGAGTTACGGATGTACCCGTAGAGATCGGAAGTACGGTAGAGCCTGGGCGGCCTATAGCCGTAATCATGAACGACGACCTCGTGCGCGCGCGCATCCGCGTTCCGGAGCGGCGCTTTGAGGCGTTTACCCGGGGCGAACTGAATCCGGAGGCCTTTCTCACTGCCGTCGCATTTCAGAGCATGGACCCGGCGCGTGCAGAAGTCCGTCGCGTAGGTACAACGATCGATCCGACAACCCGCACCTTCGAGGTCGAGCTGATCGTGGATAACGCGAACGGACTTCTGCGACCAGGCATGTTCGTGAACAGCTGGTTCACCGTCGCACGCGAGAGCGACGTCATCGCCGTACCGGAACGGGCTATCGTGCGCAGAGGTGACAGGGCACTCGTGTTTGTGCTGAACGACGACGGCGAGACGGTACGTGAGGTTCCGGTAAGCCAGGGACTCGTCCAGGGCGGGTTCGTCGGAGTCGTCGGTGACATCACGCTGGAAACGCGGATCGTCGTCGAAGGAAACAGCTTCCTCGAAGACGGACAGCGGGTACGCGTCCTCGAAGACGCGTGAGGTACGGACCATGAGCATCCCGCGCTTCGCAGTAAAACACCCCGTAACCTCGACCATGATCTTTGCAGCGATCACCCTCCTCGGTGCGATTTCGCTTTCACGAATCGGGCTTGAGCTCTTCCCCGACGTATCGCTGCCAAGCGTGATCATTATCACCCCCAGTCCGGGAGTCGGTCCCTTTGATATCGAGGAGCAGATTACACGCAGGCTGGAGAACAGCGTGGCCGGTCTCAGCGGCGTTGAAGGTCAGAGCTCGACCTCCGAGGAAGGACTGAGCCTGCTTATCGTGAATTTTTCGGAGGATACCAACCTCGACACCGTCGTCCCCGACGTCCGGGAACGGATCAACAACGTGACGGGGGACTTTCCCGACGGGACTATGCCGTCGACTATTTTCCAGTTCAGCGCGGGGCTGGTACCGAGTCTGCAGCTCGTTGTGCTCAGCTCTACAGAAGGCCTCGATATCCGCCGTCTGGTAGAAAATGACATTGTTCCGCAGATCGAGCGCGTCCCCGGCGTCTCGCAGGTCAACCTTTTCGGGGGCAGGGACCCGGCTGTCATGGTCAGGGTGAATCTCGACGAGATCCGAATGCGTGGCATCCCCTTGAGCGGCGTCGTGCGTGCATTCTCCGGCGACAACGTTAGCCTCCCTGCGGGCACCGTCGGCCTCGAAGACCGTGAACTGGTACTGCGCACAGTCGGCGCGTTCGAGAGCGTGGCGGATATCTCCGATGTGCTCGTAACCATGATCGGCGGTGTGCCGGTGCGGCTGGGAGACATAGCGGAGATCGAACTTGACTACAAGCCGCAACGGGAGTTCGTGAGAACCCGGGACGGTGACGGAATTCGCATCGCCGTACAGAAGCGGCCGGGTTTTAATACGGTTGACGTCAACGAGGAAGTTCTCAGGCGGATAGCCGATCTTGAGCAGACCCTTCCCCCGAGCATACGCATAGAAATACAGGAAGATCAGGCTAATACGGTGCGCGATGCTATTGGTGGCGTGGCCGAAGCCGCCTGGCAGGGCGGTCTGCTCGCGGTTCTGGTGCTCCTGTTCTTCCTGCGCAATATGCGAAGCACCTTTATCGTCACAACGGTCATTCCCGTTTCGGTTGTCGCCACCTTCGCACTGATCGACTTTGCCGACATGACGCTGAATCTTACGAGCCTCGCCGGTATTACGCTCGCGATCGGCATGTTTGTCGACAATGCGATTGTCGTGCTGGAATCGGTCTACAGAAAATCACTCGGCGGACTCGACGCCGAGGAAGCCGCCATAATCGGGACCGAAGAAGTTGGCAAGGCAGTTACCGCGAGCACGCTTACGTCCATGTCGGTGTTTCTGCCCATGCTCTTTGTCGACGGTATTGCGGGCATCATGTTCCGGGACCTTTCGCTGACCATCTCGTTCAGTCTCTTCGTGTCACTCATGTCGGCCCTTATTCTGATACCGGTCATGAGCTCCCGACTGCTCGCGAAATCAGCGATTCGGGTTCGCGCCGAACACAACCACGACGGCTACCACGAACTCAGCCTGGCTGACATCGAAGTAGTGACCCGATACCGGTGGCTGAATCGCATTCTCGACCGGATTCAGCGTTCACTCGAGACCCTCGACGCCGTCTACGAACGGGCAATCTCGTGGAGCCTTGACCACACAAAAACCATCCTTGGCGGGGCGGTCATTATTCTCGTCATGAGCGTCGGAAGCATACTGCTCCTCGGTATGGAGTTTCTCCCGGAAGCCGATGAAGGCCGGTTCAGAGTCGACTTTGAAACCTTCCCGGGAGCGACCTACGCCCAGACCACCGAAAAAGCGGCGCAGGTCGAAGATATCATTCGCGAGGAAGTCAGCGAGGACTACATTCTGAGTCTGGCCAGCCGGGTCGGTGACGGCGGCAGCAATCTCGCCACCGTTTTCGTGAGCCTCGTCGATCTCGACTTTCGCACCGTATCGCTCTGGGACGTCGTAAACCGGGTCGAGAATCGGATATCCCGCGAGTTGCTCGACGTTGACTCCCGCATATCAATCGAAGGCATGAGCAGTCTCGCCGCCTCGTCCTCGGGTGTTACGTCGCCCCTGGTCGCACGAATCAGCGGCGACGACCTCGGAATCATGAACGCGTACGGAGAACGCGTCGCTGAAGCCATGCGGAGCGTTCCGGGCACACGAAGCGTGCACTCGAGCTACTCCGAAGCGCGCCCGGAGCTGCAGTTTCGCGTGCTTCGGCGCGAAGCGACCAGCCTGGGCCTGAGCCCGGCCGGGATAGCGCAGGAACTGCGCATCGCGTATAACGGCGTCTCGGTCGGCACCTTCGCCCGGCAGAACGACGACTTCGACATCGACGTGCTCCTGCAGGACGCAGACCGCCTCGACCGCGACCGTTTCGCGAGCATGTTTTTCGTGAACCCGGCAGGCGACGTAATCCCCCTCGAAAGCGTCGTGGACATGCAGGAAGGCGTCGGCCCGCTTGCCATAGAACGCATAGACCGGCAGCGGGTCATAGAAATACGCGGAAGCCTCACCGGCGAACGTCCGCTGAACCGCGTCATGACCGACGTGCAGGCCGCTGTCGTGGGTCTTGGCGCCTCGCCTTCGGGGACGGAGCTCGAGTTTACCGGCTCGAGCGCCGAAATGACCGACAGCTTTCAGAGCCTCTTCTTTGCGCTGCTGCTCGCAGTCGGCCTTGTCTACATGGTCATGGCGAGCCAGTTCGAGAACCTTGTGAACCCGCTCCTG
>SKXQ01000130.1 GCA_007128315.1 Spirochaetaceae bacterium | reverse complement strand
TACACGAATCTTCGTTGATGCCATGAACGGTTCAAACAGCTGGAAAACCGACTACAATTTCCAGCCCGCTGACGATGGCGAGGCTGCCGGAGAGCAGCGCGGATCGCGCATTCGCGGCATGGCTGGCAACGCAGGAAATGCAAGCAGGCAGTTCGGGTCCCGCGTGGCCGACCAGGCCAGACGCGAGGCGACGAGCGAGATATCCTGGAAGATCAGCCGTTTCGTACGCGAAACCATCCGCTCGATCTTTCGCGGGCGGTGATTGCAGGTTCTTTTTGCGACACGCCTCTGTAGCGAATGCTTCGAGGCGAGTAGCACGACGGGATTGCTCGAAATAGAGAAAAACCGGTTGGAGTGTTTCACGTCGCATCGCCACAAAATCGGGAATATGCGCCCGCTGCGATACTGGACGTTATCGGTGGTGGAGCACCGGCATTCGCTGCTTTGTTCCTCGCCTGCCACATGTATTCGAAGGACGATAAGAAGTCCTACTGGTATCGCGTGTTCAACATTCGCGCTGGCAACAGGCTCTGTCTGGGCGGTCTGGCACGCTCCGCTGTTTACGACAGCGTTCGTAGTGCGTACCGGTAGCATCGGCCTGGCCGTCCTTATGCACACATCCGCCAACGCAGCTGGCAGACCCGGCACAGGCCTTTTCGTTCGATCAGGTTGAGCTCCGCTTTGCTGGTTCAGGACTTCCATCGGGTTCTTTTTTTGTATTTACATATATTATAATTGACGACGCATCACACTCGCAGTATTGTCCACGAAGGAGCACGCCGCTGCCACGCAATCGCGGGCGATACTCAATTCGGAGGCTTTGAATGGAACAGTATGACGTTGTCATTATCGGAATCGGGACAGCGGGACAAACCGCCGCGCAGGCGCTCTCCGGCGCCGGGAAGTCGGTCGCCATGGTCGACTACGGACCGGTTGGCGGCACCTGCGCGTTGCGAGGGTGCCAGCCGAAGAAGTACTTCGTCGTGAACACGCAGCTCGTTGCCGAAACGCGGGCGCTTTCACGGCACGGTGTCGCGGGGCAGGTACACACAGACTGGCCTGCGCTTCAGGCGTTCAAGCGCGATTTTACCGAACCGATTCCCGACAGTGTGGTGGAGTCATTTCGCAACGATGGTATCGACGTGTTTGTCGAACGGGCGGCGTTTACGGGACCCGGGACGCTTAAGCTTGAGCCATCGGGGACAGTGCTGCAGGCGTCGCATTTCGTTATCGCTTCAGGTGCACAGTCGCGTCCTCTGTCGATCCCGGGCGGTGAGCTCGTCGCGACGAGTGACGATTTCCTCGAACTCGAGTCGCTACCGGATTCAATGATCTTTATCGGGGGCGGATATATCTCGCTCGAGTTCGCGTTTATCGCGGCGATCGCGGGTTCACGTGTCACCGTACTGCAACGAGGTCCACGAATGCTTCCTCTTTTCCCGGCGTCGCTCGTTGATCCGGTGGTTGAGGCTGGTCGGAAACTCGGGATATCGTTTGTTACCGACGCAGAGGTCAGTGAAATCGTCGAATCCGGAAAGGGGTTTGCAGTCCGGACAGAAGGTACGGG
This sequence comes from Spirochaetaceae bacterium, assembly GCA_007128315.1. Lineage (GTDB taxonomy): Bacteria > Spirochaetota > Spirochaetia > DSM-27196 > SKKC01 > SKKC01. The sequence continues at coordinate 20,562 of SKXQ01000130.1, read as the reverse complement.
CTCGTACGAGGCCGCGTGGGTCATGAGTGCAATCGGTCGTGTTCCAGAAATCGAGAAACTCGGACTCGAAAAGATCGGTGTAGACACGGAAAGCCGGGGTATCGTGGTCGACGAGCATCTTCAGACAAGTGCCGAAGGTGTGTTTGCAATCGGCGACTGCGCCGCGACAAAACAGCTTGCACCGATTTCCGACATGGAAGCACAGATCGCGGCAGCAAACATTGTATCCCCGCAATCGCGTCGAGTAGAGCGGGAAGCGATTCCGTCAGTTGTCTTCACGCATCCGCAGATTGCGAGTGTCGGTCTTACGCAGGATGAAGCGGAAGCCGGGACTCTCGATGTCGTCGTGAAGTCAGGCGATGGTGGCCGCTGGCCGAGCTCGCGCCGCCTTGGCGGGGCAGTCGTTCGGTACGAAACGATCGCCGACGCGACTACAGGACAGCTGCTTGGTGCGCATATTGTCGGCCCGCACGCGGGCGAGCAGATTAACCTCTTTGCGCTTGCGATCCGGCGAGGCCTCACGACCCGGGAGTTCGCCGAAATACCGTGGGCGTATCCGACCTACACCTCCGATGCTAAGTACATGGTCTGAGCGCTTCATGGCGGCTGATACCGTAAAAATCGCTGGCGGTTTTTCCGCGAATCGCCGCCTGTTCGTCGGGTGAGAGGCGGTTTATGTAGCCTGTCACTATCTCCATCACCGGTCGGTACGCACCGGCGAGGGTACAGACCGGCCAGTCAGAACCGATCATCAGTCGATTCGCTCCAAAGGTCTCGATAACGACCTCGAGAAATGGTGTGAAGTCTCCGGTCCTCCACGCATGAAGGTCCGCCTCGGTCACCATCCCCGACAGCTTGCACCAGACGTTGTCCCGGCGCGATAGTTCCCGAATGTCGCGGGCCCAGGGTTCGATCTCGCCAGTTGCGATCGGAGGCCGTGCGAAGTGATCTATGACAAAGCGCTGCTTCGGAAACGCATCGACCAGGTCCGTAGCGGTTCGCAGGTGGCGCGGAAAGAGGATCAGGTCGTACGTGAGACCGGCCGGGTCGAGAAGTGATACTCCGTGCTGAAAGTCTGCCCGGCGAACGAAGTTTCTGTCAGGTTCGTCATGAACGGTGTGTCGCACACCGACGAAGGACGTGTTCGCGGCGTACCGTTCGATCTGTTCGCCGACGTGCGGCGAGCACAGATCGACCCAACCGACAACGCCGTAGATACGCGGATACTCAGCGGCAAGTGCGAGCAGCCACTCGGTTTCCTCTATTGTCCTCCGTGCCTGAACAGCCACAGAACCATCGAACCCGATTGAGTCCAGCAGCGGTGCGAGGTCGCGGGGAAGAAAGGTCTTCCGTATCGAGTCGTGTCGAGGGCCCATCCAGGTGTAATCATAGTCGTTGTAAACCCAGAAGTGCTGGTGTGCGTCTATGTTCACCTGAACCGTCCCTGATCGTGCGCGAAGGGTCGGCGGCGCTCGATCCGGAACACGAAGGCGTGCCTGCAGGGAGCCTGGTTCGAGGTTTCAATTCTCAGGGCACGAGCGGTATTGTCGCAGGTCCATCGAAGATCGCCGTCGACACCGGGCATCGTGATTCGGACGATTTCCTCCGGGTAAAGCTTTTGCCAGACCGTTCGAATTACAGCTTCCCGAGCGGGCCACGCAAGGGCAATCGCGTACAGAGTGTCCCCGTTCACCGTGAGACGGTAGTCCTCGGGCGTATATGCAAGCTTCTCGCCCTCGGTAAACCCTCCGGATTTCAGCATGCGTGTCGGGCCTTCGCAAGATGTCGTCCACGGTGTTGTCCCGTAGATGGCTTCGCGTATCTTGACGGCCCACTGGTCAAGGAACGCTCGGCTGGGACGCGTAAGACGGGTCCAGTCATGGGAAAGCTCGCCGGTCACATCGCGTTTCGGACCCATGCGCGCGGAGTTCCACTCGTTGACCGAACTGTCCCACATGGAGAAACCGTCATGATGCCCTGCGAATGACACGTTTGGCGCAACCGGTACTAGTCGATCATGATCGCGTGCGTGGCGATCCTGGCGTCATCGAGTGTAACACCGAGGCCAGGTCCCGTCGGGACCGGAAGGCAGCCGTCCTCGTCTACAGGCGCAGAGAATATCCGTTCATCCGCATCAATAAGGAGCGCTCCGTGGAGAGTCAGCTCCGAAAATTCGACATGGGGAAGCATTGTCGGCGTCGAGGACGCGAGGTGGAGTTTCGCCGCGCGTTCCGGGCCAAGTCCGAGGGCCGTGCCAACGACGGTGACGAGACCAGCCGCTTCTGCGACGGCAGCGATCTTCTTCGCGTTGGTAATTCCGCCGGACTTACCGATCTTGATATTCAGGACGTCCACCGCCTCGTTGCGAATCAGTATCATCGCGTCCTGAAGCGTGTAACAACCTTCATCCGCCTCGATCAGCACGTCCACAGAGCGACGAATGAGCGCCATTCCCTGTATGTTCTGATATGCGACCGGCTGCTCCAGGAGTTCAAGGTTCACGTCATACTTCTCGCACAACCTGCAGAATCGTATCGCGTCCTTTGCCGTGCGATAGCCCTGGTTCGCATCAGCGCGCAGCGACACCTCTGGACCAACCGCTTCGCGCATCGCACGAAGCCGGATTGCGTCCATTTCGGGATTCCCGCCGATCTTCGCCTTGAACGCCTTGATGTTGTACTGTTCAATATGTTCTACACAATACGCGGCCATGTCATCGGGACTGCCTCCGCCGATTTCCTTCGACACAGGCAGTCGTGCGTGGTGCACGCCGCCTATGAGCGCGCCTACAGGCCGACCGGTTGCCTTCCCCATGAGGTCAAGAAGCGCAAGGTCGATTCCCGCCCGGGAACAGCTGTTTCCCCGCCAGTTCAAGGCACTCGCGATATACTCACGATCGAACGGATCAAGGCCAATGAGATTCGGGCCGAGGTAGTCGCGAACGGCGTAAAACACCTGCTCAACGGTATTGCCGAAGAAGCCTATGTCGGCCTGCGCTTCCCCGACACCGGTAATTCCTTCATCGGTATCGATGTAAACGATCACGTAATCGAGTACCCGACTCGGACGCTTGGGAGACAGTCGCCCTGTGCGGTCCGGTTGATACGTTGTATAGCTTAAACCCGGGTACGGTTCGCCATCGAAGGGAATTCGGACGGGGACGGCACGTACGTTCGTGATCTTCATCTGGGGGTCTCCTTACTGGTAAACATGCTTGGCTCCCGCATGAGAGCCTCAACTTCGTCAAATTCAAGTGGTGCGCGGGCGAAGGATCCTGTATGACCATATCGGGTAAGCGTCTTCGAAGCGGGACGAGCGCGTGCGCGTCGGCTCCGATTGTCTGCGCGATGCGATACCGCCTGTCGCGAAATTCTTCACGGTTGAAACCTTTCGATAGCAGCCTCTTCATGGAAACTCACCTCCGCGCACACGCGTCCGGGCGTCGTGACGCTGAAACCGCTTCATGATACCCGCCCCGTGCGGCTTCGCCGCGAGAATGAGAATGCTGTCAGATCTCGCTGTATGGGCCATGACTAGCGGAAATGACACGCCGCGATATGGCCGGGAGCCTTCTCTTCGAGCACTGGTTCCACTCGCTTGCAGATGTCCTGGGCGATAGGACATCTCGTGTGAAACCGACATCCGGATGGAGGGTTGCTCGGACTCGGAACGTCACCGGAAATAATAATGCGATTGCGCTGGGCGGTCGTATCGGGTACTGGAACCGCAGCCAGAAGCCCCTCGGTATAGGGATGGAGCGGGTTGCTGAACAACTCTTCGGTCTCGGCAAGTTCGACGATCTTGCCGAGGTACATCACTGCCACGCGGTCGGAAATGTGTTTTACGACGCTCAAATCGTGCGCAATGAACAGGTACGATAACTTCAGTCTCTTCTGAAGATCCTCAAGCAGGTTAATGATCTGTGCCTGTATCGAGACATCGAGCGCGGAAACCGGTTCGTCGCAGATTATGAGTCTGGGATCCAGTGCAATCGCGCGTGCAACGCCAATCCGCTGACGCTGACCTCCGGAAAACTGATGTGGATACCGGCGCATGTAATCCGGTTCGAGTCCTACCATTTTCATGAGATCGGCAACCTTGTCCTTCGTACTTCCGGTGCCGTTGAGGCGGTGAATCGCGAAAGCATCGCCAATCGAATCACCAACGGTCATTCGCGGATTCAGTGACGCGAAGGGATCCTGGAAAATGATCTGCATCTCACGCCTGACTCGCCGCATCTCCTTTGTGTTAAGGCCCAGTATTGGCCGACCGTCAAACTCGACCTGACCGGAGCTCGGTTCCAGCAGTCTGAGCGCCAGTCGTCCGGTGGTGCTCTTGCCGCAGCCGGACTCGCCGACCAGTCCGAAGGTCTCCCCTTCCATGATGTTGAAACTCACATCGTCGACCGCGCGGACACGACCGGTAACTTTTCGCATGAGGCCGCCGCGAATCGGGAAATGCTTTACCAGATTCCGGATCTGAAGCAGGGGTCGGGCCGCCTGTCCGTCAACAACGTCACTCCCGGGATCGCGCCTCTGATCCTTGGCAACCATCCGTGGTGAGGTGCGATCGACGTGAGCAAAGTGATGCGCGTGGGTCTCTACGTGCATCCAGCAACGGACCTTACTCCCGTCTTCGAGCACCGTGAGCGGAGGTTGTTCAACAGCGCACACATCCTGCGCGAAACGGCATCGTGTATGGAAGGGACACCCTCCCGGCCTGTGTAGCGGATCAGGAATTGTGCCGGAAATGGAGAACAGCTTTCGGCCCCGATCGTCGGTAAGCCGGGGAATCGACTCGAGGAGTGCGATCGTATACGGATGCTTCGGATGCTCAAATATCGTTTTTACGTCGGCGTACTCGACAACCTGTCCGGCGTACAGAACTACGACGTTGTCGGCGAGTTCCGCAATAACGCCGAGATCGTGCGTAATGAGCATCACCGAAGAACCGATAGTATTCTTCAGCTTCTTCATGAGGTCAAGAATCTGCGCCTGTATCGTCACATCGAGGGCAGTCGTCGGTTCGTCGGCAATCAGAAGCCTGGGCTTACATGAAAGCGCCATTGCGATCATGACTCGCTGTCGCATTCCTCCGGACAACTGGTGCGGGTACTCATTGATCCGTTGTTCGGGTGCCGGGATACCAACGAGCTTCAGCATGTCGAGGGCCTTGAGAGTGGCTTCATGACGCGTCAGCTGCCGATGAAGAACGAGTGCCTCGACGATCTGTGCACCAACAGTGTGCACAGGGTTGAGCGATGTCATCGGCTCCTGAAAGATCATCGAAATCTCGTTGCCCCGTATCTTGCGCATTTCTGCGTCGGATTTCGCGAGGAGTTCTTCGCCATTGAATCGTATACTACCGCCGACGATCTTCCCGGGTGTATCGATAAGCCGCATGATCGAAAGGGAGGTGACACTCTTGCCGCAACCGGACTCGCCGACCATTCCAAGCGTTTCGTTCGGATGTATTACAAAATCAACACCATCGACCGATTTGACCTCTCCATCATCGGTGAAAAAGCTGGTCTTGAGATCCTCAACTTCCAGAATCGGTTTCTGCACAGACTCTCCTCGTTTGCTCATTGCTTAAGCCTCGGATCGAGCGCGTCTCGCAATCCGTCACCTAGAAAGGCGAACGAAAGCATTGCAAGCGCCAGTGCAATACCGGGATAAATCGCCAGGTGAGGATGCCCGCGCATGGCTCGAACGCCGTCCTGTATCATGGCACCCCAGCTCGGCGTCGGCGGATCGACACCGAGACCAATGAAACTAAGGAATGCCTCGGTCGCGATGAACCCGGGAATGCTTAAGGTGATGTTCACGATAAGAGGGCCCACCAGATTTGGTGCCAGATAGCGGACTATAATCCGGAAATGTCCCGCACCAAGGGCTTTTGCCGCCTGAACGAACTCCATTTCTCGCAGTGACAGCGCCATACCCCGCGACAGACGCGCAACGCCTATCCACGATGTGAGGCTTATACCAATCAGTATGAAGAGCATTCCGCCGAGGAATCGATCGAGAGCCACTATGGCCAGCACAATCGGACCCCGAACGACTTCGACCCCTGCGCTGAAACTCGTTTTGAAGACAACCATGAGGAGAATGATGAATAACAGCGACGGAAAGGCGTACAGAACATCGACAAGACGCATCATGATATTGTCGACCCTCCCGCCAACGTAGCCGGAAAGGGTGCCGTACAATACGCCTATCGTAAACGCGAACAGGGCGCCAAGGGTGCCGACTGCAAGCGAAATCCTGGTTCCGTACAGCAGGCGACTGAGCATGTCTCGCCCGAGAAAATCGGTGCCGAGCAGATATCTTCCTCCCGGAGCCGAGAATGTCTCTTCGAAATTTGCCTCGGCAAAATGGTAAGGTGCAATCAGAGGGGCAAAGACCGCGATGAACGTGAGAACAATGATAATCCCACCACCTGCTACCGCGACCTTGTTTTTAAGAAGTCTTCGAAAGGCATCTTTCCACAGACTGTCTGCCGGTTTCACTATACTTGCCATAAGGCGCCCCTTTACCGTTACTCGAGCCTGATTCGCGGGTCTACCCACGCGTAGGCGAGATCGACAGCGAGATTAGAAAGCACAAGAAAAAATGTATACACTAGTACCATGCCCATTATGACGGGGTAGTCCCGCGACGAAACGCCTCCGACGAAATACCCGCCCATGCCCGGGATGGCAAATATTCGTTCGACAACGACAGCTCCCGTTACCATGCTGGCGAAAAGGGGGCCAAGGACCGTAATGACCGGAATAAGGGCGTTCTTCAGTGCGTGGCGCACCGTAATGCGTCGCTCGGGAACGCCCTTGGCACGTGCGGTACGGATATAGTCCTCGCGGATAACCTGAAGCATGCTCGCTCGTGTAAGCCGCGCGAGCACCGCAGCGGGTCCGATGCCGAGTATGATGGCGGGCATGACAGCCTGCTGCCACGTACCCCACCGGGCGACGGGAAGCCACCCGAGATTGATTGAAAATATCCAGATGAACAATGGAGCCGACGTCATCGCGGGTACCGATACCCCCGCCATTGCGAAGAACATTGCAAAATAATCGATAGCACGATTCTGGTTAAGTGCAGAAGCAACGCCCAGAGGAATTCCAATGGACAGTGCCACAACAAGGCCCAGCATTCCGAGGGTCGCCGATATCGGCAGACCGCTTGCCACCATCTCATTTACAGAGCGTCGCGACGCATACGAAGGCCCCAGATCTCCACGCAGCAGGTTCTGCATGTATCGGAGGTACTGCACAGGTATCGAGTCATCGAGGCCGTAGTGTGCCCGCAAACGGGCAACAGTCTCGGGCGGCAGGGGGCGCTCTCCGGTGCCCTCGAAGGGATTTCCCGGTACCGACAGCATAAGCGCGAAGGTAATCATGGAGATTATCAGAATCACGGGAATAAGCCACAGGATCCTTCGCACGATAAAGCTGAGCATACAACCCTCCAGTGGCAAAATAGAGCCCGTACCGTCGGGGGACGGCACGGGCTGAAAGTCAGTGTCTTACTCTACTGTGTGATAGTCCAGCCCCAGAACTCCGGCGTCATAAGCGGACCCTGAATGCGATTCAGGTACGGCTTCGTTACGCGGTTATCGGCCGGGAAGAACAGCGGGATGATTCCCATCCCTTCCTGCACCAGGAGCCTTTCGGCCTGCAGATAGAGCTCTTCGCGTAAACCTTGATCGTTCGCACCCGCCGCCTCGTCTATGAGGCGATCAAACTCATCGGAGTGCCAGCGATGAGTTCGTTCGGTCTCAGACATGACCTTTGAATGGAAGATGCCTTCGTGTATGTAGTTGGCATCGGGATAGGCCATGCCCCAGCCCCAGCGGTACATGTTGAACTCACCACCGGACGTCAGTGATCCGTACGCACCACCTTCGACACCGCTCAGCGTTACTTCCACACCAAGGTTGGTCTGCCACATTGACTGCAGAGCCTGCGCGACACTTGCATTGAACTCGTTAAAGTTGAATCCGATCGTAACGGCAGGAAAACCCTGCCCGCCAGGGTACCCGGCTTCGGCAAGCCATGCGCGGGCCTGTGCGGGATCATACGGGATACCGACACCGGCAGACGGATCAACGTAGCCCACAACACCCGGAGGCGCTATGGTATCAGTCGCTACTTCACCGCCCCTCGTGACTCTGCTTACCAGGGTTTGCTTGTCCACTGCCGCCGCAAAAGCCCTGCGGACCAGTACATTGTCAAAGGGAGCCCGGCCAACGTTGAACCAGTAGAACTGTGAGATCAAACGGGGGAAACTGGTAAACTCGGAACTGAGAACCGGATCACGCTGCACACGATCCAGATCTTCGATCGGAACAACGACCGTATCGAGTTCGCCATTTTCGTACATTGCCATGGCAGTACTCTGCTGAGCGACGATATAGAGGTTGATCCGTTCAATCTGAACATTGCCTGCACCGTAGTAGTTCGGGTTTTTCTCGAGTACGTACAGGTCGTTGGGACGTGCACTCGCGAGCGTGTACGGTCCGTTGACGACAATGTTCTGCGGAGTCGTCCACGCAGTGCCGTGTTCTTCACGGACCCAGCGCGGAAGTGCGTATCCTATGGAGCTCATCGATACGAGAAACCAGGACGCGGGAGCTTCGAGAGTAATCTGCAGGGTGTAGTCGTCCAGGGCAGTTACCCCGAGTTGATCGACAGGTACATTCCCGTTTGTGACCGCGGCGGCGTTTTCGATAATGGAGAGTCGGAATGCGGTCGGTGACGCGGTCTCGGGATCAACGACTGCCTGAAACCCGTATACGTAGTCGGCCGCAGTGAGCGGGGTACCATCAGACCAGAGCCAGTTCCGGCGAATATCAAACGTCCAGACAATTCCGTCGTCGGATACCGACCATGAGGTCGCTCCCCGCGGATAGATCTCGTTCGCATTCGCGTCGTATCCGACAAGAGGCGTAAACAGATTGGCTGCCACCTCGCCGATCCAGTTCGCGGAAGGATCGATGATCGTCGGATCACCCGGCAGGTGATAATTCATCGTAACCGGACCGGCTGCGACCGGCTCCGACCGACCAGCGGCGAACGCCTGTGACGCCCCGGCGATGATCAACACTGCCGCGATCGACAGCATCAATACTTTTCGTTTCGTGTTCATAGTGAACCTCCTCAGGATATCGTAGTCCTATGACACTCAAACCTTATGGTACACTATACTTTTTTGTCAACAATATAAACCTTTGAAGGCGAAAATAGTTATCGCCGCCTCTTCATTTAACTCCCGAACCCTGAGTTACGGCTGTTTTTCCCGGCGACTCGCGATCAGTACAGTCTCAAGCACTGATCGTTGCCCGCGGATGTGGGCAGACAGGACTCTCTTCGCTTTCGCCCAGTCGCGGTCGAGGATCGCCTTGAGAATCTCATTATGCTCAGCAGCCATCTCATCGGCGACGTGGGCCTCGGGAGCAGCATAGTGAAGCAGTTGTGTATAGTACCGTGCAACATACTGGTCAAAGAACCGCGCTATGTACTGATTGCCGGACTTGGAAACGATGTATCGGTGCGGCGTGTCGTCGAGGGCGTGATTATCCCCTTCGAGCAGTCCGAGCACTTCCGCGCGCTCTATGTTCGGTTTTGCCGCATCCAGTGCTGTGAGCTCCAGCGCTTCGCGCACCTGCAGATACGATTCCACGTCGTCAACGCGTACGGGGTGGACTCGCCATCCCTTTCGCGGAACGTGGTCGAGCAGGCCCGCTCCGGCGAAGCGGCTGAAACTGCCGCGTATGATCGATCGCCCGACCCCGTGTTTTGCGGCGAGATCGGCTTCCCGAAGATAGACGGGCATAAGGCTCAGTGTCGCGTGCATAACCTCGTCCAGGAGCACCGATTCCCAGTCTGGTGGTTTCTGTGGCAGACCGGTGTACTCGTCGGAACTGGCAATTCCGACCATTTCGGGATTAACGGTGATTCGTCGACTCGTGTGTTTCTGCAGGTACCCTTCGTCAATGAGCATCCGTATCGCCTCGCGAACAGGCGTCAGGCTGACGTCGTAGTGGCGGGAAAGGTCGGTCAGCGACAGTTGCGCCGGAAGTGTCGCGCCGGTCCGTATTCTGTGCCTGAGGTCCTGGCTGATGTACGCGGCGATACTCATTCGTCTAACATTATTCATGTATTTACTCGTCGCGCAATCGAAACCGTTCGATCTTCTCCTCTTCAAGCTCGATCCCGAGACCCGGTAATACCGGCACCCGAATGTAGCCGTCTTCCAGAACGACAGGCTCCCGGTGCAGCAGCTCATGAATCATGATCTCGGTAAACTCAACGACGGGGTCCGCATTCGCGAGCGCAGCACCCAGGTGCAACTTTGCCGCGACAATGCCTGCACAACCCCATTCGGTACCAATAACTACCCCGATATCCGCAGCCCGCGCGACTGTCGCCCATTCGCGAACACCTTTGATCCCGGAAGCCTTGGCGCATTTCGTATTGATCAGATCGACCGAGCCTGCCGCGATGAGTCTATGAACCATTCCGAGACTGAATGCACTTTCGTCCGCCTCAACGGGTATATCAGTCGCGTCACGAACTGCTCGCAGTCCGTCAAGATCAAGTTTGGCAACCGGCTGTTCGAGGACCTCGAGCTTCACGCCGCTGGCCTCGACGATGCGGCAGAAGGTTCTGGCCTCTTTCACCGTGTAGCCACAGTTGGCGTCTGCCCGCAGACTGATCTGTGGTCCGAATCGTTCGCTCACGGTGATGACCGACTCCGCGTCAAGATACGCGTTCGAACCAACCTTGAGCTTGATTCCGCGCACACCCTGTTCGTAGTACTCGGCACAGTGCTCGACCTGCATCTGCGGTGTATTCCTGGGAACCTCAATGGAGGCGAGAACCCTGTCACGCCGCAATCCGCCTATGAGCGCGTACACGGGAACGCCAAGTGCTTTTCCGACGAGGTCGTGAAGCGCCAGGTCGATTCCTGCTGTGGCATGCCGTGTTGCCCCCCGCGGCGCGTCCCACGACACACGATCGATCAGGAATTCCCAATCCAGGGGATTTTCGCCGACGAGCTGCGGGGCCATGTGTCGGTCAATCATGTTTTTCACGTTACGAACCGGCTCGGTGGCGTCACACGCAGCCTCGCCGACGCCAACAAGGCCTTCGTCGGTATGGATTTTCACGATGACGTTCGACAGAACGATCTGCTGCGAGGGATCAGAACGACGCAGTCGAGACCTGCCTGCATCGAAGCGGGGCGGCGACGGAACCGCGCCGACCTTGCTGAAACCATCGACGAAGTCACCAACCGGAAGGCTGACGGGAATAGTCTCGACATGTGTTATTTTCATGTCGTGTATAATAGCATTACATCATCGTACAAACAATGATACATTGTCGACAAGGAGACGTTAATGTACAATCCAATACTCGCTGCTGACGGATACCGGGAACGCCGCCGTCGGGTACTCGAGCAGATGGGCGCGAACTCGGTCGCTGTCGTTGCCGGCGCGCCCGAAGAGAATGGTCTGAAACTGTTCCGTCAGGCGAATGATTTTTATTACCTGACCGGTGTCGAGTCGCCGCAGTCCTACCTGCTGTTCGATACACGAAACAATACGACCACCCTGTTCCTGCCACATCAGTCTGAAGCTGAACGGGACAGTAACGGCGAAATCCCCTCGGTGGAGACGGCAGACCAGGTCATCGCGGATAGCGGTGTTGACGAAGTGCTCGGTGTTGAGAAACTCGCATCCCGGCTCGAACGTGTTCCACGCATCTACACGCCATTCCGCGAAGGCGCTACCTCGATGACAAGCTGGGATACACACATCGCCGGTAGAATCGGACGCTTCTCCGATCCATGGGATGGAACACTCGACCGCTACGCGCACTTCATCGAACTGCTCAGAAAACGATATCCGATCGCCGACATTGTCGACCTCGCCCCGATCCTGAACGACATGCGAATCGTCAAGGATGCTCACGAAATCGACCTCCTGCGACGCTCAGGTAAACTGACGGCACGCGCGCTGATCGAAGCCATCAGATCGACGCGCGAGGGCGTGTACGAGTATCAGCTCGCGGCGGTGCTCGACTATGTGTATATGAGTCACGGTGCCCGGGGACGAGCCTACAATGCGATCATGGCCTCGGGCGCAAACGCCTGGCACGGTCATTATGCAGCGAACAGCTCGGTCCTGAAGAACGGCGACCTTATGCTCGGTGACTGTGCTCCCGACTACCGGTACTATGCGAGCGACATAACTCGGATGTGGCCCGTAAACGGAACCTACACCGACGAGCAGAGACAGCTCTATGGCTTCATGGTGGACTTTCACAAGGCCTACCTCGAAGAGATCAGACCAGGGCTGACCGACGAGGAAATACGCCTGACGGTTGCCGCACGAATGAAGAAGGTTGTCTCGGCGACGAAATGGATACGGCCGAGCTTCGAGAGAGCCGCACAGTGGTCTCTTGCCTTCCCATATCACATGTCGCACCCTGTCGGACTCGCCTGCCACGACGACGGCCATTACCGCGGGAAGCCTCTCGTACCGGGAGTCGTACTCGCGCTCGATCCACAGATACGGCTACCCGAAGAGAAGATGTACCTCCGTGTCGAGGATACGATTGTCGTGACCGAAGACGGCGTGGAGAATTTCACTGAGGACGCGCCGCTTGAACTCGACGAGATCGAAGTGCTCATGAAAGAAGATGGCTTGCTGCAGGCTTTTCCTGCCGACGCCTTCCCGCTCATCCCCCTTTGCTGAAGGAGACAACAGCTATGTTACGAGACCCGAGAATGGCTGCGACCGCACGGATTATTGTGCGACACGCGCTCAAGGTTCAGCCTGGCGCAAAAGTAATGATCGACGCGCTCGACGACTGTGAGGAACTTATTATCGCGGTCCTGAGCGAAATCAATTCTGTCGGTGCACTGCCATACATGATTCACGAGTCGATTCGGGTACGCGCGAACTGGCTCAGGCAGGCGACGAAGGAGCAGATGGACCTCTGGTTCGCGCACAAAGCTGCTATTCGTCGCGAGATGGACCATGTCCTTCAGATCCGTGGCCAGGAAAACTGGAGCGAGCTTGCTGATGTCCCACCTGAGACACTGCGGTATTTCGGCCACCTGCATATTCGCATGGGAAAAGAAGGGCGCAAAGACGGCGCCAATACGACCATCATACGCTACCCCTCCAAATCGCTTGCGCAACAGGGCGGGATGAGTACCGACGCGTTCACCGACCTCTTTTTCAGGCTTTCGACCATGAACTTCAAGGTGCTCCACCGTGAGATGGAGCCACTGAAAGAAGCGATCGACAAGGCGAACGACGTGCGTATCGTTGCGCCGGGCACGGATCTTTCGTTTTCGATCGCCGGTCTGACCACAAGTATCAGCGCAGGCACGTGGAATATTCCGGACGGAGAGACGGCAATGACCATCGTACGGGAGTCTGCGAACGGGAGAATTGCGTACAACGTTCCGTCAAGTCACCAGGGGCTGGTCTTCCGCAACATCGCACTCACCTTCAAGGACGGAAAGATCACTGATATCGAGGCTGACGAACGCGAAAACATGGAAGCGATTCTCGATACCGACGAAGGTGCACGGTACATCGGCGAGTTCGCTATCGGCGTGAACCCGTACCTGCGGCATCACATGATCGACACCCTCTACGATGAGAAAATGGCGGGTAGTCTCCACTTCACTCCGGGCGGCACGGACAGCAACGGCCGCCTGTCGAGTGTTCACTGGGACATTGTGCAGAGCCACCTCCCTCCGTACAGCGGTGGAGAGATCTATCTCGACGGGAAACTATGGCGGAAGGATGGCCTTTTCGTGGACAAGGCGCTTTTGCGTCTGAATCCGGATGCGCTTCAGGCAATACTCGAAGAGACCACCGAGCCCGGTTCGTGGTGTTGAGCGGACAGGACAACGATCAGTTGCGTGCTGTACGGAATTATACTACTCTGTCGACAATGTTATTTATTGTAATCATTAATATTATTACTGAGGGTTTCTCATGAAGTTCCACGGAATCTATGTTCCGGTTATCACGCCATTCCATCCTGATTATTCCGTGGACGAGAAATCATACGGAGCGATGCTCGAGCATCTGATCGCTGCAGGCGTTCACGGACTCGTCATCGGAGGCACCACCGGAGAAAACTACGCGCTTACTCCCCATGAACAGACGCGCCAGTTCGCCTATGCGCACGAGGTGATCGGTGGGCGCATCCCATGGATCGCGGGTATAAACAACATCCGGACAGAACAGGTTTGCGAGTTCGCCGTCTCTGCACGCGATCACGGTGCGTCAGCCCTTCTCCTGGCCGTCCCCCCCTACTCGATTCCCGATCAGAAAGAGCTTGCGGCTCACGCGTTGAAAGTTGACAGTGCGACCGGTCTGCCGATAATGCTCTACAACTACCCCGGTCGATCGGGCGCAGAGATGGGCCACGAGTTCCTGGAACGGGTTGGCCGCAGCAGCAGCTTTGTCGCGATCAAGGAAAGTGCAGGAGACATCGGACGCATACACATGCTTGCCCGCGAGTTTCCTCACCTGCAGCTCAGCTGTGGTGCGGACGATCTGGCCCTCGAATTTTTCGCGTGGGGTGCGCAAAGCTGGGTGTGCGCCGCCGGAAACTTCTTCGCCGAAGAGTCGGTTGCTTTGTTCGAAGCGTGTGTCGTACGCAACGACTTTATCACCGGCCGGAAAATCATGAAGGCAATGTTGCCGGTCATGACCGTGCTCGAACGGGGTGGAAAGTTCGTTCAGTGTGTAAAGTACGGCTGCGATCTCGACGGCCTGCCGGCTGGCGAAACAGTGCGGTTACCACTGCGACCCATGAAAAAAGAACTGAAACGAAGCTTGCGCGACGCCATTGCGACTGCGCGAACCTCCATACGTCAAATCGCCTCAGAGCACAGTGCCGGCGAACAGGGAGAAAAACGCTATGCATGATCTATTATCACGCGACGAGTACCATGCAATCGCCGACGGCATCGTGCCAATGACGAACTCGTATATCAACGGAAAGTTCACTTCGGCGAAATCCGGAAAGACCTACCCGACGACCAATCCTGCAACGGGCGAAGTGATCGCCGAGATTGCTTCCTGCGATAAGACCGATGTCGACTACACAGTCAAGAAAGCCCGACAGGCATTCGAAAGCGGTGTCTGGTCCCGCATGCATCCGGGCGAGCGAAAAGAGATTCTTATCAGGCTTGTCAAACTCATGAAGCGGAACCGCTACGAACTGCAGGTGCTCGAAAGCATCGACAGCGGAAAGCCGATTCGCGAAATCGCGACTATCGACTTCCCGGAAACACTCGAGTGTCTGGCCTGGTACGCTGAGGCAGGAGATAAGCTGTACGACCAGATCTCACCATCGACCGACGACGCCATGGGGCTTATCGTCCGCGAACCGATCGGGGTCGTCGCCTGCATCCTCCCGTGGAACTTTCCACTGCAGATGCTCGGCTGGAAGGCTGGTCCGGCGCTCGCCGCCGGGAACAGTGTCATCGTCAAGCCGGCGAGCGAGACGAGCATGAGCGCCCTGCGCGTGGCAGAGCTCGCCGGCGAGGCAGGCGTCCCTCCCGGGGTGTTTAACGTAATCACCGGACCAGGTTCCACGGTGGGCGAAGCGCTCGGCACGCACGAGGACATCGGTGCGATCTCGTTCACCGGTTCGACTGAGATCGGTCGGCGGGTGCTGGAATACTCTGCTGGCAGCAATCTGAAGAAGGTAACACTAGAGCTCGGCGGGAAGAATCCCGCGGTTGTGCTCGAAGACGCCGAAGAGCTGGATTACGTTGCCGATCAGGTCGTCAGGGCGATGTTCTGGAACATGGGGGAGAACTGCTCGTCGAACTCCCGCCTGATCGTTCACCGGAAACACAAGGAAGAACTCTGTCGCCGCATTCACGATAAGCTTCGCGACTGGAAGATCGGGGATCCACTCGACCCTCAGAACGGCCTCGGGTCCATGGTCTCAAAGAAACACTTCGACGATGTGATGCGCTACATCGAAGTCGGTCGCAAGGAAGGAGCCGAAGTCATCGCTGGCGGCGAGGCTCTGGACATCGGATCGGGTCTCTTTATCGCTCCCACGATCTTCGACAAAGTCACGCCTGACATGACGATCGCGAAAGACGAAATATTCGGACCGGTACTCACGATACATAGCGTCGGCAGCGATGATGAAGCAATCTCGCTCGCGAACGATACCGTCTACGGCCTGCACGCGACCGTATTCTGTGCGCACGGCAAGAAGGCCCTGCGTGCAGCGCGCCGAATACAGGCGGGAACGGTTACGGTGAACTCCTACTGCGAAGGCGATATCACGACTCCGTTCGGTGGGTATAAACTCTCCGGCTTCGGAGGACGCGATAACGGCCTGCACGCATTCGACCAGTACACGGAAACCAAAACCATCTGGCTCGATCTAGGCGAGCATGAAATCGACGCGCGTCTCGAATAGCAGAAACTTATTCGGTTGCCGCGTCAAGTTCTGCGATCCGCACCATCGCCGCGGACCAGATCTCCTGCGGCACGGGGGTCACCGAGTCGTATACATTGGTGTCGATTTCCGTGGAGTCCAGAGCACCGGTCAGCACGCAGTCGGCGAGACCGGAACTCATTACAAACTGCATGTTGAGGTGCCGCATGGAGACCTCACGGTTCCTGCACCACTCGTACCATTCCTGAGCGACCATAATGTCACGCTCGGTATACCAGTTCAGCAGATTTGGACGCCGCTTGAGCACCTTTGCCGGTTCCTCGTCGGCTGCGAGAAGCCCGTGCATCATCGGCGACCCGAGCAGAACCCCGACACCATGATCCCGTGCGTACTGCATGAGTCGGGCACCGCTTCGCCTGACGATATTGAAGTCTCCGTAGGGCAGAATGATATCGACCAGACCGGCATCGATCGCGCGACGGTGAAACTCGTGGCTGTGAACACCAAGCCCGACGTTCCTGCACAAACCCTCATCACGCAGTCGATGAAGCACCTCAAACCCGTCGCCGGAAACAAGTGCCGGTTCAAGCGACGGTGGATCGTGAATAAGCGCGACATCCACGTACGAGCGGCCGAGCGTCGCGAGGCTGTTCTCGAGCGACCATCTGATGTCGTCGGCGAGGTAGCTGAATCTCCGATCCGGATGCGTGCCTACCTTCGTGGAGACCGTGAGATCCGGGAACACGTTTCGACGAAGCGCAATTCCCAGTCGGCGCTCGCTTTCGCCGTAGGCTGGCGACGTGTCGACATGCCGGACTCCAAGGCGGTAGGCGGCTTCGAGCGTCCGCGCACCGGCTTCATCGGCCTCAGGGGATGCGGGTCCCCGGCCGAGGGCCGCTCCTCCGAGGCCAAGACGCGTAAGAGTAAGACCCCGGGGACCACAGGTTCGGATACCAGACTGAATCATGGAAGCAGACTACCCGTGAGCATCACGGGGGACAATACAGCGAGGAGATAGCATGGAACTACTTGAGAAGTTGTCGAACATTCCGGGAGTATCAGGATTCGAGCATGAAGCTCAGGAGCTGGTTCGGGAGGAGCTGCGCCCCTACGCAGATGAACTGTGGACAGATCGTATGGGTAACGTTATCGCGCTGAAAAAGGCGAGTAAACCAAGTCGTGAGAAACCACTGCGTCTGCTCTACTCGGCTCACATAGACGAGATCGGCTTCATGGTCAGACACATTGACGAGAGGGGGTTCCTCGCCTTCGCCCCGATCGGAGGGTTCGACCCGCGCACGCTTCCGAGTCATCGGGTGACCATACACGGTACTGCTGGCGGAACAACCACCAGGCTCGAAGGTGTCATTCCGACCAAGCCTGGCTGGTTGACCGACCCTGACGACAGAAAGCGTGTTATACCGATAGAGGAACTCTTTGTGGATACAGGACTTTCCGCCGAACGCGTGCGCGCGGCTGTGCAGGTCGGCGATGCCATCAGCCTGTCAAAGACCTTTGAAATTCTGAACGACGAGATTGTCACAGGACGGAATTTCGATGACAGGATCGGAACATACTCGCTCATCGATTCTTTCCGGAAAATCGAGAACAATACTGTCGACGTCTATGCGGTGAGCAGCGTCCAGGAGGAAGTCGGCGTGCGCGGAGTGCCGACCGCGGCGCACGCGATCGAAGCCGATATCTGCGTCGCGATAGACGGCAGCCTGCCCGGCGATATCCCCTTTGCCAGAACCACCCAGGAACAATGCGCCCTCGGCGGTGGAACCGGCATCTATCTTATGGATAATCGGACGATTGGCGACCGCGATCTGCTGCGAGGGCTCATGGAGACATGCGAGAAGCACGGTATTCCGTACCAGCGTAACATCGGCGGAGGCACCGACGCGTCGGCGGTCCAGCGGGCCGGTCTCGGTGCGAAGGCGACCACAATAGGCGCCCCAACCCGGTACATGCATTCAACCGTGCAGATGTGCCACGTACGCGACATACAGGCAACAGCGGATCTGCTTGCGTGCTTCCCGCGCTACGCGCACGAGATCATCCCGGACGATTGGCGTTGAGGGTCGAGCTCACGACAGGAAACGGCCAGGTGCCGCTACCCATGGTGATAGACCGCATCCATTCTCAGGGGAACGGTTTCGCCGGTGCAAGCTGAAGAACTCAACTGGCAGGGAACAACTTTGCCGTTAGAACCGACTTCGTATATACTGGTCCCGTTCGGATGGCCTCCGAAACTACACGTAACAATCATGAGATGACCAAGTAATGAAACGACCGTTGCTGGCCAAATGGCTTCTGACCTACCTCGCATTCATTCTGGTGTCAGCGACGTTTATAACGGGAACCTATCTCATTTATCTGAACGGTATCACGGACAATCTGCGCCGAACAAACGAAGCATATCTCCAGCAGATCGTAAACCACTTTAATTACACGTATCAGTCGCTCAATCAGCTGGCCTACAGCCTCGCTCGTGACGCACGCATTAACCGGATCACGAATCTGGACGAGGAAATCTCGGCTTTCGACCGATTTCAGATATATAACCTCCACAATAGTCTTTCTCTCCTTTCGGTTTCGAACAGTGGTATCGACAGTATTACCCTGTATTCCTCGCGGGCGGATCTGCTCGTAACCGGTCAGAGCGCTTACTACGGGCACCTCATAGGGCTGCGCACGCTGGAATCGTTTCACCTTCCCGCCGAAGAGTTTCGTGTCCTGTTACACAATCAGTACGACCAGAAGGTTATTCGCCTTTCAGACTGGAGGGGAGGCGAGGCCCCGACGAATCCCCTGCTGTATATTCAATCCATTCCCACGGACATCGGAAACGAACCACGGGGGGCGATTCTGTTTCAGATCAATGAGCGGGTACTTGGCGGCTGGGGGCAGGACGCCCTGTTTCCCGATAGCCTCGTACTTGTACAGAACGACCTTGGGCAGATCGTGTACTCGAACCGAGGCCGGTCTTACAACCTGTCGCCCTATCTTCAGGCAACAGATGCCCGACCTGTCACCGACATGTCTCTTGACGGACGGAACTACATCCTTTTCCAGGCGAGGGATGCTCGTGGCTGGTCGTATACCAGTTTCGTACCGCGCGAGAGCTTCATGCAACCGGTGCGTCAAATCGGTACTATCGCCATACTGACACTCTTTCTCTTCTTCGGTGTTAACCTCTTACTTGCCTACTTTTTCGCGAATCGCATGTATCAACCAGTCAAGAAACTCATGATTTCCATTAACGACACTGGACTGGAACTGGATCAATCCGAGTATGAAGCCATTGAGCAGACCGTCACAAAAAGCCGCACTGAGCAGCAGCGCATGAAAACAGAAATCGAGACTCAAACGCTCGAAATAAGGCAGGCCTTTCTCAGTCGTGCATTGCGGGGATTTATTCACGATCCGGACGTTCTTCGGGACAAGCTTGCCAGGTACGACATTGAGCTTTCTGAGGTCGGGTACAAAGTGCTGTTGATCCGGCTCCAGAAAGGCGACAGCCGCCTGAACGATTCCGGAGTTCCCCGCTTCCTGGCGCAGAATCTCCTCGAGGAAATTCTGTCACCCGATTTGAATACCTATACCGTAGAAATAGAGGATCGCATCGCCATAGTTGTGAGTCCTGTTCGCCCGGAAGAGAGCCTGTTAAGAATTGCCGACAAGGTACAGAGCGCGTTCGACATGTTGCGTGAAAACTTTCAGGTGTCCGGCGAGGCAGGAATAAGCCAGACGCACAGGAGCGTTCTGACACTGTCCACTGCGTATCACGAAGGCCTCGAAGCGGTTCAGAATACGGGAATCCTGGAAGACTCCCGTATAATACAATACGAGACGCTCCAGGAACTCAATGCACTGTACGACTTTGATCTGGAAGACGAGTACAAGCTCTTTCACTTCATTAAACGGGGAGACCTCGAGCAGGCGGTCATTCACATCGACACCATCGTACAACAGAATCGGGATACCCATCAGATAAAAATGGGCTACCTCCAGTGCCTCATGTTCGACCTCGTCAGCGCGATTATCAAGTCGGTACATCACGAAGTCTTCTATGAACTGATTAACCAGAACAATCC
>SKXQ01000119.1 GCA_007128315.1 Spirochaetaceae bacterium | reverse complement strand
TAGTTGTTTGCCCGATCGAGCGCGCTTTGTGTTCGCTCGTGAAGGCTTTGCAGTGTTTCGTCAAGTGACTGCAGACGCAGGAAGTATCCCTCCAGCTCCTCTCGTACGATCGTTCCGATCTCTGAGCGAGCAGTATCGGGTCCCGGTACAATAATGTCTGAGTACTCGGCGAGAACAACGTTGAGATAGGAGTCCATATCCAGCAGTTCCCGTCCGTCCGGAAGAGTGTCGTCGACGGCGATTCCTTCAAGAACCTGATCGACCGGGTAGCCAGAGTAAAGGGGGGTCCGACCACCAACAATCATAGGCCCGAAGCCTTCGGTTATATACCAGCGGATAAATTCCATTGCAGCTTCGGGGTTCTGACTATTGGAGTTAATCTTGAACTCGTCACCGGTGACGATAGGCGCAGCATATGGTCCAGAGGTATCTGCTGACGGGACCGGTAGTATGGTTACCTGAAAATCGCGGGGATACTCTGTAAGATTCCGAACGTCGCGCAATCGGTGCAAGCCATCGGCCATCATTCCAACGCGTCCGCCAAGAAGCATCGCAGCATTCTGCCCCTGCAGACCGTCTGAGATAATCGTTTCGAGCGTCGGCTGTGCCTGATATTCGTGCATCATGTCGTAGAACCAGACCAGCGATCGCTCGAGCAGCGGCTCTTCCAGCCAGCGACTGCGCTGCCCGTTTTCGTCAATCCACTGGTCGCGACGTACCGTTGATGTGCGTACCCAGTGGTCGATCATAAAGTGCTCGAAATTGTGAAAACTGCCGTATTCGAAACCAGCTTCTTCGACAAGACGAACCGAGATATCACGATAGTCGTCCCACGACCATGTTCCAGGTTCGATCGGGAGATCTACACCGATCGATTCGAGGGCATCTTTGTTTGCCAGAATTACCTGAATCTGGTTGTTTGTAGGTAGCGAGTACACCGAACCGTCAGATCTGGTGTATGCCGATTCCACACCATCTCCAAACAGGTCAGCCAGACTCATATTAAACTGTCCAAGTAGTTCACTCATATCGAGCGCGAAACCGCCTTCAACACGCTGCTCCCTGCGGCTTGGCGCGTAGGAAATGAATATATCGATATGCTCACCGGCAAGAAGTGCGGTATCGAGTCGGGCGTTGCCTTCGTCGTTGTTTACATATCGGACATACTCGGCCTGAATATGGTCGTGCTGAGCGTTGAAGTTCTCAACAACCTGCCCGGGACCGGA
Organism: Spirochaetaceae bacterium; assembly: GCA_007128315.1. GTDB lineage: Bacteria > Spirochaetota > Spirochaetia > DSM-27196 > SKKC01 > SKKC01. The sequence goes on along the minus strand of SKXQ01000119.1, from coordinate 5,972 downwards.
TTCGGCCGGAACCGCGCCCCATATAACGAGACGAACAGGCCCATCTGTTGTCGCTGGTTCCCGTGAACCCGCAGCAAAAATCAGTGCAGGCACTGTGAGAATCAGCACCAGAGCCAAAAGAACTCGGTACAATTTCATAATTCATACCTCCTTACGGTACGTAATAATAAGATAACCACAGCTAAACATATGTTTTTATAGCTGTCAAACATATTTTAACGCGGCGGCACAAAACAAACCGGAATTCGCAAGCCTATGACTTATCAACACGCCACCCGTCCCGCTTTTCGCGAATAATCCACTGAAGCTGGGGTGCCCAGCGCGGTACCTCGGCGACGTGCCGCGGCCACTCGAGCTCGAACCCGAGCCGGTCGTGAAGCAGACGCTGAAAGTCTTCGGTGATGTCGGCATGCTCGTGCACGGCCTGCGGCTCGGTCCCGTGCAGCACCGAATAAGCCGCGAGCGCTCCCGCCGCCTCGCCGATGTTCCACTCCGCAGGATGCACACGGTACATACCGCTACTCAGGTGCGTGGTACCTATGTTCTTGCAGGCGGGAATCAGGTTCCGCACCCGCTCGGGAATCAGTGCCCCAAGCGGAATCTGCGCCGGGTAGGACTCGATATCGATGTAGCTGTCACCGGCCGTCGTGGGGTGCAGGTCTATGCGGTAGCTCGCAAGTCCCACTGTATCTGGGTACCTGGTTGCCCCTGCTCCCTTCGGCCGGATCTCGCTCGCGATATCGCACTCGCTTACCATGGTACGCGCCCGTATACGCCGCGATTCCCGGATATACACTTCGCGGGCAAGCCCATGAAGCGTCTCGAAGACGTCTGTTCGAAGCACCACTTCCGGGTACCCCTCTCCACCATCGTGGCGTGGCGCTTCGGTCTGAAGCCAGTGAATGAAGCTCAAGGTCAACTCCCTGGCACGCTTCAGGTGTTCCTGCGCATCCGGAACATCAAAAACCGGGCCTTCCCAGTAGTCTATCTGCGGCCAGTTGAGTACGGTTGCGTCAAGGAAAGGCTCCCCGGAGCCGTACAGATCGGGCCTGTGTATGCGTCGGTACGCCCAGAGACCTCCGATATTCATGGTTCCGGGCTGCGGATCGGTGCCTCCAGGGCCTGTTCCAAAGAGTGTGCTCGTCTGCGGTCTGCGGGTAATGGGGTCGATCTTCTCGAATGAAAGCTGCGGTCCCGGCCAGCACGGAGCGATAGTCTCTTTCCAGTGGCCATAGCTATCCGGACGCTCGACCGGGTCGTGTCTGTTTCCTGGTGCCCAGCCGAGCACCGCGCACCAGCTGACCGCCTGCATGTTCGACGCGTCGCCCGTCTCCGGGGCGTGCGGCTCACCAAACTCGCCTCGCGCCTCCGCACCGGTGCGATACTCAACGCCGGCCAGCGGAAGCAGGTCCCCGGTCTCAGTCGCATCGAGTACGTAGTCGGCCTCAACCGAAAACGCGCCAAAGTTGACTGCGGTAACACGGTCGCTCGCAGTCTCAGCGCCAGCAGGCGCGTATCCGCGCAGTATCGTTAAAAGCCCCGACACCCGGAACGGCAGGAGCATGCCTTCGATCACCTGAAGCGATATCCTCGGGTCGTGAGTAATCGGAGATACCTGTCCGCCGCCGGGGTTCAGGCGCGGGTCCAGTTTCCAGCGCGCGTCAAGCGGCAGGTGCTCCCGATACGCCAGACGAATCCGCGTTCGAAACTCCCGATACGACGCGGTCGCACCCGTAGACTCGATCCACGGGTGTTCGTCGGGGGGGACACCCTGGGAGGTGGCCTGCCCGCCGAGCCAGCTGTCCGGTGCAACGAGCATGGTCCGACACCCGAGACGACACGAAGACAGTGCGGCCGCTACCGCTCCGAGCCCGCCTCCGACTATGAGTACCTGTGTTTTGTATTCGTCATTCAACGACATCCTGCCTCCTGTACAACAAACAGGAGGTGTATATCACGAATAACCATATGTTTACAGGTTGTTGATGCTGCAATTCGGCGTAAAAGCCCTTATTTGTTGGTAATGTCCCGCTGTATCGCCACGAAATGGGTATGCTCACCCTCTTCGTCGAATACCGGCTGAATGTCCGTGTCAATTCTGTACGGAGTGCCGTTCTTCGCGTAGTTCAGGATCTCGCCCTGATACTCTTCGGGGACGTTCATCGCCCGGCGAATATCGGCCACAACGGTCGGATCGGTATCGGTCCCCTGCAAAAGATCGCCGGGATTCCTTCCGAACAGCTCTTCCCGTGTGTACCCGGTAAGCTGCACGCACGCTTCATTCACCCAGGTTGTCTTACGGTTCCGGTCTGTAATAATGATGATGGTGTTCCGGCTGTTCGCAACGTGCGACAGGATACGGTTACGCCGTTCCGCCTTCTCTGCTGCCAGGCGTGCATCGTGGAGGCGAAAGGCCATAGTAATCGAAGTAAAAAGTACGGTAGCCGGTGAACTCTTTACGACGTATCCATAGGAGGTGATCGTTTCGGTCTTTCTGACCACATCCGGTTCGGTGTGACTCGACAAAAAGACAACGGGTATGTCGCGAAATCCAAGAATCTCCCGGGCGGCGTCGGTTCCGTCCATACCCGAACCAAGGTTAATGTCCATGAGAATCAGATCGAACGCGCACCTGGAATCGGTGCAAGCCTCCTGCATGCGCTCAACGGCAGACTCGCCAGTATAGGCAACCTGGACCTCGTAGCCTTCATTCTCAAGAGCGCGCCTGTTGGCGACGGCGATAATGCCATCGTCTTCGACGAGCAGGATACGCTTTTTCATTGTAGTTCAGATTATGCGTCAGGCTTGCCCGTGTCAATCTTAAGAAAAATGCGTAAGGGACTCAACGCGTTTGCCGGTCTTGTACACTGGCATAAAAACAATTACCTTCCAATATATGATACATACAATATTAGACAAAGGAATGGATCCTGACACCTACGTACAGAACGTACGGAACTACCGCTCGCTCATGAAACGACTGTTCGATGCCGCAACTCCGGACAGCGGGCATGTCGCCCGCCTGAAAGACGCAGCGCTCAAGACCAATGCCGCTTATGCGAGCGTACAGACCGAAGACTGGTGCGGTGACTCCGCGTGCATCGTGCCGATGCTGGCGCCCTTTTTTGCTGCGGCCGACATTGAGCTTGTGATTGTTCGCGGCTCCGAACAGCCGGAATTCAAGAATTACTACGAGAAGGATGGCGACGACCACATCCCTGCAGTCTCGATCTGGAGTGAAGACGGTACAGAGCTCGTCCGATGGATAGAAGCGCCAGAGGCAGCAGGCAAAAAGAAAGACGCGTGGAAGGCCGAGCACCCCGATTTCGAGCCGCTCTACGAGAAGCAGAAGCAGGGAGACGCAGAAGCGGCGAAGAAGTTCGGAGCCCTCTACCGGCAGTTCCTTGAAGAAATGGCGGGGTGGTACGAAGACGGGATGTGGAACGAAACAACCCGAGAGATCCTCGAGGCGCTCGAGAAAAAGGGGTAATAACCCTACTGTCCACGACCCTGGTGTTTTTCGAGATACGCAGCAATATCCGGTTGTCTGAACGCGAAACCCGCGGCTTCAAGAGCCCGTGGCACCACCCTGGAACTGCCAAGCAGCAGCTCCCGGGCCATCTGTCCGTAGACTGCACGCAGGGCGAAACCCGGAACCGGTGGCCCTACGCGCTTGCCAAGGCCCGAGGCGATCGCCCGGGTGAAATCGCTGTTACGAAGGGGTTCGGGGGCTACGACGTTCGCAGGGCCCTCAAGCGTGTGGTTGGAAATCGCCCAGTTAACAGCAGACACGGCGTCATCCATGCTAATGCAGCTCATCCACTGTCGGCCGGACCCGAGCCGCCCGCCGAGTCCGAAGCGAAACAGCGGGAGCATACGCGAAAGCGCACCACCTGCCGGATCAAGCACAGTGCCGAAACGCAGCAGAACCACCCTTTCGGCGATCCCGACGGCGGCGTCGGCTTCCGCCTCCCACGCACGGCAGACTTCGGCGGCGAATCCCTCGCCTGTGGGGGCTGTCTCGTCAGAGATCTGCTCGCCAGTATCGCCGTAATAGCCCACAGCGCTCGCCGAGATAAACACGGCCGGTTTGGACCCGCCTTCCCGGAGCGCAGAAACAAGCAACCGTGTGCCGTCCACGCGACTGTTCAGGATCGCGGCACGCCGCCCCCTGGTCCAGCGCGCGTCGGCTATTCCCGCGCCCGCGAGGTGCACCACCGCATCCACTGCGCTCAGGGCTCGCGGGTCCAGGTCCCCGGACTCAGGATTCCACTCCACCGCATGAATCCCGTCCGGCACCCGCTGCGGCGAGCGCGTGAGCACGGTAATGTCGTGCCCCGCCAAACGCAGCTGCTCTACAAGCCGGGAGCCAATGAAGCCATTTCCACCGGTAATGATCGTATGCATTGCACGTAAGGTACTGCTAAAACCCAATTGCCCACCACTCTATAGTTGTGTTGTTCGCCACTTCGCGGTCTGTCTTGCAGATACAGAGACCAATGCTCTACACTTGTGCACATGGAATCAGACTCGCTCGCGGTCACATATTTCCGTAAGTCGCTCGCACGAAGAAAGGCATTGGATGTGCTGTTCGCAGAGCTGAGCTACGCGGATACTGTTCGCGAATCACAGGAGATTTGCGAACTGCTTCTGAAGGGTTGCCTGCGACTCATTGGCATTGAGCCCCCTAAATTTCATGACGTAGGCAAGATCGTAAAGGAAAACGTCTCTGCTCTACCGGAACCCATGCGGGCAGACGTTGAGCAAATTGCTCGATTTTCGTTCGAGTTACGTAGAGATCGCGAACTTGCGTTTTATGGAGCACTCGACGTCGACCCATGGGAAGATTACACCAAAGGCGACGCACAGGAGGCCATGAACAAAGTTGATGCCATTCTGTCGTGGTCAACGCCATTTTTTGAACAGGCCATGCGATTATGACACAAGTAACGGATGTCATCCGCGATCATGCAGTTCTGATCTTCGGCGACGACCTTCTTGCACTCTTTTTAATCGGCTCGTATGCACGGGGCACATTCCGGCGCGAAAGCGACCTCGACATTCTGCTGATTCTCAAAAACTCTGACGAATCGCCGAGGTCCCGTGCAATGCGATTCGGTGAACCGCAAGGATACACTGGTCCTGAGATAAGTCCCATTGTGTATACACTCGCGGAGTTCCGACGAATGCCCTCCTTCGTCCTGTCGCTCCTCGATGCATCTCGTACGCTGTACTCGCGCCCGCTTCCCGACGGCAGCGACGCTGCGGCAGACTGTCTGAAGCGCGTCCGCTCGTTCGTGTCCGAAAACGGCATCGAGCGGGTGCAGCACAAAGGCGGACACTACTGGAGAGGGCTGCCAACCTCGTACAAAGCCGTTTAAGGCGCGTCCCGGCCGAGCCCGCTCAGTCCGTCTCTACCACCACACCCTTCTTGAGAATAATATTGGCATACAGCGCACGCTCGCCGGTTGCCACGTGCGCATAGGCTTCCTTCGCACGGTCGTAGAAGGCGAAGCGCTCCATGGTCTCAAAGCCCTTCGCAAAGGCTTCTGCCTCGTGACGCTCTACGACCTTCCGGTACCGCTCCCAGACGGGAGGAGTCGTCCCGGCAGCGTCCATAAGGACGGCCGGGTGCGCGACGAAGGTGTCGAGCGGGAAGAACTTCAGAAGCGCGTCGAGGATCTCGGGTATGCCGTGCCCGTCGAGACGCACGAGCTTCTTTGACCAGGCGGCCGACGGGAAGTTTCCGTCGCCGATCACCAGTTCGTTGCCGTGGCCCATCTCCATTATGACTTTCAGAAGATCGGGACTCAGGATGGATGGAATACCTTTCAGCATACTCAGCTCCCCTTGTACAGCGGGCCAAAGTTCGTGCAGGCCCGGAAATCAGCGCCTTCGAGGTCCATGCCAAAGGCTGTCCATGAACTCGGGCGGTATACCTCTTCTTCCGGCACGTTGTGCATATACACCGG
>SKXQ01000040.1 GCA_007128315.1 Spirochaetaceae bacterium | reverse complement strand
TTATGAAAACGAACGAAGAAACAATGACACAGGCAGACAACACGACTCAGGACTTCGGTGCGGATCCCACGAAAATCCGCGAGTCGGATCATTACCAGCTCGAGTATATCGAGGGGTTCGTCGACAAGTGGGACGATCTGATCAACTGGAATGAACGTGCAGACGGTGAAGGGGACTTTTTCCTGCGGACCTTGCGCGAGCGGGGTTGCAAGCGGGTTCTCGACGTAGCGACCGGCACCGGGTTTCACTCGGTGCAACTGCTACGAGCCGGATTTGATGTTACAAGCGTTGACGGCAGTGCCGAAATGCTCACAAAGGCGTTTGAAAATGCGAGACAACAGGGATACGTCCTGCGCACCGTGCACTCCGACTGGCGCTGGCTGAATCGTGACGTGAATGAGACCTTCGATGCAGTTGTCTGTCTCGGAAACAGTCTTACGCATCTGTTCTCCGAGCGTGACCGCCGGAAAGCACTCGCCGAGTTTTACGCCGTTTTGAATCACGACGGAATTCTCATCCTCGACCAGCGAAACTACGATGCTATTATGGACAACGGGTTCAGTACGAAGCACACTTACTATTACTGCGGAGAAAACGTCACCGCCGAGCCTGCTCATGTCGATGACGGCCTCGCGCGATTTCGCTACTCGTTTCCGGACAAATCCGAGTATTACCTGAATATGTTTCCACTGCGCAAAGCCTATGTCCGCAAACTCATGTATCAGGTAGGTTTCCAGGCCGTGACAACGTACGGCGATTTTCAGGAAACGTACAAGGACGCGGAGCCCGATTTTTTTATTCATGTGGCTGATAAGTACTATCACCCTGAATTTGATGACCGCGAACTGAAAGAGACCAGCACGAACGCACGTAAAAGATAGGGAGGTAGTATGACTACGCAGCAGAGAACCTACGCCGAGCACGCCACGCAGACCGCGCAGAGCTATTACAACTCGAGTGACGCTGACAACTTTTACTATCACGTGTGGGGAGGAGAAGATATTCACATCGGCTGGTATAACACTCCCGACGAACCGATTGCACCGGCGAGTCGGCGAACTGTCGAAAAAATGGCAAAGACCGCGTCCGGGCTGCGGCAGGACTGGAACGTCCTCGACCTTGGCGCCGGTTACGGCGGTTCGTGCCGCTACCTTGCGAAAACCTACGGATGCCGCTGCGTTGCATTGAACCTGAGCGAGGTGGAAAACAGGCGTGACCGTGAGAAAAACCGCGAACAGGGACTCGACGAGAGAATCGACGTCGTAGACGCGAGCTTCGAGGAAGTTCCTGCCGAAGATAACACGTTTGACCTCGTCTGGTCACAGGACGCCTTTCTTCACAGCGGCCGACGGGCGGAAATTGTCACCGAGATTCGTCGTGTGCTCAAGCCCGGTGGCCAGGTGGTTTTTACCGATCCGATGCGTACCGACGACTGCCCCGACGGCGTGCTTGACCCGATTCTCGCTCGTCTCAATCTCGAAGATCTCGCATGCCCCGCATTCTACCGGGAACAGTTCTCGATTAACGGCTTTGAAGAACTCGGGTTCGACGAGCACCCGGAACTTCTGGTTCAGCACTATCAGAGAGTTCTCGATGAGACTGTACTCCGACACGAGCGGGGTGAGCTTGAAGGGAAGGTCGGAGATGAGTATCTCGAACGCATGCAGAAGGGATTGAGGCACTGGGTGAACGGTGGCAGGAACGGCTACCTCACCTGGGGAATCTTCCACTTCGGGACCGCGCGATAGATGCACATTCGAGACGCCTACCGCGACGGGCACACAGCGTTCAGTTTCGAGTTTTTTCCGCCGAAATCCGAACAGCAGGCTCGACGTCTGAAAACGACGATCGAGGATCTTGTTCCACTCCGTCCTGCTGCGGTCAGTGTCACCTATGGCGCCGGCGGTGGAACGCGCGAACGGACGCATCAACTCGTCGTTGATATACAGCGGGAAAACACGTTGACGGTTGTATCGCACCTTACGTGTGTTGGCTCCGACCGCGATGAGATCGCTCGTATTCTCGACCACTACGCCGAAAGCGGTATAGAAAACATAATGGCGCTGCGGGGCGATCCACCAGACGGTGGTGAGTTTGAGCCGGTTCCAAACGGGTTTCACTACGCTGCTGAGCTCGTGGAGTTCATTAAGAAGCGTCACCCGAACATGGGAATAGGCGTCGCTGGCTTCCCGGAAGGACACCCTGCGACACCGAATCGGCTTCTCGAGATCGATTATCTCAAGGAGAAGGTCGATGCTGGCGCCGACTACGTGTGCACACAGCTATTCTTTGACAACCACGACTTCTACGACTGGTGCGAGCGATGCCGGGTGGCGGGAATAGACGTCCCACTCGTCGCTGGCCTCATGCCGATTACGTCAAAAAAGGGGCTTGGCCGAATGGCCGAACTGGCTGCCGGTTCGCGGTTTCCGGCTCGGCTGCTGAAGGCCATTGACCGTGCCGAAGACGACGCGGGTGTTGAAAACGTCGGTGTGCATTGGGCGACACAGCAGGTACTCGACCTCGTCGAAAACGGTGCCGACGGCATTCATTTCTACACACTCAACAAGTCGAGCGCAACTCGTCGAATCTACGAGTCGCTTGGGGTTTACACGTCCGAGGCACTCGGGAGTACAGGGTAAACCGGCGCGTGCCTGTGCCGCGACTTGCGGCGCCCTGCCTCCATTGCCTCTTCGCCGGACGCCCGGTATTCTGCGTCGATGGACGTCAAGATCCGAACCTTTGAAGAGCCCGACCGCGCGGCAGTCGTGCAGATCTGGCACGACTGCGGACTTGTGTATCCGCAGAACGATCCGGACAGGGACATTGACCGGAAAATCGCTGACGGTGTTGAACTGTTTCTCGTGGCCCTTGTCGACGACAGAATTACCGGAAGCGCAATGGGTGGGTACGAGGGGCATCGTGCGTGGGTCAACTACCTCGCGGTAGCTCCCCAATGGCAGGGGATGGGCATTGCGCGCGCGCTTATGAACGAACTCGAGCAACGGTGCCACCGGATCGGCTGTCCGAAAATTAACCTGCAGATCCGAATGACGAACACGCACGTCATGGAATTCTACCGGAGAATTGGATTCGTCGAGGATGAGGTAAGGTGCATGGGGAAACGTCTCGTCGACGACGCCGCGCAGTAACGCGCGACGAAATGCTCGAGGGACCGTCCCCGTGACGTTGCATTCAGTGTACGGCTGCACTACTGTTCGGTATTGTCCGCCGCGAGGAGTATACCATGCACGACACCGTTACCCTCCGTGAAATTGACGACGAGAATTTCGAGATGATTATCAAAATCGCCGACCGGTCAGAGATTCGAACTAGCGTTTCCGTGCGAAACACCGGCCGCTGTTGATATCGCTTACCGGGAACTCGTTAGAAACGGCGCCAGTCCAGTCGCCGACCCTTCAGATATGCCCTGGGGTCAGCGCGCCGCGTTTTTCGCCGATACCGACGGAAACATTCATGAAATTTTCGCTCCGCTGTGAGTGGGTTCGGTTGCAGTACCATTCGAACCGCTAATCGTCGTTGCCGTCTATGTAGAAGGTCCAGCCCCTCGAAACGCTTATACGACCGAGTTGGTATCCGTGTTCACTTTGCGGTAATCTCGCGGCGAAGTGCCGACGTGCTCCCGGAACACCGATGAAAAATACGCGGGTCGTGCGAACCCGCACTGGCTTGCTATTTCACTCACATTCAGGTCGGTCTCAGCGAGTTGTCGTTTCGCGTGCTCTACGCGAATTTCGTTCAAGTACCCGACGAAGGTCTGTTCTGTGTGTCTACGAAAGAGTGAGTGGAAATGGCTTCGGCTGAGGTTACACACCGCAAGGACGTCCTCCACATGAATGTCCCGATACCAGTTGGCGTGGATGTAGCTCTCTGCTTCGTGTATGAGTTGCCGCGGAGAAGGCGAAGCAGGGTGTTTGGGAATGTGAGTCTGCCACCACGCCGACCGCATAAGGAGCAGGAGGAACTCAGAAATCCACAGGCGGCAGGCGGCACGATATCCCGGCCGCTTCTCGCGGAACTCCCGACTGAGCGATTCGAAGATCGAGCTTACGCGCTCCGAAGTAGCTCGGTCACGTTCAAAATCGATGCGCTGCTCGCTCCGAGTTCGCGCGATCAGCCCGGTCCACGCGCGTGCGAGGTCGTAATCCCATTGCGACGCGGCGAAGTATGCGTCCGGTACGTAGAGGACAAGCAGCAGCTGCAGCTCGCCGCGCGAACAGAAGGCTGCGTGCGGGATTCCTGCCGGGAAGATGTAAACGTCTCCGGGGCGTACATCATAACTCGTCCGGTCGGTCACCTGTCGGCCCTCTCCGTCGAGTACGTACACGAGCTCGTGAAAATGATGAGTATGGATACGCTCGTAGTCGTCGCATTCGGACCTGACTGGTACCGTGATGCAGATCGGAAGGCCATCCATCATCACAGACTATCAGACAATTGTGAAAGTTCTCAATACAATTTCCGGCAGCTCTTCCGGGAGGTATCTGCAACAATACCCCCCTGAGGAACCTATGAAAAAACGTAACGTGGTGTTCGCCGGGTGCGGGGGGATTACCGGGGCGTGGATGAACGCGGTAAAGGCATTTCCGGATGTTAAAATCGTCGGGTTGTGCGATCTTAGCGCTTCGAGCATCGACGCATTCAGCGAACGCTGGAAGGTGAGTCCGGTCTCGGCCGGCGACGATCTTGAACGCGTTATACGTGAGAGCGGAGCAGATACGGTGTTCGACTGCACCGTGCCTTCGGCGCACCATGCGGTCACGAAGACGTCACTGGCCGCTGGTTGTGATGTTCTCGGAGAAAAGCCTATGGCTTTGAGTCTCGACGAAGCGGTCGACATGGTCACCGCAGCGCGCAACGCTGGTAAAACGTATGCAGTTATTCAGAACAGGCGCTACCTGCCCGGTATCAGACGATTCCGACAAGCCATAGGCGAGGCTGCGATCGGAGCGCTGACGACACTCGACGTCGACTTCTATATTGGCGCTCACTTCGGAGGGTTTCGAGCTGATATGAATCACGTGCTCCTGCTCGACATGGCAATACACACCTTCGACCAGGCACGATTCCTGAGCGGTGCAGATGCCGAGTATGTCTACGCCGCTGACTGGAATCCTGCCGGGTCCTGGTACCGTCACGGGGCAAGCGCAGTCGCTTTTTTCGAGATGTCCGGAGGCGTTCGCTGTACGTATCGAGGCAGCTGGTGCGCCGGGGGCTGCAACACCTCCTGGGAGGGTCAGTGGAGAGCGACCGGCACGACCGGCACGCTCCTGTGGGACGGGGATTCCGTCCTGAGCGGCGAACGCGACGCTGGCGGCACAGCACTTATCCATGACTTTGCCGCGGTCGACGTGCCTCCTGAGGCACCGATCGAGCACACCGGGCACGCCGGGGTCATCCGGGACTTCCTTGATTCGCTGCACGCCGGACGCACCCCAGGGACCGATTGCACCGACAACGTGAAGAGTGTCGCGATGGTACTTGCTGCGGTAGAAAGCGCGGAGGCAGGAAAACGAGTGAAGGTATGGAGGGAAGCACACACATGAACGATATTCGAATTGGTACGCTTGTTCGGGGGAACACCGGGAGCGCAGAGTATATACGGCAGATCCTCCCGCACGGATTCGAGTCGTTTCAGCTTATGTTCTGGAAAACAAACAGAGAATACGACCTTGCGGCGATGGCCGATTCAGTCCTCGGTGTACTCGACGGATCAGGCGCGATTGTCTCGGGGCTCGCTGTGTTCGGAAATCCTCTTGAGACCGATGAGATCGATCTTGAATCGCTTTCGTCCTGGGAGCGAGCGATAGACGCGGCAAGCCTTTTCGGGTGCCGTACCGTCGGCGGGTTCACGGGACGCCTTCGCGGGAAGCCGATACACGAGAGCGTTGACCGTTTTCGCGAGGTCTGGTCGCCGCTTGCCGAGCGCGCGGAGAAGAACGGAGTGCGCATCGCCTTTGAAAACTGCGATATGGGTGGCACCTGGGAAACGGGCGACTGGAACATTGCACACAATCCGACTGCCTGGCAGCTCATGTTTGACGCGGTAAGGTCTGACGCACTCGGGCTCGAGTGGGAACCGTGCCATCAGATGGTGAGCCTGATCGATCCTATGCCGCAGATTGAGCAGTGGAAGCACAAGCTGTACCACATCCACGGTAAAGACGCGACAATACGCTGGGATGTTGTGCGTACGTATGGCGTTCACTCGGCTATGCCCGCGGACGTTGCACTTCCGGGCAGAGCGCAGCACGTACCACCGTTCGCGTATCACCGGACACCAGGATTTGGCGACTCGAACTGGACAGACATTATCTCGGAGCTCCGGCGCGTTGGATACAAGGGCTCGATCGACATCGAAGGATGGCACGATCCCGTGTATCGCGATGACCTCGAGATGACCGGGCAGGTCCACGGTCTGAACTACCTGAAGCGCTGCCGTGGTGGTGACTTCGTAGCGAATCCGGACGAATAGGAGACTACTGCATGCCTGTACGGAACGGACAGGATCGCCGCTACGAGAATGAGTCTTCGGTGTCGGATATACGATGTCCCAGGCACGCAGTGCTCCTGGCTTACTGCACCGTGTCGCTGGCAGTATCCGACGCAGTCTTGAAAACGCTCACCTGCTCATCCATGGTAATTATGCTTTTCTTCGTTTTCTCACCTGCCAGATTCAGGCTTACCATGGCGTTCTGTATCTCATTGCTCCCCACGCTAATCTCCTGAATACCGGCAAGAACCTGGCTGGACAACTGTTGCAGGTTCCCCATGTGGTCCTGAATGATCAGCGAATCAGCCTCGATTGCCTTCACCTGGTGAATACTCTGATCGGAAACCTCACGAATGTCCTGAGCTCCCTGAATAACTTCAGCAGTGCCCTGTGACATTTCCTGCATAGCATGGGTAATCTCCCGAAAAGCCCGGGAAGTATTTTCTACCTCCCGGTGAATGTCTTCGAAGGATTCGCGGTTTTTCCTGCTGGTCTTTTCTGCCTGCCCGATCTGGTCGGTCATGGCGGTCAGGGACTTTGCAATAATACTGGCATTCGCTGCTGAAGACTCGGCAAGCTTACGAATTTCTTCGGCCACAACAGCGAAGCCTCTTCCCGCCTCCCCTGCGTGAGCGCTCTCGATTGCTGCGTTCATGGACAGAAGATTGGTCTGGCTGGCTATGGCATTTATAATGTCGATGAT
>SKXQ01000066.1 GCA_007128315.1 Spirochaetaceae bacterium | reverse complement strand
CGCCGCAGCCTGCACGTCAGAAACCGGACCCACAGGAAGCGTTATCTCTTCAAGGCCGAACTGCCCAAGGATGATCTGGGGCGAATCCCCGTTCCCCTCGTAGCCGTGTATTCGTTGGGGCCCTACGATTACAAGCTCACCTTCCACGAGATTCAGACGACGGCCGTCCACAAACACGGTCAGCATGCCCGACTCGACCAGACACAGCTCGACGTATTCGTGCCAGTGCAGCGGAAAACTGTTCATGTGCCCGCGCCAGCAACGCACCGGAAAACGTGCGTCTATGGGCGGGCGTTCTCGCCACGGGGCCCGGCCTGGCTGCACGTTGTTCAATCGCCCCGCTTGCCGGTCACTTTAATGATGTGATAGCCGAACTGTGTACGCACAGGGTCGCTCACCGAACCGACCCCGAGACGTTTACACGCGGTCTCGAACTCTCCCACCATTTTCCCCGGACCAAACCAGCCCAGGTCCCCTCCGCTTGACTTGCTCGGGCAGGTCGAGTGCTTGCGGGCAAGCTCTTCAAAGCGGGCACCCTGCCGGATTTCCTGCTTCAGACGCCGGGCAAGATCCTGACTTGAGACGAGTATGTGACTTGCTTTCCATTCCATGGCGGTATAGTACGCAGGTGCGCCACACCCCGGCAAGACCGCTTTCACCCCTGTGACTGGCACAAGCCTCGTGTCGGGTGTACGATGGTTCCATGAATGAATCCGGCTCAGACCGTAATGTCGCCATACTCTGGGACGTCGAGAACGTCGCTCCGAACGCTACCTCGGAAATGGTATCCACTATCACCGATTTCGCCTCACGCTACGGGCGTGTTTCCGTCTCGTTTGCCTTCGCCGACTGGAGCAGACGCAACTGGAAGGGCAGTGACGCCCGGCTCGCACAACAGAGTTTCCAGCTGATTCACGTCCCGCGCGCACGGAAAAACAGTTCGGATATTTCCATGGTCACTCACGCGATGGAACTGCTGTTCCTGTATCCGCATATCTCGAGCTACATCCTGGTCACAGGTGACACCGATTTCCGGCCGCTGATCGTCTCGATTCGCCGCCGCGGCGCGCAGAGCATCGTGCTGTGCGACTCGAAGAACGCGAGCGAGGATCTGCTTGCCCTCGCCGACACCTTTCAGGACTATCGCGATCTCCTCGCCGACGAGGAAGCTGATCTCGAGGACGAACGCGAGGATGCCAGGACCGGACGGGGAAACGGCAAGGACGATACCAAGCTGACCAAGCAGCGCGCTTTCGAGCTGCTGACCGAAACGGTGTCCATGATGAAGCAGAGCCGAAAAGTGCCGACGCTCGGACCGGTAAAGATTCGTCTGCGCCTGCTGAACGAGGACTTCGACGAGTCCAAGCTCGGTTACCGCAGCTGGAAGTCGTTTGTACTCGCTGCCCGCGACGCTGGACACGTCGCGATCAGTCCGACCGAGAACGACCTCGTTCTTGATATCCCGGAGTCTTCGAAAACGAAGCAGTTCAGCTTCTCGGAGCCGTTTGCAACGCTGCGGGACGTGGTGGTGGAGCATACGGCGAAGTCAAACGGCAAGCCCGCTCCATTCGCGCTCATCAGCAAGGAGATGAAGAATCGCAACGTAGACTTTCACAAGTTCGGGTACAACCGCTTCAAGAAGCTCGCCGAGGCGGCGGAAAAACGCGGTGTCATTGAAGTCGTCAGGGACGGGCTGGATCTGTTTGCGAAACCGGCCGAGAGCTGAGCGCATCGGAGCTGTGCACGCCAAGGGACTCGTATATCCGCCTCGTCGCCGTTGACTTGTTCAGCGTGTAGAAGTGAACTCCGTCGACCCCGTTTTCAATCAGATCCATGACCTGCGCACTCGCCCAGTGGACCCCGACGCTTTCCACTCCGGCGTCGTCTTCGGCGCGGTAGATCGCCTTCAGAAGCCGGGCCGGAAAGCGCGACCCTGCTGCGAGCTCTGCCATGCGGGAAAGCCCTTTGCGCGAGGTAATGGGCATGAGGCCCGCCACGAGCGGCAGGCGTATGCCTGCGAGACGGCAGCGTTCCCGCCAGTCGTAAAAGTCGTGGTTGTCAAAGAAGAGCTGCGTACACACATAGTCCGCTCCTTCATCGACCTTGGCCTTCAGATAATCGATCTCCTGCAGACGATTCGGTGTCGCCGGATGCCCCTCGGGAAACCCTGCGACCCCCACTCCCATCGTGGGATAGCGCTTTTTGATGAACGCAACGAGTTCTGACGCATAACCGAAACCCCCGGGAACCGGCTCGAAGGTACCTCCATCCGGCGGGTCGCCGCGCAGCGCCATGATATTTACGATACCGCTCTCCGCATAGCGATCGAGGACACCGGCGATCTCGTCCTTCGTCGAACCGACACAGGTCAGGTGCGAAACCACCGTCAGACGATTTTCCTGCTGTATGTCCACTACCAGATCATGGGTCCGTTCCCGGGTTGAACCGCCCGCTCCGTAGGTCACGCTGACGGCTGCCGGTTTCAGGGGTACCAGGTCGCGAATAGTCTCCTTGAGCCGTTCGGCCTGCTTTTCGGTCTTTGGAGGAAAAAACTCGAAACTGAACGCGGGCCCACCCTGTCGGTAGACGTCTGCTATGTGCATATAGGAAAGATACTTCAATTCCATTACGATTGTCACAACCAGTTGGTAGAGCAAAGATTTATGACAAACCACATACAGACCACATTGACCAGTCTCCTGCAGGAGCGAATTCTCATTCTCGACGGTGCCATGGGCACCATGATACAGAGCTATCGCCTGAAGGAAGAAGACTATCGCGGCGCTACACGCACCGCGAGTCCCATGGAGCAGACCGTTCTCGGCAAGCCGGCGGCGACCGATGCACCTGAGCACACGCCGTTCGTCAGACCTGTCGCTGAACACTCAGGATGGGACGAGAGCGGCTCGTGGTACATGTCGCAGCACGCGCGCAAGACGATAGATACCGCATGCGCGGCCGGTAACGATCAGCAGGGGAACAACGATCTTCTGACCATTACCCGACCCGACATCATTTACGGCATTCATTCCGCCTTCCTCGACGCCGGAGCCGACATCGTCGAAACCAACACATTCAACTCCACGAGCATAAGCCAGGGCGATTACGCGCTCGAACCCCTGGTCTACGAGCTGAATTACTGCGCCGCACGCCTTGCGCGGAAAGCAGCCGACGAGGCGACAGCACGTACTCCTGAGAAACCACGGTTTGTCGCAGGTGTGCTCGGGCCGACCAACAAGACGCTATCCATATCCCCGGATGTAAACAATCCCGGGTTTCGGGCGGTGAGCTTTGACTACGTCCGCGACGCCTACCTTGAAGCCACCCGGGCGCTCATGGACGGTGGAGCCGACCTGATTCTCATAGAAACGATATTCGACACACTGAACGCGAAAGCCTGCATATACGCCGTGCGCACCGTATTCGAAGAGCGGGGGACAGAGCTCCCGGTCATGATATCGGGGACCATAACTGACCGAAGCGGACGTACGCTCACCGGACAGACGACAACTGCCTTTCTGAACTCCATCCGCCACGCCAAACCCTTCAGCGTCGGCCTGAACTGCGCACTCGGAGCCGACCTGCTGCACGAGTACGTGCAGGAGCTCGCATCGAACGCGGAGTTCCCCGTGAGCGTGCATCCCAACGCCGGGCTGCCCAACGACATGGGCGGGTACGATCACACCCCCGAGTTCATGGCGAAGGTTCTCGGGGATTTTGCGGAAGAAGGGATCGTGAACATCGTCGGGGGGTGCTGCGGCACGACGCCCGCACACATCCGGCAGATCGCGGAGGCCGTTTCGAAGCACTCGCCACGGATCGTGCCCGAGGATCCAAAAACCACACGACTCTCAGGCCTCGAGCCGCTGATTATTCAAGACGATTCGCTGTTTGTGAACGTTGGCGAGCGGACAAATGTGACCGGAAGCCGGAAGTTCCTGCGCCTGATCCGCGAGCAGAAATACGAGGAAGCCCTCGAAGTCGCTCGCGACCAGGTCGAAAACGGCGCCCAGATGATTGATGTGAACATGGATGAAGCCATGCTCGACGGCGCGGTAGAAATGGAACGCATTCTGAAGCTCATGGCGAGCGAGCCCGACATTTCGCGCATTCCCGTCATGATCGACAGCTCCAAGTGGGAGGTAATCGAAGCCGGGCTCAAGTGCGTGCAGGGCAAGGGCGTGGTGAACTCCATCAGCATTAAAGAGAGCGAAGAACTCTTCCGCGAGCGTGCACGCGAGATCATGAAGTACGGAGCCGCCACCATAGTCATGGCCTTCGACGAGGAAGGCCAGGCGGGGACGGAGGACCGGAAGTTTGAGATAGCCGAGCGAGCGTACCGGATTCTGACAGATGATGTGGGATTTCCCCCGGAAGACATTATTTTCGACCTCAATATTTTTGCAATCGGGACCGGCATTGACGAACACCGCAACTACGCGAACGACTTTATTCGTGCCTGTACCCGGGTCCGGGAAAACCTGCCGCACGCGAAGCTTTCCGGCGGCGTCAGTAACGTGTCCTTCAGCTTTCGCGGTAACGACACGGTGCGCGAAGCGATACACGCGGTGTTTCTGTATCACGCCATACAGGCCGGGCTCACCATGGGCATCGTCAACGCGGGGCAGCTTGCGGTGTACGACGACATAGAGCCCGAGCTTCTGGAGCTGTGCGAGGACCTCGTACTGAACCGCCGCGAGGACGCGACAGAGCGGCTGCTCGACTACGCCGACAAGGTCGCCGATAAAGGCGGATCAACGGCCGTCAAGGATCTCGCGTGGCGGGAAGCCCCGGTCGAGAAACGCCTCGAGCACGCGCTCGTGAAAGGAATCACGAGCTTCATAGAGGAAGACACCGAAGAAGCGCGTGGGAAGGCTGTACAGTCGCTCGACGTCATTGAAGGCCCCCTCATGGACGGCATGAACGTCGTTGGCGGGTTGTTCGGCAGCGGCAAGATGTTCCTGCCGCAGGTCGTCAAAAGCGCAAGGGTCATGAAAATGGCCGTCGCCTACCTCCTGCCCTTCCTCGAAGCCGAACAGAAGGCGTCCGGCAAGGCCGCCGAGAAAAAAGGCACCGTGATTATGGCCACTGTCAAGGGCGACGTACACGACATAGGCAAGAACATCGTCGGCGTGGTTCTGCAGTGCAACAACTACGAGGTAATTGACCTCGACGTCATGGTGCCCTGCCCCGACATTCTCGAAGCTGCCCGGAAACACGACGCGGACATCATCGGCCTGTCAGGTCTAATTACCCCGAGCCTCGACGAGATGGTACACGTGGCAAAGGAAATGGAGCGCGAGGGATTCGAACTGCCGCTTTTGATCGGCGGGGCAACCACGAACCAGATCCATACGGCGGTGAAGATCGCACCGCAGTATCACGGCCCCGTAATTCACGTGAAAGACGCGAGCATTGCGGTTGGCGTCGTGAGCAAACTGTTGAACAAGGGTGCGCGGGACGAATACATAGCCGAGGTCAACGCAAACCATGAACGCGTCCGCGCGAAGCGCGCATCAGAGTCGACCGAAAAAGAGTACCTGAGCCTGGCAGAAATCCGTTCGAAGCGTTTCCTCCCCGACTGGAAGGGCGACTACGAAAGCGGCCGCTACCGGCCACAGAAGCCTCGGAAGCTCGGCACCACGGTCTTCCGCGATTTCGACCTAGCAGAGATTGCCCGCTACATAGACTGGGCGTACTTTTTCGTTGCCTGGGACATGAAGGGCAAGTTTCCCGACATGCTGACTGATCCAGAAATGGGCGAGGCGGCAAGCAGACTGTACGAAGACGCTCAGATCATGCTCGCCGACATTATCAAGCACAAGAAGCTCAAGGCGCACGCGGTGGTCGGATTCTGGCCCGCAAACACCAACGACCAGGACGAAATAGAAATCTATACCGATGACACGCGAAGCGAGGTAATGGCGACGCTGCCGACCCTCAGGCAGCAGAAGCGCAAGACCGAGACGCCATTTTACCTGAGCCTCTGCGACTACATAGCCCCGAAGGACACTGATATACCCGACTATATCTGCGCGTTTACCGATACGGCAGGAGACGGGCTGCACGAGATCGTGGCCGGGTACAAGCAGCAGAACGACGATTACTCCGAGATCCTGGCCAAGGTACTCGCAGACCGGCTTGCCGAAGCCTTCGCAGAGCGCCTGCACGAGAAGATCCGCAAGGAGATGTGGGGCTACGCTCCTGACGAAGATCTGGACATTGAGGGGCTCCTGCACATTAACTACCAGGGTATACGACCGGCGCCCGGCTACCCGCCCTGCCCCGACCATACCGAGAAGGAGCTTCTGTGGGAGCTGCTGAAACCGGATCAGGAGATCGGTATGACGCTGACCGAAAGCCGGATGATGCAACCGGGAGCATCGGTCTGTGCCTTCTGCTACGCTCACCCGGAGTCGAAGTACTTCTCCGTAGGCCGCGTCATGAAGGACCAGGTGGAGGATTACGCGAAGCGCAAAGGCATGGAACTGCGCGAAGCCGAACGCTGGCTGCAGAGTGTAATGGCATACTGATTGCATAGTTCTCGCATATCAGTACAATCGGTCGCATAAACATTCCATTCTGGGGGATCTCATGTCCGAATTTGTCGCTGACCTTCTCACCGCGCTTGCGGTTGTCGTGAACGGTGTGCCGCAGGGGCTGCTCGCGCTCACCTTCGGTTTCGCCGCTTTTCCGACCGCCGTAGGTTTCATTATCGGCGCGCTTGGTTCACTCGCCTACGGCTCGGTTGCGACCATCAGCTTCCAGGCCGAGACCATTACCCTCGCCGGGCGCATGGGAAGCACCATCAAGGAGCGTCTGAGCATCGTCTTCTGGGGCGGCGTCTTTCTGGTGGTTCCCGCGCTTCTCGGACTGAACCAGGTCATAATTGACTTTGTCGGCCCGGTCATTATTCTGTCGATGATGGCAGGTGTCGGGGCCATGCTCGCCTTTGTGTCCTTTGACCTGTTCAAGAGCGAGCCGTGGACCGGGACTGCGTCCATGGTAAGTGCGCTTGTTACGTGGTTTGTTACCCGGGACCTCGCCCCGACCATAATCGTGTCGGTCGCCATTGCAACAGTTGTGTACTGCATTATCCGCTTTGTGCCTGGGGTTGCGGGCAAGCTCGGTGTGACCGTGACGGACCCTGAGATACACAAGGAACGCGAACGGTTCCAGAAAGGGGTTGTGCAACTCGATTTCTGGAAGAGCAAACCAGTCGTGATCGGTGCGCTTTCGCTT
>SKXQ01000019.1 GCA_007128315.1 Spirochaetaceae bacterium | reverse complement strand
GCAGACGCAGACGCAGACGCAGACGCAGACGCAGATCCCGCAACTCCGGACACGGATATCGACCCTGTCGAGAGTCCTTCCGGTGAGATAAGCGACACGGACACCACCGTTGAACTCGACGGAAACGGTATGAACCTGAGCTTTGGATCGCCATCCGGGGTATCAATTGACCCTGCTCTTGACGCTGCGGGCATCTACACCGACCTTGCGATCAGCATAGCGGACCTCATTCGAATCACCAACCGTATCGCTGTCGCCAGCGGTTTTCGCGAGATGGGCGATCCTCCGACCGAAGGACCGGATCCGGACCTTGTGCTTCCCGACACCGTACTCGTGTTACCGGACAGTCGTACGTATCAGGTGGTCTCAGGCGACTACATCTGGTTTCTTGCCGCTCGTTCAATACGTGACGACATACGGACGATACTGAACAGGTACGAGGCGCTCATGGACAATGTCGTTCTCAGTGATCTTCAAAGCAGCGATCGGGAAAACCTCGCCGGCCAGCTCGATGACATGGCCGTACAGGCGCTCAGCAGTGCGTTTGCTGCTCGAATACGCGCGGCGGCAGCAATAGTGAGGCAGGAAAATGATTAGGGCTGCCCACTTGAAATTTGTTTTCGATTTGTCATTATTCTATAGTGTGATATATTGGGGTCTGAAGGGACCGTGTGTTCAGACCAGTACCTAAATCCAGGCAAAGGAGCATAAGATGTCGGACATCCCAAGAAGTCCAAATGTATTCCATCCCCGAAAGCCATCGGCTGTCGGTTCGAGGAACTCATTGGCGCAGGAAGGGCGTAATCAGAAAGGTGAGTATCAGCAACTCATCGACGAAGAAGTAGAAAATATCCTCAAGGATATCGAGGTCAAACTGCCGACCGAAGTTCTTGAGCAGCTCGACATAATGGGCGGCCTCAAAGAGAAACTCTACAACTACTACAACCAGAACTATCAGAATATGTTCAACCGTTTCATCGTTACGACTGAAGATGAAATGGTGAAGAAAGTTCGCAACTTTATTGACAAGGAAGAGAGCAAGGCGCTTGCCCGTTACTCCCCGAAAGAGATCTCGGAGATGCTCGATCAGATCGCCGGAGCAGACAAGTTCAACACCGGTGAAATCGAGAAGTCCATCGTCAACATGTATGGACACCTTCAGGGACATATACAGCGTGGAATGAATGACCTCGAAAACGACACTAACTCGCTGCTTCGACAGAAGACGGACGTCGGTGCGTTCATTCGCGGTGAAAATGCTTATGCAGTCATCAAGTGTGCGTTTAAGGATTCCAGTTCGAAACCGCGTACGGTCAGCGACACGAAACTCAGCGTTAATATTCTCGACAGCGAACTTATCAGCCCTGTGTTCCAGTATCAGGTCACCGTTGAGTACCTCATCAAGGATCAGATTTCCCGCACGATCACGAACCTGATCGAACGCGAAATCGAGCGTTTCCAGGACGAGCTCATTGACGAAGGGAAGGAAGAGCTTTCCGACGGCGAGGTGATGTTCGAAAAGATGAAGCGGGTCCCGAACTATACGGACGACGATTCGGAAGACGAGAACTCGAAGCGGTACACCTTCCTTGCCAAGAATCTTCTTGAGAAGATCGAAGGACTGCGCGCAGAAATCGATCAGAAAGAGTTCGATCCGATCAACATTCGGGAGAATCTGAAGAAGATCGTGGATATGGAAAATATTCGCAACCGTGGATTCAACACGGCAGTAAACTCGATCACTTCGATTCTTGATACGTCTAAGATGGGTTATCAGTACATTGAGAACCTCAAGAATGCCCGTGAGCTGATCATTCGGGAGTACGAAGACGTTGATCCGATCCGCCTTCCCGACGAACGGTATCAGCTTCGACTCAAATTCTACGATTCCGATCAGCTGAATGCCGAGCGGGAAGCGTATGACCAGCAGATGGAGCAGTTCAAGAACGAAATCGGTCATCTCTGGGACGTCACCGAGGCGATCTACCAGAACGGCAAGAGCAGTTTCAAGATCAATGATTTCGAGGATCTCTCCAAGAGTGTCCGCGGGCGTATTCGAAAGCAGAAAGAACTTTCCGGCGATCCTATGTATGAAGACATGCAGAAGACCTGGAACGAGATCATGCGGCTCAAGGCGGAAGACACCGATGTCGAGCGACTCAACCAGACCTATCTGTACGAGAAAGAGCTCTTCAAGAAAATGCTCAAGAGAAGCCGTGAAAAGGTCAGTAACCAGTTCGGTTATCAGAACCCGCAGCCACGGGTGATTCTCGACAACCGTATTGATTTCCTCGAGAAGGAGTTTGAGTCCTTCGACTATCTGATCAATCCCTATCACATTCAGGCAGGGTTGATCCTCGACGTCGATATCTCGAGCATCAAGCGCAAGAAGTTTACGCTGAACGCCATGGCTAACGTACTCAACGAGTTCCTCCACGGTGTATCCAAAGGCTTCCAGGATGCTGCGTTTGCACAGTTCAAGCGACGACGATCGACGGTACGCGCCGATCTGAACCAGAGCTTTACAGGCGAACCGGAGAAAGTTGCCGGGGTGGCCTCAGCTGCACAGGCAGCCGCGGGAGATCAGATAAAGGGTCGGGCAGACGTTACACCGTCGCGCTCAATGACTGACGATTTACAAGAGCTGTAGTCCTATGGACAACACACTAAACGTTCTGGCACGCAAGGCGGGGTTCAACTCCGCCTTGCGTCACTTCAAAATTGTAACGCAATATGTGGGACAGGTCGGACGAGGTGCAAATCTCGCCGACCTGCTTAATGAGAGTCTCGATTCCGGTCGAGTCGAGCGACATCAAATCAAGCCGATTCTCTCAGCTGTCCTCGAAGAAAAGCTTGGATATTCCATTCGTGCATGGAATCTCGGGAGTACCATCGAGGACGCTGCATCGATAGCTCGGGTTCTCGCAGACTGGTCGGCTCTCGAACTTGTTCTCGTATACCACCATCCGCAGACCGGCATCTTCGTCGTGAATCCCAAAAAAATCGAGCATTTCGAGCCGATTGGGACAATGGTTAGAGACGAACTCGCCGTTCTGTACGTCGGGGTAGCATCGGGCGAGGACGTAAAGGCTTCCACGGTTGAGCAGGCAGCCGATGATTGTGTAGCCCTCCTTGAAGGCTCGAAGATCAAGGGCAAGAAGGCCTACATCAGCGAACGGAAAGCACAGGTGGCAGCTCGACCGGCAACGGTCGCGTCCGAACCGCAGCAGGCACCAGTGACCAGCGGAGCTGAGACCCCACAGGCCCCGGCGGCGGCTCCGACGGGAGGCGGCGGACGACAGCGCATGACGGCGCGTATACCGGTAAACGTGACGAACGAGCTCTTTCACAACGGTAACGTGGAGTCCTGGAAGCGCATTATTGAGTCGTATAAGTCGAAGTATCCGAATTTTGACGTCCTTATCTGGTATGAGAATGAACGAATCAATGATATCAACGCCTTGTTCAAATGGGGCAAGGTCAAGCACGGGACGCCGATCATGATCAGTGTTGTCGGCGAAGATCCCAAGGATATCTCGAAGCTTCGTCGGTATTTGTTCGAAGGCGCGAGTCCGCGTTTTGAAGCCTTCCTGCACGGCGCAGTCGATAGAGTTCTTCAGCTGTTTTAGCTTGGGGACCCGACGATAGAAACCAGATTGTATACCCGTAGGGGAGTATCAGATAAATGAAGACGTATCACGCTTTTAACTCGAAAGAATTCCTTTCAGATCCCACCGGTTTCGATGAACTCGGGAGTCGCGGTAAACGGGTCATGGAGCTGGCCTCACTTGGCCTCCCGATCGCTCCAGGCTTCGTGCTCACGAGTGACACGCTCGGAAACGTCAGCGATAACCCGGCCTCAGAGAAAGACTTTCTACTTGAGCCTGTCCGGAAAATGGAAGGGTGGATGGAAAAGGGATTCGATAATCCCGAAAATCCGATGCTCATCAAGGTCGTTGAAAGTCCCATGCTGAACATGGTGAACACCTTTTCGACCATACATAACATCGGTCTGCACAAGAAAACCGTGACTGGTTTTGCAAAGCACGTCGGGGATGATTTCGCCTATCATGAGCTCGCGAACGTGCTCATTAAAATGATGCAGCTCGAACGCCTCGGAGAGGTGACCGCGGCGCGCAAGAAGAAACTCGATGCCTTTGAAGCCGAACTCCGGAAGGCGAAGAAGAAGGCGGCTGTCGAGAAATCAATGGACAAGTACGCGAGTGTATACCCGGAAGAAGTCCTGACAGACGGGTTCGCGCAGCTTGTGTGGGTCATAGACCGCTATAAGGCCCTTTTCGCGACACGTCCAACCAGTGAAGATTCTGCACTTATGGTGCAGGCAATGGTGTTCGGTAATTACGGACAGGAAAGCTATTTTGGAAGCTATTATACCCACGACATTATAGCGGGCGAAGACCGCATCTCGGGAGAGTTCTTTCCCGAGGCCTTTGACGACCGCAAAGTTGCCGGTAAGCCGATCGAGAAAATTACGCCGAAAGTACGGAAAGAACTCGAACGTATCGCCGCCGAGCTTGAGTCCCGGTTCAAGGAAATTCGTCAGGTGCGTTTTACCGTGGAAAGCGGTAAGTTGTGGGTGATCGATCAGTTCGCTGCGGAGAACCGCTCCACACAGGCGGAGATCAAGACTCTGCTTGATTTGCATAGAAAAGGCGTTGTCGACGCCGAGTACGTGATTAACGCGATCAAGCCAGGGCGTCTCAGCGAACTGCTACATCCGGCGCTTGACCTCACCTCGGTAAAGAAGTTTGGTAACATTACCGGTGGAATTGCCGGTGCCGTCGGTGCTGCAATAGGACGTGTGTATTTTTCGACTGATGCTCTGCTCAAGGAACACCGTCGGGCCACGCAGTCCGGAGAGGATACGAACCTCATTCTTGCGATGCCGTCTACTTACGCCGAGGACGTGAAGGCCATCGAAGTCGCGAAGGGCGTGTTGAGCACCGAGGGGGGATACGCGTCCCACGCGCCGGTCGTTGCCCGGAGCCTCGGGAAGGTTGCACTTGTTTTTCCCGGTGGTTCTTTTGCAAAAACACAGTTGAAGATCGGTCAGAAGACGATCAAAGAAGGGGACTACGTCACGTTGAGTGTCCCTTACTACGACGATCCGACGATCTATCTCGGTAAGGCGTCGCTGACCGAACCTAACCCTTCTGGAAGTGGTCTGCTCGAGCTCCTCGACCTGATACAGGAGCAGATCGGTGATTTTGACGTCGAAGCAAATGCCGATCAGCCGAAAGACGCCGAGCTTGCATCCATGTTCAAGGCGGCCGGAATAGGGCTTTGTCGAACGGAACATATGTTCTTTGCCGATAATCGTATTAACGAGTTTCGCTCGATGATACTGGCTGGAGATAAGGCTCAGCGGGTCAAGTCTCTTTCGAAGCTCGAAACAATGCAGGTGTCCGACTTTTACAAGCTCTTCAAGATTATGGCGGGTAAGCCTGTTACGATCCGGTTGCTTGATGCACCTCTTCACGAGTTTCTGCCTCACGGCGCCGACAGCATGAAGCAGTTCGTGAGCTTCATGAAAAAGAAGTACCCGAAGATGACGGCTTCTGATGTGCAGCAGCAATGTGATCTGCTCAAAGAGGTAAACCCGATGCTCGGACATCGAGGCGTTCGCGTCGCGATAAGTTACCCGGAGATCTACAACATGCAGGTCAGGGCAATCTTCGAAGCTGCCTACAAGCTCAAGAAAGAGAAGATCGAGGCTGTAATTGAAATAATGGTACCTCTCGTAATGAGCGCCAACGAGATCAAGGCGATACGGAACGGAAAGCACATCGAAGGTAAGGAGATCGTCGGCATCAAGGAAATCGAAGAAGAAGTGCGCAAGAAGCACAAAAGTGAACCGGTACATTACCGGGTCGGTACAATGATTGAGCTGCCGGCCGCAGCGCTGCACGCCGACCGTATTGCTCGGTATGCTGACTTCTTCAGCTTCGGTACGAATGATCTTACGCAGACAACGAATGGTCTTTCGCGCGACGACTTCAATAACTTCTTTTCCGACTACAATGAGTTCGACTTGCTCGAAGAAAATCCCTTCAAGGTGCTCGGCGAACAGGTCAAGGAAATGATTGCGATTGCGACCGAACGAGGACGACTGACGCGACCGGACCTGAGACTCGGTCTGTGTGGAGAACACGGAGCTGAACCGGAAAATATTGCATTCACCCGGGAGATCGGGTTGAATTATGTGTCGTGTTCACCGTATGGCATTCCGATTGCGAAACTGGCGATTGCCCAGATGAACATTGCAAAGAAGGCTGAAACGAAATAGCCCTTCTCGGAAGAGATTCGGACTACGAGCCGGATGCCCAGGGGCATCCGGTTTTTTTATGGCTGTATGTTCAGGTAGGCCAGAAAGACCTCAAGAAGGCGTAATTTCATCACCGAGTAATCGCCCCAACCCGAATCGTGATGGTGGCAGATCACGAACAAGAGATCCTGTTCGCACAGACCGGGACCACCGAGTGGCGGTCGACGTGTTGTGCTGTTCAGTTCCGGGAAGAGACGTGACCTTATATATGCATCAAGGAGCTCAGACGCGTTTCGATACTTACGATACGCACGCGCATGTGCTGCATTCGCGGCCGGCGTGTAGTAACGTTCGAGTTGTATGCACTCGGAGAAACAGCTTGCAAACTCGAGGATAGTGACCGCTTTGCGAACGTCATACCGTCCGGCGTGTCCGGTAATCCGTCTCTCCATGTCGTCGATACTCTTCTTGAGGGTTTTCAGGGACTTCCGGAAATGTGATCTGAAGCTTCCCTGCGAGCGAAGATGTATGTTTTCAAGTCCATACTGATAGTAGCGGTACATGCCGTCGAGCATAAGATTCTCAAGATCGTGTACGTTCAGTACCGGCCGGTTCCGTTTCTCCGCTTCCCGACTGCGTGGTGTACCGTTGCGGGTCGTGGCGTCTGCATCCGACCTTGAAGCAGGGTTTCCGGAGGCCAGCGCACCGCGAGCCATCTCGAAGGCGTTATTGATAATCACCATTCGACTGTGGGCCCAGTCTTCCTTGCCCGGATTGTTATCAGGATGGAAGCGTTTTACGAGATTACGGTAAGAGACAGACAAATCCGTTTCGGTCGGATTTTCCTGTAAACGGAATATGCGAAACGCAGTCTTCACATCCATGGTGAATTGCAAGTATATCGGAAGCAACTCAGCTTCGCTACAATACCCGGCATGAACTATTTCTCATTAGACGATCGAGACAAAAAACGTTAGAATGCAGTAGAGTAAAATGACTAAGGAGACCCTATGGCTAAAATGAAAGAGCTCTTTGCCGCCTATCGTGAAAGCGATTTTCCGACGGACGGAGGTTTTATCGTCAGTTCGTTCTTCGATGAAAACAGCACGTACACGCGGTATGAAGCGGTATCCTACTCCAACGTGAAGGATATTTATGCCTCTGAGAACAGTCTGACCTTTCAGGCCGAGGGCGCGAAAGTATACATTCTCGTTGAACCCCGGAATTACGCGAAAAAGCATATCGAACCCGCATACCGCGAGGCGGAATATCAGATCCCGTATCGATTCAAGGAACTGGAGATACATACATCCGCGAGGGATGACCGGATCATGATTGCGAAAGAACCGGTTATTTCGTACAGCGCCTTTACCATACTTGAGCCGACTGGAAACAACTTTTCGTACCTTTTTTACTACAGCGAGAATATCGTCGCTGAGATACAGGCTTTCTTCGCCGACTCCTTCAGGAAAGACGCTCGCATCCCGTTGAGAGACTCGGATAAGGCTGCGGCAGTATTTGCTTCCGTATTCAAGAAGATTGTCATTCCGCCTGTGAGTAACTGAGCAGAGGCCGCACAGGAACGCTCGTTAGCATGGATGTTCCATCCGGCGGGCGTTTCCTGTTTTCCTGCCGCGAGTATTCCGTGTCTTACCAGTGCAGCCTGTATATTCCGATATCTGACCCCTCACGCCTTTACCACGACGAGATAACCGAACTTCTCCTCACAGAGGTATTCCAGGGCCTGTTCGAGCACGTAGTCGCGCTCGATGAGCTGACGTCTGGTGTATGCGGACCACAGCCGTTCGTTTCGCTCGTATCGTTTCTGTCGGGACATAACCGGCATATCCCGGACGATTGGACCCCGGTATCGGCTTCAGGGCCGATAGCCACGGGCGATACCCCCTTGTCCGTTCCACTGGTCTCTGGTCCTGATGAAGGCGAGCAGCTGCACGATCTGCTCCGCCGGGCAGCTCCGGAAGCGCTCCCCGAAGCTCAGCGAGCCGTAATCATTGCTCAGATCGCAGCGATCCTTCTTTCGGGTAACGGCAGATTGTCGGTGGACATCCGATGCTTTCTACCCCGTGATGTGGACCTGACGAATGCGAGCGCCGTCATCGACGCGGTCGCGACGAGTCTCGATACTGCAGATACATTCGCGTACGGCTTCTATAATGCCCTGGTACCCGTGGCTGCAACCTTTATGCCTTTTCGCATTGTTTCTCACACGAGGGCAGAATCGGACCAGAGCCTGTACTCGGCGGTGCTCACGACGGAGGGGGACGAGACAGCTTTGTGGTTCATAGCAAATGCCTCACGCGAGGCAGGAACCGCTGAGATCCCCTCGGCCCGCGTTTCACCTCACACTGTTGACAGCCCCGCCCTGTTTCGGGATCTGTGTACTGACGACATCCTGCTTCCTCACAGGGAAGACAACGGCGCGTTGAGTCTTGAGCTTCAAGCCTACGAGACGGTGCTTCTCCGACCCGAAGCTACCTGACGAGTTTCGACAGTTCTCTGAACTGGTCCGTGCCCGAGACAGAGCATAGCTCGAAAAGCACCGATTCCACGGTGCCAATGACCGCACCGAACTGCCGCATCTGATCGAGCGCGTGTTCGGTATCACAGACACGTCTGCTCGTGACGGCATCGGCACAGACAAGGATGGACAGACCCTCACGCAGGGCGTCAAGGACAGTCTGCAGAACGCAAACATGTGCTTCGATACCCGCGACAATTATGGTGCGGTCGTCCTCTTCCAGCAGCCTGCTCCGTATGGCCTCGTTTGCCATACAGCTGAATTCCATCTTTTCCATCGGTGTAATGCCGGGTGCCGCTGTTGAAATCGGCACTACCGTCGGCCCGAGTCCCCGCGGATACTGCTCACTCATGCAGAACGGGACTCCGAGAAGGGTCATTCCCTTCATGAGAATCTCGAGCTTCAGCAGAACCTGCTCGGACTGATGCATGACGGGAACGAGGCGCTCCTGAACGTCTATGACGAGCCCTAGCGATTTACCGGACGTCAGACGGTCGCGCACGGCACGTGTTTCATTCATGCGTTTGATTATTGCACGAGACGATTCTATGACGATAGACTCACGGGACATGAACAGCACTTCTCGAGGTTTCTTCGCCACCCTGGAACGGCGTCATCAGGATATCGATTCTCTTCTGTGCGTCGGACTCGACCCGCGAGTTGATACGGGTCCGGACTCCGGAGATCAGTTATTTGATAGCAACGCGCGCATCATAGATGCAACCCGCGAGTATACGCTTGCCTATAAGCCTAACATTGCGTTCTACGAGGCTCATGGTACTGCAGGTATTACGGCGCTCAAACGCACCTTGTTGCACATAGGTCCGGACGTCCCGGTTATTCTCGACGCGAAGCGCGGAGATATCGGGGCAACTGCGGCCGCCTACGCACAGGCTGCGTTCGGTGAACTCGGTGTCCGGTGCATAACCGTGAGTCCGTACCTCGGCACCGACAGTTTGTTGCCGTTTCTCGACGTGGATGACACGGCGCTATTCGTGCTTTGCCGTACGAGTAATCCTTCGGCACGCGAGCTGCAACACATACCGGTCGGGCCGGATGACGAGCCCTTCTACCTGACGGTCGCCGAGACCATGTGCGAAGTCTCTTCACGCATTGGCCTCGTTGTCGGGGCGACCGACGGAGAGGCTCTCCGCGCGGTCCGAAACCGGCACCCCGAATGCTGGATACTTGCACCCGGGGTCGGAGCACAGGGTGCAACCGCCCTGGAAACGGTAACCAACGGCGCCGACTTGAACGGAGGACGCATCATCCCCGTCGTCGCGAGGGCGGTCGCCGGGGCAGACGACCCTGAGGCTTCGGCAATCCGGTATCGCGATGAGATACGGCGCGCCGCTGAACAGGTCCGGTCACGCGGCACGCTTCCACCTTCGCGCTACACGGGCGACTATTCCCCCGATACCGCCCCGACGGCAGTTGGCCATGGCGGGTCAGCCACGGACCCCTCGGAGCTGTCGGATGACGTGCTCAAGCATGAACTGCTCGCGAAGCTCATTGAGTTCGACTGTTTCCGCACGGGGCAGTTCACGCTGAAATCGGGTCTTCCGAGTCCCTTCTACGTCGATCTTCGTCGGATATCGTCCGATATGAGACTTCTCGCACTTGCCGGGGAAGCGTACGCCCGCATGGCGAAGAACCTCATTTTCGACCGGATTGCCGCCGTTCCCGTTGCCGCACTGACGCTGGGCACGGCGGCAGCCTTTGCCACAGGGTCTCCGCTCATCTACCCTCGTATTCCGATGAAAGCGCATGGAACCGGAAACCGCATCGAAGGAGCGTTTAAACCCGGCGAGAGGGCTCTCCTGCTCGACGATCTGATTACGACGGGCAAGAGCAAGATCGAGGCTCTTGAGGTGCTACGCGCCGAGAGTCTCGTTGTCAGAGATCTCGTGGTACTGCTCGAACGAGGCAGCACCGGCCGTCGGGATATGGAACGCGCAGATGTCAGACTGCACTCATACGCGACGATCGATGAACTCGTAGTGACTGGTGTGGAAACAGGACAGCTCACGGCCGATGACGAGTCCCGCGTTCGACAGTTTCTCGAGCGCCATGAGTGAAGCGATCGTACTTGGCCCGCTGACACTGAGCGTCACACCACTGCAGCTTATCCTCGAATTTCTGCTTCCCTCGGTCGCGACGCTTGTCGTCGTTGCGATTATTCGCAGGATGCTGCGTAACCGGCAGCAGCCTCCCGCTGAATCCGGGACATTCGACGCGCGCGGGCCGCAGGGCATCCCGGTCCGCGTTGTCCGGATACTGTCGAGGCTTCTGTGGCTCGGCGGATTCGTTGTCACCGGATCGCTCGCTGCGCGACTGCTCGGGGCTGAGCTGTCGGCGATCGTGTCGTCGGCATTTTCGTTTCTTGCCGAGCCGGTCTACGCGGCGGGTGGTACCTCCATTTCGCTCCTGACGGTCATATTCGCGGTACCCATTCTCTCTTTCGCGGTGTGGCTCGGAAATCGGTCGTACGGTTTCCTTGACCGCACACTGAAAGAGAACCTTCACCTTGATGATGGTCCACGCTTTACCGTGACCAATGTTGGTCGCTACGTCGTGATCTTCGTATCCGCAGCCATAGGCCTTTCGATCATCGGGATAAACCTCGGTTCGTTCGCGGTGATCTTTGGTGTGCTCGGTATCGGTCTCGGGTTTGGTCTGCAGACCGTAGTAGCCAACTTCGTCGCTGGTCTTGTTGTGCTGTTCAGCCGGATCGTGAAGGAGGGCGATCGTATTCTCATTGGCGAGAATGAGGCAACTGTCGTGCGGATCAAACTTCTCTCCACAATCATCAACACGCTTCGAAATGAGACCATAATTGTCCCGAACCAGCACCTCGTGAATAATCAGGTCTATAATTATTCTTACGAGGACACGAGTATCATCGTTGTAAATGATGTGCAGGTTTCCTACGCGAGCGATCTCGATCGGGTAGGTGACGCGCTCCGGCGGGTTGGCGAACGGAATCCGTGGCGAATTACCGATAAGGAACCATTCGTCCTGTATAAAAGCTTCGATGATTCAGGGATCACCGTTGGACTTCATTGCTGGATTCGTGCAGCCCGGGACCGGGTTCGAGCGTTTTCGTGGACCAATCTCGAAATCTGGCGTGAGTTCAGGAAGAGCGGGATCGAGATACCGTTCCCCCAGGTTGATCTGCATGTCAGGGACACGCCGACAGCGCGTCGTCATCTGGCGAAGTTGAGACCGGGCCCCCGTGTTATACGTGCAGGTCTGGCCCGGAAACATCTATCGGATCGGCCACAAGCCTGACCGGATAGATGCAGAACAGCGGTGCAGTATCACGAGTTCACGCGCTCGACGTAATCACCAGACTCGGTGTTCACAAGAACACGGTCACCTTCCTTTATAAAGAGGGGTACTTTTACCTGCAGGCCTGTTTCCAGAGTTGCGGGTTTTGTGGCACCGCTGACGGTATCGCCGCGAAGTGCTTCTGGTGACGTGGCGACGGTCAGTACCATTTTCAGCGGCAGCTTGATGTCTATCGCATTCCCTTCCCAGGTCACGAGATCATAGCTTTCGCCTTCGAGCATGTAATTTGCTTTGTCTTCGAGCCCGGCGACCGGTACGATGAACTGATCGTAGGTCTCGGAATCCATGAAGTGGTAGCCATCATCGTCCTGATACAGGAACTGGGCGTTCCGTTCTTCTACGGTCGCTTCCTCGACGCTTTCATTCGTCTTGATCGTTTCCCTGAGCACCTGTCCGGTCTTTAGATTCTTCATCTTCACCCGGGCGAACGCCTGGCCTTTGCCGGGATTCACAAACTCCCGCTCGACCACGAGATACGGGTCGCCTTTCAGGAGCAGGCACACTCCCTTGCTGATTGATCCTGCTTTAATCATGTTGTTACCTCATTACTTCGGTCGCGAAAGAATTCGACCGGTATCAGGGCCGGATACTATCATGCAGGGGTGAGAATATCACCCCCTCAATAGAATTCACGCCACAGAGAATCATCAACAACCGATCGAAACCAAGTGCACATCCCGCGCAGGGCTCGCTGCCCCGTAGAGCGTCGGCTACTTCAACAGCGGGACGGATTACCGAGGCTCCCCGGTCGCGTCGATACTCATTCTGCCGGTGCATGAACTCGGATACACGGGCAGGATGCTGTTCCTCGGCAAAGCAGTTCGCGATTTCCCTCCCGTTGATATACAGCTCCCAACGACGCCTGCACGAGAGCTCATCTGCTCTCCTGGCGAGCACCTCGGCCTGCCAGGGGTAGTGGGTCAGGAATACCGGCCGGTCGCGGGGTAGCTGTGGTTCTACCTGCGCAGCCATTACGTAGTCGAAGGCCTCATTCCACGACGCCTCCTCGGACAGGCTACTGTCGAACTGTCGACATCGCTCAACGAACGTCGATTCGTCGTCGGTAATTTCGATGCCGGTATACCGTTCAAAGGCATCAGCTACTCGGATCTCGATTGCCGTGGCCGAAAACAGACGATCCGCGCCGCTGCGTTGAGCCATCTGCGCGAGGATAGTGTCGCCTTGAAGCGACCTGATAAAAGCCTGTGTACGGGTAAGAAGCGTTTGCTCATCTGCGGGGCACTCATAGTATTCGAGCATGGTGAACTCAGGATTATGCTGTTCACCGACGCTTTCGGCATTCCGGAAGCAGTGCCCC
Organism: Spirochaetaceae bacterium; assembly: GCA_007128315.1. Lineage (GTDB taxonomy): Bacteria > Spirochaetota > Spirochaetia > DSM-27196 > SKKC01 > SKKC01. The sequence continues at coordinate 98,104 of SKXQ01000019.1, read as the reverse complement.
AGCTGGAAGAGACGGCCTCCCACCTGTCCAAGGAGGGGTTTCAGGTGCACCTCCGGCGACGGGACAAGATACAGGGGAACGTTTCGTCCCTCGTGATACGGGTCGTGAAAGTACGTCTCGAAGGGGTCAATATGAGCCTCCGGTATCAGCCGCGGGCTCAGCGTCGGGGTGTCAACCTCAAGATACCCGGCTGTGTGAAAGAAGCTTCGCGTTTTGCGAAAGAGCGCGGCGCGGACAGGTATGAACTCAGGCCTCATGATAAAGGACAGCGTATCCCGAACTCCGGTGACGCTGCAACGTTCTTTGCGATAGGATATCGTTCTATGACTGGAACACAGCTTGATGATTTCGTAGTGCCCGGTCCGGGTCCGTCAGACTCGGTGAAATGGCATTTGAGCCGGGCTCATCATCCGGATATGGACCCGTTCTGGGTCGCAGACATGGACTTTCGCGCGCCCGAACCGGTTCTCAGTGCGCTGAGGTCGCGGACTGAAGCGGCTGTCTTCGGCTGCTCCTTCGTGCCCGACTCGCTGTACGAGGCGTATTCCTCCTGGACTGCACGACGATACGGCTTCAGTCCTCCAGTCGACCACCTCTGGCTCCCGGGAGTTATGGCCGGTGTTAACGCTGCGGTAGCCTCGTACAGCCAGCCCGGTGACGGAATCATTATTCAGCCACCGGTGTACTTTCCTTTCGCGGAGACCGTCGAGCGGCTCGGTCGAACCATCGTAGAAAACACGCTGGTAAGAACAGATGGTCGATATACCATGAATCTCGATGAGCTGGAGAAGCGGGCATCGGCGGGGGCGAAGGTCCTTCTTCTGTGTTCTCCGCATAATCCGGTCGGTCGGGTCTGGGACGAGAACGAGCTTCAGGCGACTGCGGATATCTGTGCGCACCACAACGTGGTACTCGTTGCTGACGAGATACACGCAGATCTCATTGTGTCCGGACGCCGCTTCGTTCCGGCGGCGTCGCTTGAAACATCCGGCCTGAAGCTTGTTACGCTCGTGAGTGCAACGAAAACGTTCAACATACCGGGCCTACCCGGTGCGTTCGCCTACAGTCGGGACCGCAGCCTGCTCGACGGGCTTGCAAAAGGACTCAGCGGCTGCGGCGGTGGAATTCCGAACGTCATGACGCTCGCGGGTACGTCGGCGGCGTGGCAGGAAGGCGACGCCTGGCTCGATGCTGTTATCAGCTATCTCAAGACGAACGAGGCCGTCGTACGCGACAGGTTCGATCACCTGCCGGTGACTATCGAGCCGCTTGAAGGCACCTATCTGCTGTGGATGGACTGCAGTCGGATCGACAGTAACGATCTCAGGCTGCAAAGACGTCTGAGAGACGAAGCTCGCGCATGGCTGATACAAGGGTCCAGATTCGGTGCTGCGGGCGCAGGCTTTCTGCGAATGAATATCGCGACGAGTCGTGATCGGCTCGATGCAGCCTGCGGTCGCATTGCCCGTGTGCTGGAGACAGAAACGTGATTGCAGTTCTTGGCGCCATGGACGGCGAGGTAGAGACCGTTGTTGCGCACCTCAATCGCGACCGCGTGCACCGTTTCGGTACCTTCGTGTTTCATGTTGGTCGACTCGACGATGTGGAGGTTATTGTGGGAAAGAGCGGGGTCGGAAAGGCTCGGGCCGCCATGGTAACGCAACATCTCATTGAGCAGTTCCGGCTTGATTCGCTCGTTTTCACCGGTCTGGCAGGCAGCATCAACCCTGACATCAGGATTGGTGATACGCTCGTCGCGCGAGACAGCATTCAGCATGACCTGGACGCAACCCCACTCGGATTCGCACGCGGTGAAATCCCGTATGAACACGTACGGGTCATAGCATCGGACCTTCGCCTCGTTGAGCGCGCTCGCACAGTGGTGCCGGCGTCCGGAACCGTTCATGTCGGAAGGATACTCACCGGAGATCAGTTCATCAGCCAGAATGGGCTGCGCACCATGGACTACCTCCGCACGGAGCTGCACGGTGACGCTGTTGAAATGGAGGGTGCGTCGGTGGCATCGGTCTGTGCGTTCAATGACCTCCCGTTCTGCCTTATCCGGACCATCTCGGATGAAGCGAATCGCGATGCCAGGGTCGATTTCGAGCGCTTCCTGCCGATCGCATCTGCAAACTCCTTCCATTTCATTCGTGCCCTGATAGCTGCCGATTCGCCCTGAAAACACTATATTCAGAGACGGAGGCGTTTTATGATGAACCCACGTATTCCGTCCCGTCTGTTCAGTGCTGTCGTGTTCGGGCTTTTTCTTGTTCTGCTCTCGTGCAGCACTGCGTTCGCGGACAGCGACCAGCCGCGTGTCGGGCTTGAACCCGAGGACGTTGTCCGGATACAGCTGGAAGCTTTGAAAACCAATGGTCCGGCGAATGAGGGTATCGCACGTACTTTCCGCTTCGCATCGCCGGCAAACCGGGCGGTTACCGGGCCGCTGGAGCGTTTTGCACTTCTGTTCCGCAGCCCCGCGTATCAGCCTATGCTCAATCACGTCACATCAGTTGTCTACTCGCCCGTTATGGACAGCGGGCTTGCGCTTGTCCCGGTAACCCTGACACAGTCTGACGGGTCTGAGGTTGATTATATGTTCGTGCTATCCCGACAGACTATGGAGCCCTACGAGGATATGTGGATGACGGATGCCGTGCAGTACCAGGGTGCAGTCATCCCTGCTGATCCCGATCCGGAGCGGACAATCTGATGGACCGGTTTCAGTATAACCCCGAGGCGACATCAAACACCCCGCACCTCCTGCCCTTCGGTGATGCATACCCTGCAGTCCACGAATCGGTCTTCTGTGCTCCCGGTTCCTGGGTGATCGGAGACGTTGTGATCGGTGAAAACTCGAGTGTCTGGTACAACGCGGTCGTTCGTGGCGACGTGCATTACATCCGTATCGGGTCGGGTACGAATATTCAGGACAATTGTGTTATACACGTGACACACGACACGAACCCGACCAGCATTGGAAACAACGTGACGGTTGGACACGGCGCAATCCTACACGGCTGCAGCATCGAGGACGTCTCCCTCATAGGCATGGGAGCGACGGTGCTTGACCGGGCTGTGGTCCGCACCGGGGCCTTCGTTGCTGCCGGGAGTCTAGTGCCCCCCGGTTTCGAAGTACCGTCGGGTACACTGGTCGCCGGCGTGCCGGCGAAAGTGGTGCGTGACCTGCGTTTCGACGAGAAGCAGGAACTGCAGGATGCGGCGCGACGCTATACTGTGTACGCCCGACAGCAGAGGACCTCATTGGGAGGTGCAGGGATTCACTCGGCACCGGAACGCGGATCGGATCGATCAGTCTGATGCCGGGCCCGGGTTGAGTACGGTCTTTCCGTCGATAAGCGCCTGCGTGTCAAGGATATCGCGGTGCATCGCTGGTCAGATTGCCCGGTTTTGTTGCGTTCGGCGGCGCGACATGGTATAAAAAAACTCTCAGTGTATTATTAAAAAAATACTGAAAGGAGTATCGCGGTGACCTACGAATTTGACGCGGTAATTGTGGGCGGCGGCGGCGCAGGACTGTACGCGGCCCTTGAAGCATCTCAAACAGCGAAAACAGCAGTCGTCAGTAAACTGTACCCCATGCGGAGCCATACCGGCGCGGCGCAGGGTGGTATAGGGGCCGCTCTCGGGAACGTGGACAGAGACAGACCGGAGTGGCATGCGTTCGATACGGTCAAAGGCGGGGATTACCTTGTCGACCAGGAGGCAGCGCGTATCCTGAGCGACGATGCGGTTCGCGCGGTTTACGACCTCGAGAACCGTGGTCTTCCGTTTTCGCGGACGCCGGAGGGCCGGATCGATCAGCGCCGTTTCGGCGGTCACACCAGTAACTTCGGTGAACAGGCGGTCAAGCGAAGCTGCTACGCTGCGGATCGAACCGGACACATGATTCTGCAGACACTATACCAGCAGTGCATAAAGAATGACGTGCAGTTCTACGATGAGTTCCAGGTTGTGGATGTTATCATGAACGGCCGTACGGTTGGCGGAGTCGTCGCATTTGAGCTGAAAACCGGCGAAATCCACACCTTCAAAGCGAAGGCAGTCCTGTTTGCAACCGGTGGCTTCGGACGCATGTTCCGCATTACGAGTAATGCCCACGCGAACACCGGCGACGGACCCGCCATCCTTGCCCGCGCGGGTATCCCTATGGAAGACATGGAGTTCTACCAGTTCCACCCGACCGGGATCCGGGGAATGGGAATTCTCATAACCGAGGGTGTGCGTGGCGAAGGTGGTATTCTCCGCAACAAGGACGGCGAGCGTTTTATGGAGCGATACGCTCCAACCCTTCTCGATCTTGCCCCTCGCGACATGGTAAGCCGGGCGATCATGACTGAGGTTCTTGAGGGGCGCGGAATAAGGGGCGACGGAAAGATCGATGACTTTGTGTATCTCGACGCTACCCACCTCGGTCGGGAGACCGTGGAGGCGAAGATTCCCGACATACAGGATTTCTGCAAGACCTACCTGGCTATCGATCCGGCAACCGCTGCCATGCCGGTGCAACCGACCGCCCATTATGCAATGGGTGGAATTCCGACCGATACTCACGGGCGGGTCGTTGACGGGACCGGAGCGTATAACGGTCTGTACGCGGCCGGTGAATGTGCCTGTGTGAGTGTACACGGTGCGAACCGGCTCGGCACAAACAGCCTCGTCGACCTCATTGTTTTCGGCAGACGCGCGGGACAGCATATCGCCGAGTTCGTGAAAGGAAGCGACGCGCCATCGGTATCTCCGGATGCGGACGGTGCAGCGCGGAAGCGCATAGACCGCATCCGTGAGGCACGAAACGGAGACGGAGGTAATCCCGCGGACATTTACAGCAGAATGCAGTCGACAATGATGGAGAACGTCGGCGTATATCGGGACGACGATCGTATGGCCGTTGCCGTATCTGATGTGCAGGCCTTACGCGAAGAGTTTTCCTTTATCAAGCCGCAGGATACTGGTACTGACTTCAACGCGGAGATTCTCGGCCTTCTTGAGCTCGAGAACCTGCTCGATCTGAGTCTGCTTACGGCGGCAAGCGCGAAAAACCGGACTGAGAGCCGAGGGGCGCACAGCCGACGGGACTATCCGGAGCGGAATGACGATGAATGGCTTAAGCATACACTTGCTCGACTGACCAATTCCGGGGAGGTTGAGATTGAGTACAAGGATGTGGACATAAGCATCTGGGAACCGAAGCCCCGGACCTATTGAGGTCAGGAAACACGAATACGGAGCGTTGTATGACAGTTACACTTGAAATACTCAGACAGAATCCTGACGCCGGTCACGCGTCGGACTATCGAACCTACCGCGTTGAGGTCGAGAAGACGGATCGGGTTCTGGATGCTCTTATGGACATCACACGAACGGTCGATGGAAGCCTCGGCTTTCGCAGAAGCTGTGCGCACGGTGTTTGTGGCTCGGACGCAATGAGAATCAATGGCAAGGAACGCCTTGCCTGCAAAACACTTTTTCAGGATGTGGTGACAGACGACGACGCGGTGGTAAAGATCGAGCCACTTCGCCACCTGCCGGTTCAGAAAGATCTCATGGTTGACCAGAGTGAGTTTTTCGCGAAGTTCCGTTCGGTAAAACCCTATATCATCCCGAAAGAAGAGGTCGTAGAGAAAGAGTTCATACAGAGCCAGGAAGAACGCGAGCTTTTCGACGAGGCGACCAAGTGCATCAACTGTGCCGCGTGCTACTCAGCCTGCCCCATCCTCGACGAGAACCCGAAATTTCTCGGTCCGGCAGCCATTGTTCAGGCAGCCCGGTTTATCCGCGACAGCCGTGACCAGGGGCTTGAAGCCCGGCTCGATGAGCTCGACCGGCCGGACGGCATCTGGCCGTGCCAGAACAAGTTCGAGTGCACCCGCGTGTGCCCGCGTGATATCAAGATCACAAAGCTTATCAATCTCACCAAGCGGGAGATCACGAAGTATCGTGAGTCGCGTGGCGAAACCGTGCGTGACGGGCAGAGTGTCTGAGCCCGCACAGGACAGCTCACATAGAAATTACAAGACTACAAAGGAAAGGTATTAACGGTGAACGTTCAGGAGTATCAGGGAAAAGAGTTATTCAAGTCCTACGGAATACCCGTTCAGGACCAGGTTGTCGTGACCCGCGCCAGCGACGCCCGCGAAGCCGCCAGGAAACTCGGTGGCTTCGTCGTCGTGAAGGCTCAGGTGCTTGTCGGTGGCCGGGGCAAAGCAGGGGGCGTCAAGCTCGCAAAGACCCCGGAGGAAGCTGAGCAGCGGGCGTCAGACATTCTCAAGTTGACGATCAAGGGTATACCGGTGGAGAAGGTGCTGATTGTGCCTGCCGCGGAAATCAGGAAAGAATACTATCTCAGCCTGACTATGGACCGGACATCGAAGTCGCTGATTCTCATTGTCAGTGCCGAAGGCGGTGTAGATATTGAGGAACTCGCGGTCAACGAGCCTGAGAAAATCAAGCGTATCCCGGTTTCGATCGATACTGGCGTGGATGCAGCGTCGATCACGCCTCAACTGAAAGAGGTGTTCGGGACCGATGAGCTCGCCGCAGAAGCGCTCGATACGGTTGAGAAGCTCTTCAAGCTGTACACCGAGAAAGATTGCAGTCTTCTCGAGATCAACCCCTACGCCATCGTCGACGACGGGCATCTTATGGCCCTCGACAGTAAAGTCAACTTCGACGACAACGCACTCTTCAAGCATGAAGACATACAGAAGCTGAAGAACCCGGAAGAAGACAGCGCGGACGAAGCAGTCGCGAAAGAAGCGGGCTTGAGCTTCGTCAGTATGGACGGGGATATCGGGTGCATGGTCAATGGAGCTGGACTCGCCATGGCTACCATGGACATCATCAAGTTGTATGGTGGCGAGCCTGCCAACTTTCTCGATGTAGGCGGAAGCTCGAATCCTGACAAGGTCGTCACGGCTATGCAGATTATTACCGGAAATCCGAAGGTGAAGTCGATACTCATCAACATCTTCGGTGGTATCACTCGCTGCGATGACATCGCGAACGGGCTGCTTACCGCCATGAAGAGGATCGACATACAGGTACCAATGGTCGTGAGGCTGATTGGAACGAACGAAGTAGAAGGGCGCAAAATCCTTACTGATGCCGGTTTTGAAGTTGCTTCGGGTCTTTCTGAAGCAGTTGAAAAAGTCGTAAAGATAGCCTGAGAACAAGTCGAAAAGCGAACGGAAAACATATATGAGCATATTGATAGACGAGAACACACACGTACTGGTACAAGGAATTACCGGCCGGGACGGTAGCTTCCACACACGGCAGATGGTCGCCGACGGCACGAAAATCGTCGCCGGGGTGACCCCGAAGAAAGGCGGGCAGGATCTCGACGGCATTCCGATTTACAACTCGGTCGCAGAAAGCATGCAGAAACACAAAGTAGACGCGACGGTAATTTTCGTTCCTCCTCCGTTTGCAAACGCAGCGGTTCGAGAGGCAGCGGATGCCGGCGTGCCGCTCATTGTCTGTATAACAGAGCACGTCCCGGTGAATGAGATGCTTTCGACTTATCATTACGTGAAGTCTAAGGGTTCCCGCATGATAGGACCGAACTGTCCGGGTCTCATCAGTCCCGGAAAGTCCAAGATCGGCATTATGCCGGCCAGAATTACACGGCCGGGCGCTATCGGCGTTATTTCGCGGAGTGGAACTCTGACCTACGAAGTGGTCTACGCTCTCTCGGAAGAAGGGATGGGCCAGAGTACATGTATCGGTATCGGTGGCGACCCGATTGTTGGAAGTGGATACATCGATCTGCTGGAACTGTTTGAGAACGACCCCGAGACCAGTGCCGTCGTAGTCATCGGTGAGATCGGCGGAGAGGACGAAGAAGCCGCAGCCGACTACATCAGGAACTCCATGACGAAGCCGGTCGCCGCCTTTATATCGGGTCGCACGGCTCCACCGGGGAGGCGCATGGGGCACGCGGGAGCAATTATTTCCGGAGGAAAGGGAACACCCGAAGCCAAGGTAAAGGCCTTTGAGGACGCCGGTGTTCCGGTCGCCGACAAGCCGGACGAGATTCCCGCGCTTCTCAGGGCACGCCTTTCATGAATCACACACTCACCTGTCGGGCGACTGTTACGCCGCCCGAGGAGGATCCTCTACCAGGTACGATACCTGATTTCATGCAGTTCCGGAGGAACGAGCAATGAATGCGAACGAACTGGATCTGACCAACGCACGTTTCGTCGACGAGCTCTACGAGGCGTATCGTGAAAACCCGTCGTCTGTAGACGAATCCTGGAGGGCGTATTTCGGCAGCTGGGACGCAGGTACCCCTGAGGCGGAACCCAGCTGCGGTTCCGTTGTAAACGGTCACGCTGGAGCACCGGTGTCTGCTCCACGTCCCGCTGCTTTTGTGCGCCACGCGACCGCGCGGGCGCCACTGAACGCGCAGTACGAGGATCTGGGCGATACACCGGAACAGGCATGGCTGCAGAGCCGGGTGGATACACTGCTCTGGGCGTATCGGGACGTGGGGTATCTCTATGCCAACCTGAATCCCCTCGGTGATTACATGACTCCCGAGATGCGCTACATGTTCTACACCTCGGAAGGCTATTACCAGAGCCTCGATCCCGAAGGTTTCGGGCTTGGTGAGGAACACATGGAGATGCAGTTCTCAGCCGGTAAGTACTTCAAGCCGGGGCGCGCGACGCTGCGGGAGCTCATAAAGCTCTTTCGCAGCACCTACTGCGGAACCATGGGGGTCGAGCTTCTTCACATACAGAACAAGGTCATGCGTCGGTGGCTGATCGAACGTATCGAAGACCCCGCACGACGGCGCGAATTTACCGACGAACAGCGAAGAACGTTCCAGACTGATCTGATTCACGCTGAGGAACTCGAGCGCTTCATCCACACCAGCTTTATCGGACAGAAGCGCTTCAGTCTCGAGGGAGCCGAAGTTGTCATTCCGGCGCTTCGTTATCTCGTCGGCTCGGCTTCGCAACATGGTCTTCACGAGATTGTGCTCGGCATGGCACACCGCGGGAGGCTGAACGTACTCATTAACATAATGAAGAAGAAGGCGGCGGATGTCTTCGCCCAGTTCACCGACCATTACAAGCCCTACGTCTTCGGTGGCAGTGGTGACGTGAAATACCACCTCGGTCATTCCCGTGACGTGGATTTCGAAGACGGTTCGCGCATACACATGAGCCTTGTCGCAAATCCCAGTCATCTCGAGGCAGTCAATCCGGTCGTCGAAGGCAAGACACGGGGGATACAACGACGTCGGGGCGACAAGCACCGGAAAAAGGTAATACCGGTGCTCATACACGGTGATGCTGCGTTCAGCGGGCAGGGTGTTGTAGCTGAGACCTTCAACATGAGCCAGCTGAAGGGGTATCGAACCGGTGGTACGGTGCATATCATCATCAACAATCAGATCGGTTTCACCACGGCAGGCCGCGACGCACGGAGCACGTTTTTTACTACTGATATTGCTAAGAGTCTGCCGATTCCCATCTTCCATGTGAATGGGGATGATCCCGAGCAGGTGGTGCGCGCGATCGACCTTTCGATGCGATACCGACAGAAGTTCGGCCTCGATGCGGTCGTTGATATCCTGTGCTTTCGCAGACTCGGGCACAACGAGTCTGACGAGCCGAGTTTTACACATCCAATGATGTACAGCCGTATCAAGGAGCACCCGGGTACGACAAAAATGTACGGAGATATTCTCTCGGAACAGGGAGTATTTTCCCAGGAGGACCAGGACGCAGAACGGGTTGCGTTCCGTTCATCACTGAAAGCAGAGCTCGATCTTGCGAAGTCAGATGACTATGAGCCGAGCATCAACGATGCGTTCCAGGGTGCAGACTGGAAAGACAAGCAGGCAGGGTATACCCACGACCAGGGTCAGACCGCCGTCGACCCGGACCGATTGAGCCACATTGCGAAATGTCTGGTCACCGTCCCGGATGACTTCTCGCTCCATCCGAAACTGAGGCGTTTTGTCGAAGACCGGGAGAAAGCATTTACCGACGGTGATGGTATCGACTGGAGTTTCGCAGAGTCACTTGCCTTCGGAGCATTACTTCTCGACGGCTATCCAATCCGTCTCAGTGGCGAGGACACATCCCGGGGAACCTTCAGCCAGCGCCATGCTAAGTGGTGGGACGTCAGCAGCCCTATTCCGCGCACGTATACGCCCCTGCGCAATCTTGCCCCTGATCAGGCTGCGTTCAGCGTCTATGACAGCCCGCTGAGTGAATTTGGCGTTCTGGGCTTCGACTACGGCTACTCCATCGCGCAGCCGGACCTTCTGACGTTGTGGGAGGCGCAGTTCGGTGACTTCGTAAACGGAGCGCAGGTGATCATCGACCAGTTTATCGCGGCAGCGGAGACGAAGTGGTTCCGTTCAAGCGGACTCGTCATGCTGCTTCCGCACGGATACGAGGGACAGGGTCCTGAGCACTCGTCGGCGCACCTCGAGCGGTTTCTCCAGTTGTGCGCCGAAGATAACCTTCAGGTATGCAATCCGTCGACACCGGCGAATTACTTCCACGTTCTGCGCCGGCAGCTGAAACGGCCTTTTCGTAAACCGCTCATTCTCATGACGCCGAAAAGCCTGCTCAGGCGCAAGGAATGTGTCTCGAAAGTGACCGAATTTACCAGCGCGTGCTTCCAGACCGTGATAGACGATGACGTGCAAGCGGCAGAGGTGGACAACCTTCTCCTGTGCAGTGGAAAGGTTTATTATGATCTTGCTGCCGAACGGGACAAGCGGGGCGATACAAAGACGGCGATAGTCCGTCTCGAGCAGTTCTATCCCCGACCCGACGAGCGCATGCAGAACGTTCTTTCCTCGTATCCGAACGCGAAGCGCGTTGCCTGGGTACAGGAAGAGTCACGAAATCGTGGCGGCTGGACCTTTGTCCATACGTGGATAGAGGATATGCTCGGACGACCACGAATCGATTATGCAGGAAGACCGGCAGCGGCGAGTCCTGCTGCGGGCAGTCACGACGACCATGCCCGTCAGCTCAGGGACATACTGGAAACTGCTTTTTCCCGAGGATAATGAATGAAACAGGATATTACGGTCCCCGAAGTGGGTGAAAGTGTACAGGAAGGCGTGCTCGCAACCTGGTTGAAGAACCCGGGCGATTTTGTGCAGGAAGGAGATGATCTCTTCGAGCTCGAAACCGACAAGGCGACCCTGAATGTGCCGTCTCCGGCGAGTGGAGTGCTTACGCAGGGGGTAGAAGCGGATACCGAGGTTGAAGTTGGCCAGATTGTCGGTCAGATTGACACGGAAGCTTCCGCTTCGGATGCGCACGACGAAAGCGGGAACGGTGAACAGGCGGCGTCTCCGGCGGAAACCGGGGGCCGGTCTGAAACCCCTGGGGTGACTACCTCCGACGGCGCCAACCTCGACGGACTGCCCCCGGCAGCTCGCAGGGCTGCGGTCGAACACGGGGTTGACCCTGCAACGCTTACCGGCACGGGTAAGGGCGGGCGCGTGACAAAAGAGGACGTGTTGCAGGCAGTCTCCGCTGACGCGTCGGCCGGAACGGGCACGACCCCCGCCCGAACCGACGACACGGCATCAGCCCCGACCCGGCCGGACGCCGCACCAGCACGGGGCGGTCAGACCCGTAAGAAGCTCAGCAATCTGCGCAAGAAGATTGCTGCAAATCTCGTGGCTTCGAAGCAGAACTCAGCACATCTCACCACGTTCAATGAAGTCGATATGAGCAGAATCATGGCTATACGCTCTGCGTACAAGGACCAGTTCGAGAAAGCTCACGAAATCAGACTCGGCTTTATGAGTTTCTTTGTGAAAGCGGCGACCTTCGCGCTGCAGGCCTATCCGGAAGTGAACGCGTACCTTGAAGAAAACGAAGTTGTATACAATCACTTCTACAACATCGGAGTCGCGCTCTCGACGGAACGGGGACTCATGACCCCGGTTCTAAAAAACGTTGAACACATGGGATTTGCCGAGATTGAGCGCACCATCGCAGGCTTCATAGACCGCGCAGGCGAGAAAAAGCTTATGCCAGATGATCTGACTGGAGGAACGTTCACCATTTCCAATGGTGGGGTGTTTGGTTCTATGCTCTCGACACCAATCCCCAATCCACCGCAGACAGCAGTGCTCGGTATGCATACCATACAGAAGCGCGCGGTGGTGGTGAACGATGAGATTGTTGTGCGACCCATGATGTACCTCGCTCTGAGTTATGATCACCGCATGATCGACGGTAAAGATGCGATCGGATTCCTGAAGAAGATCAAGGAATACGTTGAAGATCCTGCACAGATGCTGATTGGATTGTAGGAACAGGAGAATATTGTGGCTGACAGTAAGAGATTCGACGTTGTGGTAATCGGAAGCGGACCGGGTGGCTATGTAGCTGCCATCCGTTCAGCACAACTGGGCCTTTCCACTGCCATAGTAGAAAAAGACAAGACGCTCGGCGGAACCTGCCTGAACATAGGATGTATCCCGTCGAAGGCATTGCTTGATTCGAGCGAGAAATACCGCATGGTCGGGCACCACGCAGCCGAGCACGGGATCAAAGTCGGAAAGCTTGATCTGGATCTCCCGGCCATGATGAAGCGCAAGGACACCGTCGTAAAAAAACTGACCGGCGGTGTGGCCATGCTCATGAAGAAGAACAAGGTCACCGTGTATACCGGTATCGGGCGCATAGAGTCCGCGTCCGCGGATGCACATACGCATACGGTGATCGTCAAAAGCGATGCCGAAGAAAAGCTGCAGGCGAAGAACGTGATTCTCGCAACCGGGAGTGAGCCGGTTGAATTGCCATTCCTGAAGTTCGACGGGAATATGATAGTGAGCTCCACTGAAGCGCTCGGGTTTGACGCAGTGCCGAAACGCCTGCTCGTCGTTGGCGGAGGCGCTATTGGCCTTGAGATGGCGAGTGTCTGGGCCCGGCTGGGGAGTGCTGTGACCGTTGTCGAGCTCCTGCCGCAGATCCTTCCGGGTTGGGATGCAGCGCTCGCGAAAGCCCTGCAGAAAGAGCTTGAGAAGCTCGGGGTAACCATACTCGTCGACACGAAAGTTACCGGTGCGGAGACTACAAAGAAGTCCGTGACGCTCAAGGCTACGGGACCGGATGGTTCGGAAAAGACAATCGAGGGCGACAAGCTCCTCGTGTCGGTCGGCCGCCAGCCCTACACCGCGGGTGCGGGTCTGGACGAAGCCGGAGTCGCTACCGAAAAAGGCAGAGTCACGGTTGATCGCCATTTCAGGACCAATGTAGACGGCGTCTACGCGATAGGTGATATTATTACGGGACCCATGCTCGCGCATAAGGCCGAGGATGAGGGCGTTGCGGTAGCCGAAGTAATTGCCGGTAAGGCAGGCCACGTGAACTATGATGTCATACCGAATGTCGTGTATACGTCACCGGAAGTCGCCTCGGTTGGACCAACCGAAGCGCAGTTGAAAGAACAGGGTATACCGTACCGGAAAGGCCAGTTCAGCTTTGCGGCAAACGGACGAGCCCTTGCAACGGGCGAGACTGCCGGGTTCGTGAAAGTGCTTGCACACGAGGAGACCGATCGCCTGCTCGCGTGCCACATAATCGGCCCGTCGGCGGGCGACCTGATTTCCGAGGTCGTGGTCGCCATGGAGTTCTGTGGCTCGGCCGAAGATCTCGCACGGACGGTCCACGCGCACCCGACCTTACCGGAAGCGGTTCGCGAAGCAGCACTTTCAGCAGCAGGAATGCCGCTGAACAGCGTGTAGGTTGCGACGCAGCGGCGAGACAGAGAAATCGTTTTGTACACATTATTGAGGAGAAAGTATGTCTAATCCTGGGTTTTCTAAGGGTCTTGAAGGCGTCGTAGCCGCCGAGAGCACAATCTGCAAGGTAGATGGCGAGAATGGACGCCTGTTTTATCTCGGGTACTCCATTCGGGATCTTGTGGAGCATTGTACCTTTGAAGAAGTAACCTTCCTGCTGCTGTATGGACAGCTTCCGAACGAGGAACAGCTGGAGGATTTTTCGTCCGCAATGCGGGGGAAGCGAAAGCTTGAAGATCCCGTAAAGAAGATGATTACCGATTTTCCCCGGGACAGCCATCCCATGGAAATGCTTCAGACAGTTGTTCCCTATCTTGCAGCGTATTCCGGGCCGGAGGGCTGTCGCGACACCGAATTTGACTGTCTCTACGCAGAGCACCTGATTCCACAGCTCGCGAGTGCAGTCGCGGCCTGGCACCGTGTCCAGCAGGATCTGCCCATCGTCGATCCGGACAGGAGTCTGAGCCATGGGGCGAACTTTCTGTACATGCTGACCGGAGAGAAGCCGTCAGAGCTTGCAGGTCGGATCATGGATGGTTGTCTGATACTCCACGCCGAGCACGGCCTCAACGCATCGACCTTCACGGCCAGAGTTGTCGCGTCGACCTTGAGTACCTGCTACAGCGCTATCGCAGCTGCCATCGGCGCTCTGTACGGACCTCTTCACGGTGGTGCCAACGAGAAGGTTATGGACATGGTCGACGAGATCGAGGCAGACGCTTCGCTGTCGCCTGGTGAATGGGTGAGCAAGGCGCTGTCCGAGAAGCGAAAAATCATGGGTATGGGGCATCGCGTATATCGCGCGAAAGATCCCAGGGCGATCATCATCGAAGGCTATCTCGAAGAGCTCGGAAAACAGCAGGGAGATACCAGCTATTACGATATGCTCAAGGAGGTCGAACGGGTATTTCGGGAGCGCATGGAAGAAAAAGGGAAACCGATCTATCCGAACGTTGACTTCTTTTCGGGTGCCCTGTATCGCATGCTCGGTGTTCCGACCATTCTTTTTACTCCGATATTTGCCCTGTCGCGTGCAAGCGGCTGGTTGAGTCATATCATCGAACAGCGTCACGACAACCGCCTGTATCGTCCGTCGTCGACGTACGTCGGCGAGATCGACCGACCGTTTGCCCCTATGTCCGAGCGGGAATAGACCTGTACCCGCCAGCCGCCTGAATCCGAAACTCAGGCGGCTGCTCAGGTGCGTTCCGTTTACGTGTCTGCTGCCGGAAGCTCCATCGGAAGCTCATCGGGGACCGATCGTTCGAGGTCTCCGATCCAGAGCGCAGCGCTCAGATCGCTTGGTGCGCGCCAGTCGCTTCTCGGCGAGAGCGAGCCACCCGATCCGACCTTCGGACCGTTTGGTATGCAGCTTCGCTTGAACTGGCTCATACCGAAGAACCTTTTCAGAAAGACCGAAAGCCAGTGCTTGATTTCTCCGAGCGAGTATTCATGACGCTCATCCGCGGAGAGGTCTGACGGCCAGTCTCCGCGTGACCGGTCATGCCAGGCAGTGTAGGCCAGATACGCGACTTTCGCCGGATCGAAGCCATACCTGCTCGTGTAATAGAGATTAAAATCCTGCAGCTCATACGGACCGATGAAATGTTCGGTTCGCTGCGAGGGTTTTGTGCCCCCCGTGCCGGAGTCGTCGGGTACAAGCTCGGGAGAGATCTCGGTGGACAGAATCTCCCGAAGGACTACCGCCGCCGAGTCCGAGACGCGGCCGGTATCGGCAACCCAGCGAATAAGGCGGCGAATGAGCGTCTTTGGCACGGAGGCGTTGATCGCGTAGTGGCTCATGTGATCTCCCACACCGTATGTTGCCCACCCGAGGGCGAGCTCGCTCAGATCTCCGGTTCCCAGCACCATGCCTCCAAGGTGATTGGCGAGGCGAAACAGGCGACTCGTTCGTTCGCCCGCCTGCACATTCTCATAAGTTACGTCGTACACCGCCTCGCCTCGCGAAGCGGGGTGGTTCAGGTCTTCGAGCACCCGTTGACACGCTTCGCGGATATCGATTTCGTGTGCCATGACTCCGAGCGTCTGCATCAGATCGTGCGCGTTCTTCTTAGTGCGTTCTGAGGTTGCAAACCCGGGCATGGTATAGGCGTGAATGTTCGTTCGCGGCAGGGACAGCCGGTCCATAGTCTGCGCCGCGACGAGCAGGGCATGGGTCGAGTCGAGGCCTCCCGATACGCCGATGATTATGCGCTGTATCCCACTTGCCTCAAGCCGGGTTGCGAGCGCCTGAACCTGTATGCTGCAGGCTTCGAAACAGCGCTCATCGAGGCGGTCTGAGTCAGCGGGGACGTAGGGGTACCGGGCGACAGTCCGTCGCGGCAGGGACGCAAGCCGCGGCATCCGCAGGTCAGGTATCTGTACCCGTCGCATACGGTGACCGCAGTCTGCTGTGGCGTCTGCAAAGCTTGTCATGCGCATCCGTTCATTCACGAGCATCTGTAGATCTATATCGGAACAGACAAGCTGTTCTTCGCGGGCGAACCGACGGCTCTCAGCCTGCAGAAGCCCGTTCTCCCAGATCATGGCGTGTCCATCCCAGGCCATATCGGTTGTGCTCTCACCTTCGCCGGCCCCGGCGTAGACATACGCGGCAAGACACCGGCTCGAGTGGCCCGCACCAAGAAGACGACGGTAATCTGCCTTCGCAATGGTTATATTGCTCGCGCTGAGATTCAGGAGAATGGTCGCACCCGAAAGCGCGGCCTGCGTGCTCGGGGGAACCGGCGCCCAGAGATCCTCGCAGATTTCCGCGTGCAGCGTGCAGTCCGGAATTCCCGGTACGTCGACAAGAATGTCGGTGCCGAAGGGTGTCTCTGCGCCCGCGAGCACAATGCTCTGAAACGTCGCGTGCCGCGCTGAGGAAAAATATCGCTTCTCGTAGAACTCCCGGTAGGTCGGCAGGAAGGTTTTCGGTATCACACAGACGACTTCGCCCTGACAGCATACAGCCGCACAGTTCCAGACCGCGCCTTCGCGGCGCAGAGGCAGTCCGACCACGATAATCGTGTCTATGCTCAGCGAGGCCTTAAGTACTTTTTCGAGAGCCGCTTCGGCCTCCCGGAGCAGCGTCGTCTGGTGGAAAAGATCGTCGAGCGTGTAACCGGTAAGACCGAGTTCGGGGAACACCACGCAGATCGCTCCCTGATCTGCAGCCAGACGTGCGAGTGCGATAGTGTCCTCGGCGTTGCGCGCCGGCTGAGCGAGATACTGCCTGGGGACCGCTGCTGCTACCCGGATGAAGCCGTGCGTGTATGGATTGAAGAAGGAACTGTGTTCGGTCATGACTGACCCTCCTGCAAAAAAAAGCCGCGGCACGGTATGCCGCGGCTCGTAGCCTACCATGGAAATCATGGATCGCTGAAGCGTCGCGCCTTCAACTGATGGAGTTGAGCGTCTCAACACCTTCTCTGACAGCGGCTGCCGACTGGTCGAGTGCGTCTTTCTGATCGTCGGTCAGCGGCAGCTCGATGACTCTGTCGAGTCCGCTGGTTCCGAGGATAACGGGTACACCAAGGAAAATGTCCCGGTAGCCGTACTCGCCCTGAAGGTAGGCGCTCGCGGCACAGACGCGACGCTTGCCGGTGATGATTGCGTCGACCATTTTTGCCGCACTCGCTGCGGGCGCGTAATACGCGCTTCCGGTTTTGAGATACTTAACGATCTCGCCTCCACCCGTCTTGGTGCGGTTGGCAAGAGCATCGATGGTCGTGTCGTCCATAATCTCAGGCAGCGCGAAGCCGCCGAGCGAGGTATAATCCGGAACGGGAACCATGCTGTCTCCGTGGCCACCGAGTACCATGGCCTTTGCGTCACCGGGCCAGGCATCCATTTTTTCGGCTATGAAGTACTGGAACCGGGTTGAATCGAGAACCCCGGCCATGCCAATGACGCGTTCTACGGGGAACCCGGTTTCCCGGTATAGGACCATGCAGATCACATCCAGCGGGTTTGCGACACCGATGACAACCGCATTGGGCGCGTACTTCCGGATATTGAGGGCTGCATTCTTTGCGATATTCACGTTGGTTTTCAGCAGGTCCATTCGGTCCATGCCGGGTTTTCGCGGTATGCCCGCGGTGTGAACCACGACATCCGATCCGGCGATGTCGGCGTAGTCATTGGTTCCGTGGGTGCTGCGGCTGAATCCCGCCGACGCCGAACCGTGGAGGAAGTCAGCTGCTTTACCCTGTGGCATGCCCTCGACAACGTCGAGAACGACCACATCGGCAATATTCTGCTTCGCGATGAAATACGCGGTCGTCGCACCGACGTTGCCGGCTCCGATAATTGATACTTTTGCCATAGATGTACTCCTTGGATTTATACGAGCGCCGAGATCGCGGCAGCCGAATCACGAAATTGCTGCAGCTGCTTATCAGTCAGTTTCGGCTCAAAGAGCCGTTCGGCTCCGTTTTCACCGATCATTGCCGGTATGCTGAGTGCTGCGTCCTGTACTCCATACTGCCCTGTGAGTACGGTAGAAACACTGAACATGCGTCTGCTGTCATTCAGAATTGCCCTGATGATATCCGCGGTGACCATTGCAGGCGCGTAAAACGCACTGCTGCGTTTGCTCGTTTCGAGGACGACGTCGCCCGCGTGTTTCACCTTCTGTATGATTGCGTGAAGGCTGGACTGGTCCATGAGGTAGCGCACGGGGATACCTGAAACCCGTGTGTAGTCCTGAGGAATGATCATGCTTTGATCGTGTCGGCCGATGACGAGGGCATCGATGTCTTCGGTTACGCAGTGCAGCTCCTGGGATACAAGATAACGCATGCGTTCGCCGTCGAGGGCACCGCCGATACCGAGTACGCGTCCGGGCTCCATACCCGAAACCTTCTGAAAGAGCGTTACCGAGGCGTCGACCGGCTCTGTAACTATGATGACGACACCTCCGAAGCCCTTCAGCCTGGCGGCGAAAGACTCTACAAGCTTCCGGTTTTCATCCCATACGCTCGTTCGGTCCTGCCCTGGCTGCCGGACGGCCCCGAACGCAAGCAGGATCACGTCCGAGTCAAGCGCTTCCTGCTCGCTGTCAGTGCCATGGATCGCAAACTGATACCGGGCTAGCGGAGCTTCCTCCATGATATCGAGTGCCTTTCCTATGGCAAGGCCTTCCTTGCAGTCCTGCAGTACAACACGTCCGACCTGCTTCTCGGCCAGGAAAAACGCGGTGTTAGCGCCCGTATTGCCGGCGCCTATGATGCCAATCTGTTTCATGATTTTTCTCCTGAATGTCTTGCCGGGAGTATACAATGCCGAAAATGAGTTGTCACGGGACCAATGTCCCGTAGTATGATACTGACCATGAGTACTGAACAATTTCGTGTAGAAACCGATACAATGGGGGAAGTGCGAATTCCTGCGTCAGCCTATTACGGCGCCCAGACCCAGCGGGCGGTCGAAAACTTTACGATTTCGGACAAACGCATTCCGACCGCCATGATCCGCGCTCTCGGTCACATCAAACGGGCCGCGGCCGTGGTAAACGCAGATCTCGGGGAGCTTGACAGGAATATCGCCGAGGCAATTGTACAGGCCTCCGACGAGGTTATTGCTGGTGCCTGGGATGAGCAGTTTCCTGTCGATGTTTTTCAGACCGGAAGCGGTACTTCGTGGAACATGAACATTAACGAAGTGCTCTCCAACCGATCGATAGAGATCCTCGGTGGAGAGATCGGCAGCAAGAAACCGGTGCATCCGAACGATCATGTGAACCGCGGGCAGAGTTCTAACGACGTTATTCCGACTGCCGTGCACGTTGCAGATCGCATGGTACTCGATGAGCTGCTCGCAGCTGTTCAGAAACTCTCAACTTCGTTCGACCGGAAAGCCGAAGAGTTCAAGGACGTTGTCAAACTCGGGCGAACACATCTGAAAGACGCGGTACCGATGACCCTCGGGCAGGAGTTCGCCACCTTCGCGCTGCAGATTCGCAAGGCACACGACCGTATTCAGCGCACAGCAGCCTCTCTCGAAGAGCTTCCGCTTGGCGGAACAGCCGTCGGAACAGGTTTGAATGCCCATCCCGACTACCGGCCTGCGGTTGTTGCCGAAATTGCCCGTGCGACAGGTCTGCCGTTCAGGCCGTCGCCCCTTCCGTTCGAAGGCATTTCATCACGAGACGCACAGGTGGAACTCATGGGAGCTCTTAACGGCCTTGCGGTCGCTCTCATGAAAATTGCCAACGATCTGCGACTGCTCGACTCCGGGCCCCGCAGCGCACTCGGCGAGATCGCCCTGCCGAGTCTTCAGCCTGGAAGCAGCATCATGCCGGGGAAGGTCAATCCGGTCATCCCGGAGATGATGATACAGGTAGCGGCTCACGTACACGGACAGGTGCTGGCCGTAACCATTGGAGCACAGAATGGACCGCTGCAGCTGAACATGATGAATCCTCTGATCGCTTACGAGACGGTTGACGCGATGATGACCCTCGCGGCTACCTGCACGGCCGCTGCCGAACGCTGTGTTGACGGCATCACCGCCGATGCCGAGCGCTGTGAGCACTGGATCGAGTGGAGCACGGCCATGGTAACTCCGCTCGCGCGTACTATTGGATACGACAGAGCGAGCGAACTCGCCTACAAGGCGTTCAAGGAGAAACGGACCATACGGGACGTATGTCTCGAGGCGCAGGTTGTCAGCGAGGCCGAACTCAACGGCATTCTGAACCCCCGAAACATGGTCTGAGCACGTATCGCCGGCTGTCGATCAGGTCATCTATTGCAGTGCCGACACGGCCGGTGTACACTTGGCGACTATGGAACTGAACTACGCGGATCCCGATTACATTGATGCTATGAACGCCTATCTTTCCGGTCACTGGAGAGAAGCCGAGCCGAAATTTCAGGCACTCTGCGAAACGTACGAGAAGAGTACCTTCGTCCGTCTCATGTTGGGGGACGTGTACTATTCCTGCGGTAAGCTCGATTCTGCCGTAAAAATGTATCATGCAGCGATACTGCTGAACCCCGAGTTCAATCTCGCGTATTACAAGCTCGGTGTCTGCTTCTACCGCAAGGGACACCTCAGGCACGCACTCGAAGCGTTCCAGCGGGTCGCCTCAGGACCGAACAGTCACGCGCTCGCGAATTACTTTATCGGTCTGATCCACATGTATCTCGGAAACGACGAGGATGCGGCAAAAGGCTTTGAAGCCTTCAAGGTACAGAGCGAAGAAAGTATCATTGCCAACATGTATCTTGCGCAGCTGAGGGTGAAAGCAAAGAAGTACGAGGAAGCACTACCGCTTCTTCTCGAGCTCGCCGAGCAGACACCACACTTCGCCGAAGTGCATTATATGCTCGGAACGGTGTACTACGGCATGCACGACAACGCAAAGGCAGTTCAGAGTTTCCGCAAGGCGCTCGACATTAATCCGGCAGACGAACGGACCAAGACCAAACTTACGTTGCTGACCGATATTCAGTTTATCTGACGGTAGAGTTTCGCCCCCTGTCCGTGTATCATGCCGGGCATGAGCACATCTCAAAACCAGGCTGCTGAGCGTTCTTCGGAGCACGAAGCCTATCTGCACGTATCAGACACACCCCTTCCCGAATATCGCGGCGTCGGACGCCTGTTCCGGCACGAAGCCTCGGGTTGCGAGGTCTACCACCTCTCCAACGATGACCCGGAAAACCTTTTTGCCTTCGTGTTCAAGACGATCCCCGGTGATTCGACCGGTGTTGCCCATATTCTCGAGCACACCGTCCTCTGCGGTTCTCAGCGATATCCGGTCAAAGACCCCTTCCTGCTCCTGTTGAAAGGAAGCATGTACACCTTTCTCAATGCGCTGACCTTCCCGGACAAGACCGTCTATCCGGCGAGCAGCACCGTGGACGAAGACTTGTTCAACCTCATGAAAGTTTACGGTGACGCAGTGTTTTTTCCGCTATTGAAAGAGGAAATGT
The DNA here is from genome assembly GCA_007128315.1 of Spirochaetaceae bacterium. GTDB lineage: Bacteria > Spirochaetota > Spirochaetia > DSM-27196 > SKKC01 > SKKC01. Next base: position 76,333 of record SKXQ01000019.1, on the reverse strand, counting down.
TCCGGCAGGAAGGTCACAGACTGCTGGTCGATGACAACGGAAACCTCAGTTACTCGGGTATCGTGTATAACGAAATGAAAGGAGCCTACTCGACGCACGATGCGATTGCGGGAGAGATGTCGATACGATCCATTTTTCCGGAAACGGCCTACGGTTTCGATTCGGGCGGAAGACCCGAGGACATACCACAGCTGACCTACGAGGACTTCGTCGAGTTTCACCGTCGGGCTTATCATCCCTCGAACGCCAGAATCTTTCTTTACGGAGATATCCCTACCGACCGGCATCTCGATTTTCTGCACTCGGAATTCCTTGCTTCCTTCAATGCGGGCGATGCTTATAAGGATGTCGGTATACAGCGTCCCTGGGACAGTCCCAGAGTAGAGTTTGCCGAGTATCCGACGGAGAATCCCAGGACCGAACGTCAGTCCTCGGTTACCGTGAACTGGCTTCTGCCCGAAAGTACCAGGGCCGATGAGCTGATTCGCTTCAGCGCGCTTGCTGATATTCTTCTCGGCGGGAGCGGCTCACCCTTGTATATCGCGCTCATTGAGAGCGGTCTCGGCGAGGACCTCAGTGCACCCACCGGCATAGAAACTGAGCTCCGACAGATCGTGTTTTCCGCCGGACTCCGCGGGACAGATCCCGAGCGGCGTGAAGAAATAGAAGAGGTGATCTTCTCTACGCTCAGGAAGCTTCGTGACAATGGGATCGATCCCGACGTAATCGAGGGAACGCTGCGGAAGATGGAGTTCAGCCACCGCGAGAGGCCGGGGGTCGGGTACGGGCTCCGACTCATGCGGCGAGCACTCCGAGGCTGGCTGCACGGAGGACCGCCCGAGGCCACGCTTGCCTTCGAAGAACCATTTACCCGTCTTCGTGAGGAGCTCACGGAGAATCCCGGGTACTTCGAGTCCCTCATCGACCGGTATCTCATTAACAACCCGCATCGCTCAACCCTTGTGGTACGCCCCGACCCGAAACGTGCCGAAAAAGAGGATGCACGCGTAGGGCAGGAGCTCGCCGGGATACGGCATGCGATGAACGAAGCCGACATCGAAGAACTGAGGAAAAAGAACGAAGCCCTCGAGCGGATGCAGCGTGAGGCGGATTCACCGGAGGCGCTCGCGACAATTCCTTTTCTGACCCTCGCCGACGTGCCGCGCGAAATCAGGCGCATCGGGCACGAGGTCAGAAACCTCGAGGGTGGTGGGCTCGTACTGACGCACGCCATCGAGACGGGAGGCATCGTGTACTACGACCTTGCCTTCGATCTGCGCGGCATCGACGACGACCTTCTTCCCCTCGCGCCCTTCCTCGCAAATGCGATCACCGATGTCGGCGTTCCGGGTATGTCGTACGACGAGGTTGCGCGGCGGCTTGACCTGACAACTGGAGGTTTCTCGGGTGGTGTTGATGTCGATCAACCGCTCGGAGCACAGGACCCCGTCCCGTACCTCTACATACGGCTGAAGGCTCTCGTTTCAACGGTTGAAACGGGCAGCGCGCTCGCCTTCGACTGCCTGCGGACGCCGGATTTTTCCGACGAGCGCCGCATTCGTGACCTCTTTGTGGAAGCGAGAAACGACATCAGAAGTAACGTCCTTCCGAGCGGGAGCGCATTTGCGCGTCTTGAAGCTGCGTCGCGTCTGTCTGCCGCGGAGGCTCTGAGTAACCGTTTCAGAGGGATCGAGCAGCTCGATTTCATGAATCAGGTGACGATTACAGGGTCCATGCACGCCTTTGTGGAGTCACTTGAAACGCTGCGAAAGCAGATCTTCACCGCCGACAGGATCAAGGCGTCCGTGTCTGCGGAATCCTCCGATCTGCCGCTCGCTGAACGCCTTCTCCGGGAGTTTGCGGAGTCGATCACACAGGAAACAATGCCGTCTCATCCGGTGTCATTCGCCCCGAGAACCGGAGCTGTGATTAGTGGCTACGGGGTTCCCGGTGACGTTGGCTACGTCTCCTGCGTTCTCCCCGGTTCCAGACTGGACGACGAGGGGTACGCCCACGAGCTGGTTCTCAGCCATCTCCTGCGAACCGGATTTCTCTGGGAACGCGTTCGAATGGAAGGTGGCGCCTATGGAGCTTTTGCAGTCTCGTCGGCGACCGAAGGTCTGTTTTCCTTCGCAAGCTATCGTGATCCGAGGATTTCGGAGACACTCCGCGCTTTTGAGCACAGTCTGAAACACTATGCGGACGCACCACCGAGTGCGACCGATGTCGAGCTCGCGGTCATCGGCATTGTCGGCAAGGATTTGCGGCCGTATTCGCCGTCGGAGTCGAACATGATCGATCTCAGACGGTATCTCCTGAATATTACCGACGAACTTCGGCAGATCAAACGCGACTCACTCATGCGAACGACGCCGTCCGACGTGCAGGCGGCGGCACGGCGTCTTCTTGAGCGCTGGAGCGAATCCAGGGCGTGTGTGATTGCCCGAAAGGAACGGATCGAGGCTGCTCGCCCCGATCTGCCCGGGCTCGATAGCAACCTGGAGGAGTTGACGTTGTGAACCTGTCGGCGTACGCGGATGCAGTCGGACCCTGGATGCTGCTGCTCGTCGTGGCATTCGCCGCGGTGTTTCTGTCGCTTCTGGTACGATTCGTAATCCGGAAACTGCTGGGGCGTGGCGACAGGGTTCTCGCACAACTGCTCGTTCGATACATTGGCCGACCGGCTATCTGGTTTCTCCCCCTGCTCGCCGTATCTGCCGTGCAGCCGCTGCTCGATTTTCCCCCGGCACAGATCGAGCTTCTCGAGCGGGTTGTATCGCTGCTCTTCGTCGTTCTGGTAACCTGGCTCTGCGCGAATCAGTTCTTCGTGCTCGAAGGCTATGTGGCGCATCGCAATCCAGTGGATATCCGCGACAATCTCAGGGCCCGAAAGATGCATACGCAGGTGAGGGTAATCCGTCAGGTTGCGGTGGTGATCGTTGTCCTTCTTGGTGTGGCGATAGGACTTCTGAGCTTTGAACCCGTTCGACAGGTCGGTGCAGCCCTGCTCGCCGGAGCAGGTGTTGCCGGTCTAATAATCGGGCTCGCCGCACAGCGGACTCTGGGGCTGATCCTGAGCGGGCTTCAAATTGCCATCACTCAACCGATCCGTCTCGATGACGTGCTCATTGCAGAAGGTGAATGGGGCAAGGTCGAGGAGATCACGATAACCTACGTTGTCCTGCGCGTATGGGATCAGCGTCGGCTGATCCTGCCCTGCAGCTATTTCCTCGAGACGCCGTTTCAGAACTGGACCCGGGTTACCAGCGAACTTCTCGGGACGGTATTTCTCTACTTCGATCACGCGGTGCCGATCGATGCGGTGCGAGCCGAACTGACGCGGATACTTCAGGATGAGCCTCTCTGGGACGGTCGGGTCGGGATCGTACAGGTAACCGAGGCACAGGCCTGGTGCATGGAGCTTCGTGTGCTGATCAGTGCCGGGGATGCGCCGTCGCTCTGGGACCTCCGCTGCAACGTCCGGGAACGACTCATAACCTGGGCAGCTGAGCGTTACCCGGAGTACCTCGCACGTATGCGGGCGAGCCTGGATCAGCAGCCGGTCAGACCGGTCACTGATCCGAGTCAGCCGTAGACGCTTCCGTGCTCCCATGGGTATGCTTCATGGCATGCGCACAGCACGAGAAAGCCTCACTCTTACCAACACCCTCGGCCGACGTAAAGAACCGTTCCGCTCGCGTGAACCGGGGATCGTTCGGATATTCACCTGTGGACCGTCGACCTACCGCCGACCGCACATTGGTAACTACCGCAGTTTTACATACGAGGACCTGCTCGTGCGTTATCTTGAGTATCTCGGGTATACCGTCCACCGTGTCATCAATTTCACCGACGTAGAGGACAAAACGGTATCCGAAGCCGCCGAAGCGGGCGAGAGCATACAGGCTATAACCGGAGCCGTTCAGGAGCATTTCTTCCGGGAGACCGAGCTGCTCAGGCTCAAGCTGCCGGAGCGTATTCCCCGGGCTACCGAGTCGGTCGACACGGCAGTCAGAATCATACGGAAGCTCTGTGAAGATGGCTACGCGTACGAGCACAACGGTAAATACTACTTCCGTCCGGCAAAGGCGAAGCGCTTCGGACACCTGTACGGTCTCGACACACGAAGGATGCCGGAACGCGGTGTTCGCTTCGGCTTCGACACCTACGAAGGTCGCCGGTGGAACCTTGGTGATTTTGTTCTGTGGCATCCTGAGAACCAGGGCGGGGTCATGCCCGAAGGATCATCGTGGGACACCGAGCTGGGGCGTGGGCGACCGGGATGGAACATACAGGATCCCGCGATGATCGTCGAGAACCTTGGTGACCAGATCGACCTGCAATGCGGAGGCATCGACAATCTGTTCCGTCACCACGACTACAACATTGCAGTCATGGAGGCATACACGGGCAAGGAGTTCGCCCGTTACTTTCTCCACGGTGAGCACCTGTTCATTGACGGGGAAGTCATGAGCAAGAGTGCGGGAAACGTGACCTATCCGGAACATCTGCTTGAAGCAGGATTCGATGCGCATCACATTCGGTACATGTTAATGTCGGTACACTACCGCTCCCGCATGAATTTCACCGACGACGGTATGCGAGGGGCGGCTGCCTTTCTCGACGGGCTCAGGGATCGCGTGAAGTCAATCGTCGCGCCGGTTGGCATACCCGCGGATCCGTCTCCGCTGCCGGATCTCGAAGAGACCCATCCTGCTCGACGACTGACCGAAACCTTCGAGCAGGCAATGAACGACGATCTCTCGGCAGCGAGGGCTGTTCTTGCCATAGACGAGCTTCTTGCCGGTTCGCAACCTGGCGAGCTCGACGCTGAGGCGCGGAGTCTTACAGCGCAGGCATTGAGGAACATCGATGAGGTGCTTCAGATCCTCAGATAGCCCTGTCTTTTCAGTTGAGGGGAAAATGAGTAGTCTTGGCGTATGAAACAACGGACTGACCGGACAGACTCTGTCCTTCTGATTGTCGACGTACAGAACGATTTCTGCCCCGGCGGATCACTTGCCGTAGAGTACGGCGACACCATCATTCCTCGCATTAACTCACTCATGCACCGTTTTCCGCTGGTGGTTGCGACCAAGGACTGGCATCCGGCGGGGCACGTAAGCTTCGCCGATTCACATCCCGGCAGTAAACCGGGCGATACGGTTACCCACGACGGAGTCGAGCAGCAACTCTGGCCGTCTCACTGTGTACAGGGGACGGCGGGGGCTGATTTTCACGCAGATCTCGACCGGAAGCCTCTTAATCTGGTGCTGCACAAGGGAACATCGGTGAACCTGGACAGTTACTCGGCCTTTTTTGAGAACGACCACAAGACTCCGACAGGACTGGAGGGGTATCTGAAGACCCTCGGAGTCAGCAAAGTCTACATTGCAGGGCTCGCGGAAGATGTCTGCGTCCGCTTCTCTGCCGAGGATGCGGTAGCCTGTGGTTTCGAAAGCTTTGTGATCGCGGACTGTACCCGGGGTGTTGATATCCCGAAAGGCTCGGTGCAGACCGCGCGGCGCAGCATGCAGGGAAAAAACGTCGGGTACATACAGTCGACGGATCTGAAGGCATGAGCGAAGACGCATCCCGGGATATCGAGATATCCCTCTCCGACGTTCGACTTCCGGGCAGCCTTTTTCTCCCCGAGAATGCGATTGGTCTGGTTATCTTTTCGCACGGCACAGGATCAAGCCGAATGAGTCCGAGGAACCGTTTCGTTGCCCAGGAGCTTTCGGACGCTGGTGTAGGGTCGCTGCTGTTCGACCTTCTGACATCGGAGGAAGACGAAGACCCTGACAACCGTTTCGACATAGCGCTCATGGCGGGACGTCTCTCGGCGACAACCGACTGGGCGCTCGAACAGGATTGGGCGAGTGCACTTCCGATCGGGTATTTCGGTGCGAGCACCGGCAGTGCGGCAGCGTTCAAGGTTATTACCGCCGGGCGCGGCGACGTACGGGCAGTCGTGAGCCGGGGAGGACGCCCCGATCTTGTACTGAGCGATCTCAAGAGGGTCAAGGTGCCTACGCTGCTGATTGTCGGCGGTTTTGACTACCAGGTGCGGCAGTATAACGAGCGTGCGAGAGAGCAGCTTACCGGTCCGTCGGAGCTGTGCATAGTTCCCGATGCATCTCACCTTTTTGAAGAAGAAGGTGCGCTCGCACAGGTCGCAGCACACGCGATTGACTGGTATCTGCGCTACCTCCGGGAGTAATACATGGATAACCTTCAGGCGTTCGAAGAACACGTTGCCATGAAGTACCATGTCTTTAATGGCATGTTTCTTACACTTCCCTTTGAAGGCGTCACCGACGCAGGTATCATGCTGCCGATTTTCTCGGCCTTCGTCCGCGAACACCTGGAACGGGGAAGGACCCCGGCGGAAGCGGTGGATCGTTTCTTTCGCGAGAAAATGTCGGGTGTCGCCGAAGACGATCGCATTGACGTGCTGTTCAGGTTCATGCAGCTCGTCGAACGTCAGGTCGTACTTTTCGACGCGCTTGAGGACGCAGCGTATTCTCGCATACGCGACGTGGACGGCCCGGGAAGCCTGCGCGAGCTTCTCGGTCGTGTAGAAAACGAACAGCGACATCACGACCTGGTATCACTTCTTCGCCATTACCGCGTGCGTCTGGTACTGACCGCCCATCCCACGCAGTTCTACCCGGATGAGATTCTCGGCATACTCACCGATCTTGGCGGGGCGCTGGATGCGAACGATATACGGCGTGTGCACGACCTGCTTCTGCAGATGGGCATGACCAGGTTCAAGAACAGGGAAAAACCCACTCCCTTCGACGAGGCAAAGAGCCTGCTCTGGTTCATGGAGAACGTCTTCTACCCGACGGTTCCGGATATACACCGCAGGGTTCTCGTGGCGGCCGGTCTGACAGATACTGAAACCCTGGACTTTGATTCACCGCTTGAGCTGGGATTCTGGCCGGGGGGTGATCGCGACGGTAATCCCTTTGTCACCAGTGATCTGACCGTTCGTATCGGCCATATGCTTCGAACGAGCATACTATCCCTGTACCTGAAGGATATGAGCCGGCTGCTTCGACGTCTGACTTTCGACGGCGTCGTCGAAACGGTCGAAGCGATTCACGAACGGCTGAACTTTACGGCGCACCCGTACACGGTGCAGCCGGGTGCCGACGTCGACGACGCTTCCGGCTGCGAGGACCGGGCGGATCTTGGCTATGATTCAGCTGTGGCATTTCTTGACGATCTTCGCCGTCTCAGGATGCAGATACAGGAACATCACGGCGGACTCTACGTAAATCTGCTCGATGACCTGATATACCGGGTACGAATATTCGGGTTTCATTTCGCGACCATGGACATACGGCAGGACAGCCGTGTTCACGAGAAGCTGATTGCAAACCTGGTGCAACTGCTTGCGCGTTACCGGATCGATCAGGGAACGCCGCCGGCGGTACTGGAGTCTGCCGGAGGACACAGAAGCTATACCGACCTGAGCGTCGACGAACGGCTTGCTCTTATCGAAGAGCTTTCGGATCTCTTCCCGCTCGACCGTGAAATCATGGATGATCTTGAGGACGGTATCAGTCGTGATACCGTACAGAGCCTTCGAGCCGCACGTTCGATTCAGTATCTCAACGGTGAGCGTGGGGTTCATCGCTACATCATCAGCAATACCCGGAACGCCGCCAACGTCATGGAGGTGTGGCTTCTTGCTCACGCCGCGGGCAGGGAAGAGGCCGCCTTTGCCCTTGATATCGTGCCGCTGTTTGAGACCGTCGATGACCTCGAGCGGGCCAGGGACGTCATGGACCGGCTGTACAGCATGCCGCTCTACCGGAGACACCTTGCTGCCCGAGGGAATATTCAGACGATAATGCTCGGCTTCTCGGACGGTACGAAGGACGGCGGGTACATGACGGCGAACTGGAAGATATTCCGGGCCAAACAGACGCTCACCGAGGTTTCGCGACGCCATGGTTATCAGGTTGTCTTCTTCGATGGGCGGGGCGGACCACCCGCGCGCGGGGGAGGAAACACGCATAAATTTTATCGCAGTCTCGGGAGAAATATCGAGAGCCGGGAGATACACCTGACCATACAGGGGCAGACAATCTCGAGTAAGTACGGAAATGCACCAGCCGCAACCCACAACATGGAGCAGCTGGTTTCAGCCGGTGTAGATGCCGCGCTCTTCCCCGAAGACATGTATGAGCTCGACAGCGGGGACATTGCAATCCTCGAACAGCTCTCGGCGCATTGCAACGCCGAGTATCTCAAGCTCAAGGCACGTCCGGACTTCGTTCCCTATCTTCTGGAGTGCAGTCCTCTTCGCTACTATGGAATGACGAACATCGGAAGCCGTCCGACCTCGCGATCGGCAAGTTCGGATTTTCAGCTTTCGGATCTTAGAGCCATTCCCTTCGTCGGGGCATGGAGCCAGCTGAAGCAGAACGTTCCCGGGTTTTACGGGCTCGGCACGGGCCTTGCTCGTTTCCGCCAGGAAGGAAAGGATGCTGAGGTACGTGAACTCTACCAGCGCAGCCTGTTTTTTCGAACCCTCGTGGAGAACGCCATGCAGGCCCTGCAGAAGACACAGTTCTCCCTGACGTATTATCTGCAGCGGGATTCACGTTTTGGTGAGATCTGGAAAATGGTTTTTGACGAGGCTCAGCAGACGATACACGAAGTCAAGAGCCTTTCGGGCCAGTCCGTCCTGCTCGAGAATGATCCGGTGGTCCGCAGGTCTATTGAACTGCGCGAACAGATGGTGTTCCCCTCGCTGGTTATACAGCGCTATGCACTCGACCAGCTCCGTTCGCGCGATGAAGGTGACAGCACCTACACCGATGACGACGCGGTATCCTTCGAGAAGCTCATCGTGAAGAGCCTTGCCGCCAGCGTGAATGCGAGCCGGAATGCGGTGTAGACGGGACCGGGCGCGCAACCGCCGAACCGGGGTCGCGTTTTAACGCCGCTCTGTCTATACTGTACAGCCTCATGAGCGATGAACGCGATATACCGGAACACGAAGAAGTCGAATCTCCTGCGCCTGGTTCCATCGTGCTGCCCTGCGCGCCCCAGCCGTATTCTGCTGCAGGGAGTCTGTTCGTTGTTGCAGGACTTCTTTCGGTACTCTTCGGGCTGTACGCCACCAGCCGCTTTCTGCAGCCGAACCTCATGCAGGCGGCAAGCGGAGTCGGCCTCGCTCTCCTGTGCCTTGGATTCTCGATCCTCTTCGATTCCCGGCCACCGGCCAACCTGGAGTTTGATCTGGTATCCCGGCAGCTTGTGCTCCAGGAATCATTCTTTGTCAGGGCCATGCCTGGCGTGGCGCTCGACTACGAGTCGGTGCATTACATCGAAATCGGCGAAGCCGGTTTCCGAGGGCGGGTTCCCGTTCGCGTCCATCTGCAGGGAGGCGGAACGCTCAGTTTCCGCATCGCCGGAACGGAGACACCGATCAACTCCGGATTTCCCGAACGCGTCGGCCTGCCCGCAAAACCACGGAACCTCGACGAGAACGAAACCTTTGTCGCCGCTCCTGTCGCCGCGGCCGGTTACCATGACCCGACCTCGGGTCTGCTTCGTGAGTACGAGAGCGACGACGTCGTGAGTTTTCTGTGGCGGCCGCGTGCATTTGGCCGGGCGATCAGGTTCCGCCTGATGTCGGTGTTGAGCCTCGTGCTCGTCATCTGGGCGCTCACGCCGGAGATCAGTCGCGAGGTGCAGATTATTCTTTTTCTGCTGGTGGCCGCGGTCGGCCTCCGCCTTCTGTACCGTTTTACCCGGGTGCAACGGCAGGAGTTTGACCTTCTTCTGAACGACTCGGTGTTCGAGCTCGATACCCGGTGGAAAGGCGTTCACCTGACGCTTCCCCGGTCGGCGGTTAAACGCTGTGTCGTGGAACTGAACCCCGACCATCCAGAGCGCTATCTTATTTTTCCCGACATTCAAGAAAACGACATACAGCGTGCACGCGGGATAGAGCCGGCGCGATCGGACACTGGCGAGGTAATCGGGGTACGGGTACCGGTTGGCCGGCTCACCTACGGTGAAACAATCGGGCTCGCTGCCCGCATCAATCAGGCCTTGAGTCCGGACTATCTGGACACGAAATCATGAGAGGTCTGTCGGCATGACGATATTTTCCGCAACCCTGACCCTGTTCCTGGTCATGGATTCACTCGGGAACATACCGCTGTTCATATCGGTACTCCGTAATGTTGATGATCGTCGTCGCGGCGCGGTGATCGTGCGGGAGATGTTTATCGCGCTGGGTGTTCTCACGCTGTTTCTGTTTTTCGGACGTTTCCTGCTGAACGGCCTTCAGATTTCCGAAGAAAGTCTCAGCATGGGCGGAGGTGTCGTTCTGTTTCTCATCGCGCTTAAGATGATCTTTCCGACCGCAGAGAACAGCATGGCAACAGGCGTCCCGCACGGCGATCCGGTCGTTGTACCACTTGCGGTACCTCTCATTGCAGGCCCGTCGTCAATTGCGACGGTTATGCTTATCGCGACCCAGCATCCGGACCGCATGCCCGTGTGGTTTCTCGCACTGTTTCTCGCCTGGTCTGCGTCCTGTCTCATTCTGGTGTCAGCCGATCGGCTCCGCCGCAGGCTCGGCACCAGTTTCCTGACCGCGATAGAACGTCTTATGGGGATGATACTCGTGACGCTTTCTTTCGAAATGCTTATCAGCGGGCTCAGCCGCTTTCTTGAGAGTGTCTGATGCCCTGCGACGAACGAGCGGCCGGCGCAGTCGTTGTGCGTACAGACGAGACCATGGAGTGGCAGTGTGTCCTGGTCTGCCAGCACGACGGAGACTGGGGCTTACCCAAGGGCCACGTGGAGCCCGGGGAAAGCGACCGTCATGCTGCGACCCGGGAGGTAAAGGAAGAAGCGGGGCTTTCCGTTGAACTCGATCCGGACTTTCACATGACGATCCACTACATCAAACCGAACGGCAGGAGCAAGGAAGTCGTCTACTTCCTTGCCCGGTCTGCGTCCGGTGATCTTGTACCGCAGCCTGAGGAAATCGTAGAGATCGGCTGGTTCAGTTTCGACGAAGCGGTTCAGAAAGTTCGATACCCTGCAGTGCGGGACGTGCTGCGCACCGTATATCCTCTCCTTAAACCTTATAAACCCTGGCCTGATCCGCGTTGATGTGCATGAACACCTTTTCACCGGCGTGATAGACGGTCGTGACACCTTCGACGTTTGACTCTATGGCGGTTACTATCTGCGGCTCGTCTGATCCATCGTGCACAAACTGGAGTTTGTACTCGGTGATAGGTCCGACGAAGGACGCGACGTCGACGGTAACCGGGAACTGACTCTTCTCGCGATTCACGCTTATGACTTCAGGCTTGATTGCCAGCCGCACCGTTGTACCCGACTCGAGACCATGCTCGCATCGATCCGCGGGAATGGACATTGTCCCCCCCGCGGTCGACACGTCAACCGTTGTGGTGCTGACACGGGTGACCTGTCCGTCCATAAAGTTTGCGTTTCCAATGAAGTCGGACACGAAAGGCGAGGCCGGATGGTTATAGACCTTCTCCGGGGAACCACTCTGTGCAATCTTGCCGTGGTTCATGATCACGATGTTGTCCGAGAGACTCAAGGCTTCTGACTGATCGTGGGTCACATACAGAGCGGTGACGCCCATAGCCTGCTGTACACGCTTTATCTCGGTTCTTGTCTGTATTCTGAGCTTCGCATCGAGGTTTGAGAGCGGTTCATCGAAGAGGATGATCTCCGGCTTGAGCACGAGCGCACGGGCAAGGGCGACCCGCTGCTGCTGCCCGCCGGAAAGCTCACCGGGATAGCGCTTCTCGACGCCTGACAGGTTCACCATGCGGCAGGCTTCGGCCACATCCCGGGCAATCTGATCGCGGGAGATACTCTGTAGTTTCAGGCCGTAGGCGATGTTGTCAAAGATCGTCATATGGGGAAACAGCGCGTAGCTCTGGAAAACCATGGGCATTTTCCGCTTGTAGGGAGGTACAGGGCTAATGTCCTGCCCGTGGAGCTCGATCGTACCCGACGTGGGGTGCTCGAAACCCGCGATCATGCGAAGCGTGGTCGTCTTGCCGCATCCCGACGGTCCGAGCAGCGTGACAAAATCGCCTTTCTGTATGTCCAGCGTAATATCGTCAACGGCCCGTACGGTCTCACCCCGTCCGTCCACAAAGTCTTTCACCAGATTATTCAGTTTCAGGTATGTTTCACTCATGTTCAATAGCTCCTTGGTTGGATTCCGGTCACCTACTGTGCCGAAGAGAAGATCTGGTCGCGTTTGAGACCGGTCGCCTTCATGATCAGGTAGATAAATGCCATGATGATGATGATCAGGATCGTCGACATGACCGACGCAACACCCAGTCGCATAATTTCTGTCTGGGCGAGAATCAGGACCGTAACGTGATTCCATCGTGCGGAGACCAGAAAGATGATAGCGCTGATCGCTGTCATGCTTCGCACAAAGGTAAATGTTGCACCTGCGAAGAAGGCGGGTTTGATCAGCGGTAGCGTCACCTGCCTGAACGTCTGCGAGCTGTTTGCTCCGAGATTCGTGGAAGACTCCTCGATCTCAGCCGAGATCTGTTTCAACGCGGCGATGCCGCTTTCGACCGCAATCGGAACATTCCTGAACACATAGGCCGTGACGAGAATAAAGGCTGTGCCCGACCACCGGAACGGAGCTGCATTGAACGCGAGGACGTAACCGATACCGATAGCGGTTCCGGGAATCGCGTAGCTCAGCAGCGACAGGAACGACAGTGCACTGCGACCGAAGAAGTGCTTGCGTATCGTAAGAAATGCGATAATCAGCCCCATGAACGCGGTCAGCGGGGTAGCGATCAGTGCGAGCATGATCGTGTTTCTGAGCGTCACAAAGCCGACATCCCAGCTGTATGAGAAGTGGTCAAGCGTAAAGCTCCAGTCCACTCCCCAGAGTCGCACGAAGCTTCCAAAAACGATCGTTCCGTAGAAGAGCACGACAAGGAAGGTCACTGCGCTGCAGAAGGTCATGAGGATGACGCGCATTCCTCGACCCGTGTTCGGACGCCCTCGACGGGATGACTTGCCGGTGACCGTCGCATAGGAACCCCGCTTCATGATAGCCCGTTGCAGAAAATAGACGAGTACCGTCGGGATCAGGAGCAATACGGCGAGTGCAGCACCTCGTGGAAGATTACCCATGCCGGTGAACTCGAGGTAGGCCTGAACCGACAGAACGTCAAAGCTTCCGCCGATCATGATCGGGTTACCGAAGTCCGTCATCGACGTCACGAACACGACAAGCCAGCTCGCGAGTATGCCCGGTATGGCGAGAGGGACGGTAATCGTTCGGAACACTGTAAAGCGCGACGCGCCAAGGTTCATGGCGCCGGTTTCGAGATCCGGGTCAATGTTCTGAAGGATGCCACTCAGGGTCAGGTAGGCTATCGGAAAGAGGTTTACAGTCTGCACCAGAATCAGCCCTGGCAGTCCATACAGGCCCGAGGTATCAAGTCCGAGCAGACGCGCGGTCACGAGGCCGTTTCTGCCGAACAGGAGAATTACGGAAAGAGCGAACATGAAAGGTGGTGAAATGATCGGGAGTATCGCCATCGTCTGAAAAAACCGGCGACCCTTGATTCCTCCCCGGTAGATCGCGAAGGCAAAAACGAAACCGACTATCGTGGCGATCGTGGCCACGACGGTGCCGAGCATGACGCTGTTCGTGATGGAACGAAGATAGCGGGGACGGTTGAATAGCTCTCGATACACGTCCACTGAGAATGATCCTTGCTGGGTCAGACTCAGTCGAAGCACCGAGAAGATCGGATAAAGAATGAACAGACCAAGGAGCAGGAACATGAGGATGATGGTTGCCACGACGGCTGGTTCCCGCAGTATCGCCCGGTTCTGTGCTGTTGTTGCCACTGGATTATACCTCTTTCGCAGTCTTGCTATGGTCGCGAAATGAACGTGGGGTGACACCCGTCACCCCACGAGCTCTTCGACACCGATAATTACTCGGTTCGGGCGTTTTCTCCGATAATGTCATTCCACTTGTCAACGAGACGCGTTCGTTCGGCTGCTGCCCATACATCGTCCTGGTCGATTACGTTGACCTGGCTGATAGGTACGGCGCCTTCGGCTAGCGGTACGTCTACGAAGGGTACAACGAACTGTGACGCGTACAGCGACGCTGCAGTCTCTCCGAGACCCCAGTCAAGAAGTCGTTCTGCTGCTTCGGCCTGGTTCGCCGGACCATTGGCGACCAGGGAGATTGCCGCAACTTCGAATCCTGCTCCCTCACTCGGGAAGTTGATGCTCAGCGGGTAGCCTTCGGAGATCAGTCGGACGATATCGTGCGAGTAGCCGATCGCGACACCGACTTCGCCGAGCGCGGCGTTGCGGCCCGGAGCGGATCCGGATCGTGTGTACTGTACGATGTTGTTGTCCAGGCGACGCATGTACTCGAACGCCTCGTCTTCGCCAAGCAGCTGCACCATGGTCGCAAGTACGTTATACGAGGTGCCGGATGAACCGGGGTTTGCCATTTGAACCTGATTGCGGAACACCGGATCAGTCAGGTCTTCCCAGCTCTGCGGGGGCTCTGCACCGATACGGCTCATGACGTTGTTGTTGCTGGCAAACGCGAGCATGCCGGCGTAGATTCCGTGCCAGTAATGATCGGGATCACGAAACTGCCGGGGCATTGTAGCAGCCGGACTCTGGTATGGTCGTGTCAGGCCTTTCTGCTGCGCCTCGATGTGTCCGATGCCGACACCACCGAACCAGATACTTGCCTGGGGGTTTGCCGCTTCGGCTTCCATACGGGCCACGGCTTCGCCGGTGGAGAGGCGTACCCAGTCAACCTGTATACCGGTCTCCGAGGTAAAGGCGTTAAAAACCTGCCGGGCAAGTTCTTCGTCGAGCGTCGTGTACGCTGTAACCCGGTTGACCTGTTCTCCGGTTTCGCCACGACCGGCTGCTCCGGCCAGGGATACTGCCAGAACAGCAATTAACAACACTAATGCGATTCGCTTCATGTGAAGCCTCCTTGAATAAGTGTCTGTATTCTTGGCCGTGATTCGTCAGTTCACAAGGGACAAATTAGTTACCGTTGTGTCAGCCTTCGGTCAGGAAGTAGCCCTGGCCCCATCGGTTCAGAAGGATTTCGGGACGAGCCGGATCACGTTCGATCTTCTTTCTCAGGCGGCGGATGCCGACCTTCACCATCTCTTCGCCACTGGTCCAGTCGCTGACGTTCCAGACCTGGCGCAGGAGGGTATCGACCGGCTGCGGCACTCCCGGTGATCGGGCGAGAAAGGTAAGCAGATCGAACTCGGTAGGTGTGAGGTCTATTGACGCAGGTGTTCCGTCGCGAAGAACGGTCACGGTTTGGCGATCAAGATCCACGGTTACCGGGCCGATAGTCAGATTCCGGGAGCGTCGGTTGCCCTGCGTCCGGCGCAGGAGACCTTCGACCCGCAGCAGGAGTTCCCGGTGGTTGAATGGCTTGGTGACATAGTCATCCGCTCCGACCTCCAGCCCTGTTACCACCTCGTCGTCCCGGTCGTGCGAGCTCAGGACGAGGACGGGAATACCCAATCCGACGAACTGGGGACACAGCTCCAGCCCGCTGATACCGGGCAGACCGATATCAAGAATAACCAGATGAACCTGTTCCGTGCTGACGATCTGAAGCGCTTCCTCGCCATGTCCGGCCTGTCGCGTCCGATATCCCGCATTCTCCAGGGTGAACTCAAGCACGTCACGGATATCGGCCTCATCATCTACAATCAGAATCGTGTTCACCGTTCATTCTCCACCGGCAGCGAAAACGAAACCATGGTCCCCGATCCGGGTGAGGTCCCCGCGTATACGGCGCCGCCATGGCGTTCCACGACCGTCCGGGTAATGGCAAGGCCCAGGCCTGCTCCGTCCTGTCCTGCTGCTGAGTAAGGCTCTTCCTGATAGAACTGCCGGAACAGTTCCTCTCGCGTCTTTCCTACAAGACCAGTGCCGTTATCGCTCACCGTCATTACCACGGCCCCCTGTTGCTCTGTCGCCGATATTACGATCATTCCGCCCTCGGTGGTGTGCTTGGCTGCATTGTGCACGAGGTTGATGAGCACCTGTCGGATCCAGTTCTCATCGGCCCGCGGACGACTCAGCAGCGAAGGAAAACTGTAGCGTATCGTCTGCCCCCGCTGCTGGAGCACGGGATCTATCATCTCGCCGACCTGGCGTGCCAGCCGGCGCAGATCGATGCACTTCGAGCGATCAGGCGTCCAGTCCTGGTCCACCTTGATCGTGGCGAGCATGCTCTCGGAAAACTGTATCAGGCGAAGCGAGTTCACGCGTATGGACTCTAGAAAGCGTCGCTGCCTGTCGTTCAGGGGGCCGGCTGTTTCCTCAAGAAGAATTTCGCCTGCGCTTCGGACTATCGTCAGGGGCGTTCGAATCTCGTGTGCAAGTGTCGCAAGGAGCTCATTTCGGGCCCGCGAAGTCTCCGTCAGGTGCTCAACCCGGGACGTCAGTCTGCGTACCGCAGACTGCGCACGCCGATACATGATGAGCAGGGTGCCCAGCGGCAGCATCAGGAGAGTGATCAGAACGAGTGGCAAGGCGTTCATGGATCCGTCCGATAAAGTCGGAAGGTGCTGCTGTCGAGTGATATCGCGACGGGATCTCCCGTTTCAAGCGGATGCAGGACGCCGGTCGAGTTCCGTTCGGCGCGTACTGCAGTGATCCAGGTGTCTCCGCAGCCGACCGTGTACTCCGTCAGCGGTCCCGTGAATGCTACCGCTTCGACGGATCCCGTCAGCTCTCCTCTGCCGGTATCAGTGTGCAGAAACACTGTCTCGGGAATGACTGCAACGAGCAGATCCTGACCGACTTCGGGAGTTCCCTGTATCTGCTCCCTCGAGACCCGGTACAGTTGCCCGAGAATCCTGACGTCTGCGCTCGTGTCGTCTGCCGATTCAACGACCCCGTCGAGAAAGGTGGCGTTTGCTATGAAGTCCGCGACGAAGGGTGAGACAGGCGTGTGGTAGACGTCCCTCGGGTGACCTTCCTGTATCAGACGACCATGATTCATGATCACAACCCTGTCCGAGAGGCTCAATGCTTCGGACTGATCGTGAGTAACGTACAGGATCGTGATACCGAGGAGCTCCTGCACGCGTCGTATCGCGCGTCGTGTCTGTGTACGCAGTCGGGGATCGAGATTTGACAGGGGCTCGTCAAAGAGAATGATACGGGGCTTCAGGACCAGCGCCCGGGCGAGGGCCACCCGCTGCTGCTGCCCGCCGGAGAGTTCACCGGGATAGCGGTGTTCAACCCCCGCAAGGTCGACCATCTGCGATGCGAGCGCAACATCGTGAGCGATGGCGTTCGCAGTCATGCCGCGGGTTCGCAGACCGTACGCAATGTTGTCGAATACCGTCATGTGAGGGAAGAGGGCGTAGCTCTGAAAGACCATGGGCATGTTCCGCTGCTGCGGTGGTATTCCGGCCAGCGATTTGCCTTCAAGAAGGATATCACCGGAGTCAGCGTGTTCCATGCCTGAAACGATGCGGAGTGTCGTAGTCTTTCCGCAGCCGGACGGACCAATGAGGGTGACGAACTCTCCCCGGTCGATCTGAAGCGACAACCTGTCGACCGCGGTTACCCGGTTACCACGTCCATCGCGGAAGGCCTTTGAGATTCCCCTGATTTCCAGATACGCACCCGTGTGAAGCACGGAAACAGAATAGCCAAAACGTCATGGGATGTCTTGTACCCCCCCTGGTGCTACAGCTCACCGTGCTCGAGAAAGCTGTAGTAGCCAAGCGCGCTGAACACCACATGATCGAGCAGCTTCAGCCCCAGCGTCTCGCCGGCCGCTGTGAGCCTGCGCGTTACATCCCGGTCCTCCATGCTCGGCTGCACCTGACCGCTCGGGTGGTTGTGTGCAACGATTACCGCGGCCGCCCTGTCGGTCAGTGGATCGGCGAACACCTCTCTGGGGTGAACGATTGTGCGGTTCACGAGCCCTATAGACACCACCCGCACTGCGATGATTTCGTGCGCGCCGTTGAGCGACACCGAGAGGAAGTGCTCCTGCTTCCGGTCGGCGTAGTGACGGATCGCCGGCAGCACGTCTGCGGGTACCCGTATGCGGGAGGGTGATGGGGAATGCACCCGCCGCGCGAGTTCGAACGCCGCGCACAGGACGCTTGACTTCGCCTCGCCGAGACCGCTCACCGCGCGCAGGTCATCGTAGGACAGCCCACAGCCGACCCGATCAAGGATGGACAGCACCTCGTCTGCGAGCAGGTCAATCCGCTTCCCCCGGATACCGGAGCCGAGCACCGCGCTCACCAGCTCGCGGTCCGACAGGGCGTGTGCCCCGGCAGTGGCAATACGTTCCCGCGGCCTGTCTGCAGGCGGCATGTCTTTTATGTACATCATACGTTCTATACCCGCGAAAACGGACGATTACTTGTGTGAAAAGCAAATTTGCGAGAATTTTTGCAGAAAGTGGTAACAATCTGGTATTCCCCGTTGTTTCTGATTTGAGGAAACCCCGGGCTCCGGTATATAATCGGATACCGTACGGGAAGTTTCGGTGTCGTTACTGAGACGGCATTTATCACGGACAAAAGGATACAAGATACATGACTGGTCAATCAAAAATATTGCGAGTTCTGACACTTGCTCTCGTCGCGCTGTCGATTGCAGCCCCGGTTTTCGCCGGAGGTGCGCAGGAAGACGGCGAGTTCGTCATTAATGTGCCCCGACAGCCGAGGGTGTTTATCGCACCGGGCGTTGCGGAGGCAGACCATCAGGTTCTACGGCTTGATCCCGAGATCGCACCCGCTCCCGACCGTGTGATCCGGTCCTTCGAACTGAACGTGTTCAATGTCGAGGGAGACGTGGTGTATCAGCAGCTCGAGGAAGAAACCGCTACGCGCGGGTTTTTCGGAAATCTTTTCAATATAGGTGACGTACCACAGATAGATCCTGAGCGTATCCGGAACCTGCAGTGGGACGGTCGCGATAACGACGGGAACATTGTTCCCGACGGTGAGTATATCTATCAGCTTTTCGTTGTTGACGATGAAGGCGTGACACGACGCACTCCGCCGCAGAACATTACCGTGGACACGACTCCGCCCGGGATCGTGAGCCTGGATATACCGGTTCGCATTTTCAGCCCCGGAGTGCCCGGCGGTCGTGAGAGCATGGAAATCGTACAGGATGGGAGCGCAGAGGTCTCCTGGGTTGGCGAAATCGTCAATTCGGCGGGCCAGACGGTGTATACCGTGCGTTTTGAGAACCCTGTACAGTACGACCCGGCAACACCGACCCGGCAGAACCTCGCAAACGACAGACGTCCTCAGACCTGGACCTGGGACGGACGTGACGTCGACGGTGAAATCGTACCGGATGGTGAGTACAGCTATGTGCTGACTGGTCGCGATCGTCCCGGAAACCGTATTTCCGAAACCGTCACGGGTATTCGCGTGGCAACCGAAGATGGAGACGCGGTGGTTATTGCGAACCGCCCGGCGTTCAACCCGTCGCCCGGTGCGCGTGTCCGGCGGGTAGACCTGTCCCTGTCGGTGCAGAATATCCTTGAAATCGACCGCTGGAATGTTGAAGTACGAGACGACGCCACCGAGACGACGGTCTTTCGCCGTTTCGAGGGCGAAGGTGCACCCCCTGCCACCATTCAGTGGAATGGTCTGAACGACGCAGGCCGGCAGGTCGCCGACGGAACCTACCATGTTATTCTGACTGTCACCTTCGAAAACGGGGTCACGCAGCGATCGCTCGGTACGCCGGTTAGCGTAGACTCAGTTGCGCCAACCGCACGGGTAACGACAGACCACGACGTGTTTGGCGGCGAAACGAAGCCGACACTGCAGATCGACGCGACGTGGCCGACCGAGGCGTCCTGGACCGGATGGGTTCAACTCGGAGATCAGCAGTTCCGTTTTGATCTTGACGATGTCTTCGCTGACTTTAATGTCACCCCCGACCTGTTCCCGCTTGAATGGGATGGGCGCGATCTGGATGCAACGCCCCTCCCGGACGGTACCTACACCGCGTGGCTTGTCGGTGAGGATGCTGCCGGGAATATCGGTGAATCAAACAGAGTTACGTTCACGCTCGATACACGTGCCACGCCGATCGGTCTGGCGCAGGAGTATGATACCGTATCGCCGGATTTCCAGGGTGTGAACGACGAAGTCGTTTTCCGACCGGAACTCACCGTAACCGACAGTGTCGAGTCGATGCGACTGACGATACGTTCGCTTGAAGGACGGGTCGTGCGTACATTCACGACGACGCGGGTGGTCACCGAGTTTTCCTGGGACGGGCGCGACAACGCCGGCATCGCCGTAGCCGAGGGTAGCTACGAAGCGGAGCTACAGGTCTTCTACCGGAACGGCAACCAGCCCGTTGCTGTCGCCGGTCCAGTTGCTGTGGACCGTGACGCGCCTCAGATCGGCGTTACACTCGAATACACAGCGTTCGCCCCGAATGGGGACGGATACCGGGACGTCCTGCCTGTACGCGTGGCCCCTGCTCAGACCGAGGGGCTCGTGTCCTGGACGGCGCTGGTGCGCACGACCGCCGGAAATCTGGTCCGGACGGTATCGGGCGACGGTGCGCCTCCAACCCGTATCGAATGGGACGGTCGCACCGACGGTGGCGACATAGTCGACGGCCGCTATCGCGTTGGCATACGGCTGAACTACACCGGTGGCGGCAGAGTCGAGCACTTCGCCGAGGAAGAAGTTCTTCTTGATGCAAGCGCCCCCGATGTGCGCGTGACGGCGACACCACTCCCGTTCCGACCCGAGTTCAACGGGGTGAGCCAGGATCTGAACGTGCAGATTTCCGCGAACGACGAATGGTCGGATATCACGGACTGGAGGATCGATCTGATTGATCCTGCGGGCAACAACGCCGGGACCCTTGAAGGAACCGGAACGCCACCGGCGCGTCTGACCTGGGATGGTACCCTTGCGGACGGCAGTATGGTTCAGAGCGCCCGGATCTACACAGGCCGGATCACCGTACGGGACAGTCTAAGAAACGTGGCAGTAGAAGATCTGGAGATTCTGACAGATATCATTGTCCGGCAGGAAAATGGACGGCTGAGGATCGTTATCTCCTCCATAGAGTTCGAGCCGAACAGCGGCTATCTGTTCGAGCGCCTGAACGATCGCCTGCAGGGTAATCTCGAAACGCTGCAGAACCTTGCCCGAATACTGAACCAGTTTCCCGATCGTGACATCATTATTGAGGGACACGCGAACCATATACGATACAGAACTGCCGCCGAACGGAGAGCTGAGCAGCGCGATTTCCTCCTGCCGCTCAGTGAGCAGCGGGCGCGACAGGTACGCGATGCCCTTGCCATTCTTGGCGTCGATATCGATCGCATGACGCTTCGCGCTATCGGTGGTGATCGCCCGGTCGTCCCGTTTGACGACTATGCGAACACCTGGCAGAACCGACGTGTCGAGTTCCTGCTTGAAAGGCCCTAGTAAGATCGCTTAGAATAAGGATCGAGCCGAAACGATGCCGGGTACCTTCGGGTACCCGGCTTTTTTGAATCAGAAGTTCAGTTCGTATATGGGTTGACCTCCTGAACGGGCTCCCTATACTCTTCGACTTCACATATTTCAGGAGAATCATATGTCCAAAGCACACAGAGGTGCGGGGATACGCGACCAGTTTAATCACGGCCGTGGAACCTGCCCGATCACCGGCAAGACCGGTGTTAAGCTCATGTACGAGCACGAGATCGACGGAAAGAAGGTAATGATTTCCAAGGCTGCCAAGGCAACGATCACCAACCAGAAGCGAAGGCAGGCGAAAGCCGGGAAAGCTGCAAAAGCCAGAGAGGAAGCTCAGAACACGCCGAAGCCTGTTGAAGCAAGCCCGGTGGAAGCAAGTCAGGCTGACGTCGAAAGCACCGAGACCACCGTCGAGCCGGAAACTACCGTTGAAGCGGATACCGAAACCGCCGCTGAATAAGCCATCCTTCTTCAGATAATGGGTACACAGTCGTCGTGGGGGCCCCACAAACTTGAGATAGGAGAAGAGCAGTACTTCTCCTTCGGACGACTTGGCGTATATATAAGGCGCACTGTTACCACCTGGCAGTATGCACTCCAGCAACTGCCGGAGCCCTGCTCCGAAACCGAAACCGAAACAGAGACGACGGAACAGAACGAAAGCATCAGCTCTGATGAACTCACGGCTGATCTCTCCTGGGCCACATACATATGCGGTTCGTCGGACGACTTCGTTACTATCCTCCCGGCGGTGCCTGACAGACCTCTGGTCGTGCGCGCCCAGCAGCAGATCAATATTGCTCCAGGAGCGACATACACCTTTTTTACCGCTGTGCCGCTCTGGGTGCAGGCGTGGGTTGGAAAGCCCGGCAAAAGGATGCTCTTTGACGTGCCGACGCGTGGTTTTTCCAATACCTGGTTCGGCGGTGCCATGACCGGACGGCTCTGTTATACGAGCCCCGAGCAGGTTGTCCGACACGCCCACGACGTACACCCGGAATCGGCAGTGCCAACGGCGTACTGTCCTGTCGAGGTCCGTAATAACGCCCACGTCCCCCTGAGTTTCAGCAGGCTCGCGGTGTTTGCTGATCTCCTGCGTATCTATGAAGTTACTGATGCACAGGTGCCCGCCGGGGGAGGCAACAGGAAGCGTCGGATGGCACAGAAGAAGGTGCACATTCCGGTCAATATCGGGGATCTCTGGACGAGTGACGCTCTCGCCGTCTATACCACAGAAGAAGAACTCAGCATTTCGGTGACGGACCGGCCTCCGTACGTACCGTTCCAGCTTGCGCTGGTGAACAGACCTCGTGGTGCTGACGCTGATACGATTATCCGTCGCGGCCTGATTCTGCTTCGCAAAATCAGCAATTACTGAGAGACGAGGGAAGAGTCATGCGCAGTATACTCCCGGAACAGATTGTAGCCTTCTTTGAACCGGAGAATATCACTCGGTTCTTCTGGGCGATCGTCGTTCTCATTCTCGGATTCCTCGCACTCAAGCTGATCGTCTTCTTTGTCGGTCGATGGCTTGAGAAGCGCCTGTCACCGCAGTCGGCAATGATCATTCGCAAGGCCATTCTGTATACGGGTATGACAATACTTGTCGTCTCGCTTCTCGCGCAGCTGGGTACGAATCTGACGGCATTTCTTGGCGCTGCCGGTATAGCTGGTGTCGCCGTCGGTTTTGCAGCCCAGACGAGCATCTCGAACATCATAAGCGGAATTTTTCTCATTTCCGAGAAGGCGTTTACGGTCGGAGATGTGATTAATATCGGTTCGACCACGGGCACCATTCTGTCCATCGATCTGCTCTCGGTGAAAATTCGGACCTTCGACAACAGGTTCATTCGTCTCCCGAATGAGAACCTCATTAAGACCGAAGTCACCAACATCACGCGCTTCCCCATACGTCGCATGGACTTCGAGTTTACCCTTGAGCGCCACGGTGATCTGGTCCGTGTCCGGGAGCTGCTTCTGGAGCTCGCGCGAGAAACGACGGTAACCCTCGACGAGCCGGAGCCGTTCTTCGTGATTAAACAGATTACCCCTCTCGGCGTTGAGGTGCTTTTTGGCGTGTGGTTTCCTAAAGACCAGTTTCTTGCCACTAAAAACGGCATCCTCATGGGAATGCACGAGAAGTTCGCAGCTGAAGGTGTTGAGCTTGCACGGTATCCTTTTGTGAACGATCCGGTCCTGAGAACCTGAGAATCTCGGTGTGTGCTTGCGGGAACACTGCATGCACACTATGCTTTTCGTAACCCGGATCTGGCGTGGGAGAGATAGTGAGCACCGAAAAACCAGAGCACGATAATCTTCATAGCTTTCCGCTCGATACCTGGCGCATCGTTGAAAATGAGTTTGACCCGAAGCAGGCAGGACCGTCGGAGACCGTTTTCGCTCTCGGTAACGGATATCTCGGTATACGAGGTACCTTCGAAGAACAACGGTGCATGTACCGCCCGGGAACCTATCTGAACGGCTTCTACGAATCTTCACCGATCGAGTACGGTGAGTCCGCGTACGGGTTCGCACGTAACAATCAGAGTATGCTGAACGTGGCCGATGGAACCCATATCGACTTCTACGTGAATGATGAGCCCTTCGACCTGACTACCGGTACCGTCCGTTTGTGTAAACGCGTCCTCGACCTTCGCCTCGGACGCCTCGAGCGTGAGGTCGAGTGGATCAGTCCAGGTGGTGTGCGCATCATTCTCAGGACAGTCAGAGTCGCCTCCTTTCTGCGGGAGCATCTTTCGGCCCACCGGTGGACGCTCGAGCTGCCCGATCAGAATGCCTATTTACGGATTGTTTCGGCACTTGAGCTTCTTGACCGCTCCGGCGGGGATCCCGACGATCCCCGGGTCGGGGAGGATATTTCGAAGGAATCGCTTCTGCTGCGAAACAAGCGCGTCGGTGACGGGTACGCCGTTCAGCGCTATGTGACGAATACGATGCGCACCGAGCTGTACTGCCGCATGACAAACCGCCTGACGACAGGTTCGTTCAACACGGGGTCAGCCCGCTCACGTGGAGGCCGGGTCTGGCACGAATGGCGGGTGCAGGGTGAGGCCGGAGTCCCGATCGAACTTGAGAAGTTCGTCGCGTACTTCCACAGCTATGACGCTGATAACGACAAACTCGAGGGCCTGGCTGAGCGCGAAACAGAACGCGCGAACTCCTCCGGTGTCGATGCCATACTCGACGAGCAGGAGATGTATCTCGAAGAGTTCTGGACCGGAAGTGATATTCAGGTCGATGGTGATGAGTGGGTGCAGCAAAGTCTCCGCTTTAACCTCTTTCATGTCCTGCAGTCGACGGGCCGCAACGGGCGCACCAACATCGGTGCAAAAGGCCTGACGGGCGACGGTTACGAAGGACATTATTTCTGGGATACCGAGATATATGCCCTGCCATTTTACACGTATACGACCCCCTTTATTGCACGGCGACTGCTTACCTTCCGCTACAATATTCTGGATAAGGCCCGCGAACGCGCTGCTGAACTGAAACACCCCGGAGCCTTGTATCCATGGCGTACAATCAACGGTGAGGAGGCGAGTGCCTATTATCCTGCGGGGACTGCGCAATACCACATTAACGCCGACATAATGTATGCGATTCGCCAGTACGTCCGGGCGAGTGGAGACGAGGTCTTCCTGAAGCGGTATGGAGCGGAAATGTTGTTCGAGACGGCCCGGTTCTACTACGACCTGGGGGACTACGTGGATGGACGCGGGTTCTGTGTGAACCTTGTTACCGGCCCCAACGAGTACACTGCGCTTGTGAACAATAATCTTTTCACCAATCTCATGATACAGGATCATCTTCGCTACGCCTTTGAGGTAGGTGAAATGCTTCGTCGGGATTTTCCGGAAGACTGGAGCAGACTCGTCGAAACGACCGGGATCACGGACCGGGAGCTTGCCGACTGGAAGACCGCTGCGGACGCGGTGTTCATCGCTCGTGATGAGGAGACAGGCCTGTATCCTCAGGATGATACGTTTTTCCGGAAAGCCGTATGGGACTTCCCAGGGACACCCCCGAGTCATTACCCGCTCCTGTTACATTATCATCCGCTTTCCATCTACCGGTATCAGGTCTGTAAACAGCCGGACGTGGTTCTCGCGCTGCTTTTACAGGGCGATCAGTTTACCCGTGACGAAAAGAGGCGGAATTTCGACTACTACGATGCGCTGAACACCGGTGACAGTTCGCTGAGCTCGTGCATACAGTGCGTCATTGCCTCAGAGCTCGGATACGTTGAGCGCGCCTACGAATATTTCATGAAAACCGCCCGAATGGATCTGGATGATATAAACGGGAACGTCAGGGACGGGATACATTTCGCGAATATGGCCGGCTGCTGGCTCAGTCTGGTCTTCGGATTCGGGGGATTGCGGGACTGGAAGGGCAAGATGCGCTTCAGTCCCCGACTGCCACGGAAGTGGTCCCGGGTAGGATTCCGCATCCGGATCGGTGACGTATTGCTGGACGTGCAGGTTACACGCGATCAGGTGTGCTATCGCGTCATCGAGGGTACGAGCCTCGTTATATACCATGAGTCTGAGGAACTTAACCTGTCGGGTGAGACCGAAACCACCCGGCCGCTTCCGGATGTCCGTCCCGACTGGGAACGCGGGGCCAGAGCCTGACGGTCAGTGCTCGTAAAAAACAGATTATTTCCACTGTTCGTCAATCAGAATGAGGTTTTCGTGTGTATAGAACGGTGTGAATGGTATCACCCGCAGACACGCGCTCATAATCATTTTCGCATTCCTGTGTACCTGCCCTGTCACAGCCGCAGCGCCCGACGACGGAACCTCGGCCCGGTTGTCGCTGTCATTGCGGGCAGACGAATCGCGCCGTCAGGATCGTCGCATCGTATACACGGATGAGCGCCTGAGGATTCTCTACACTGACACCGTTCGCGACGGGGTTCTGCAGAGCTACACGGCAGGGTTCGCCGCACCGGTTTTTCTCGCGGGGCCACTTCAGTACAGCGGTCTTGACCGTGATCTCCACGCCGCACCGCCGCTGACAATGTCGCTTGATTCACTGTTCGGGGCCGGCAGCGTAACGCTTGATATTGACCCTCCACAAAACGGCCTCCGGGGAATGGTCGGCAGCAGCGCGGGTACGGAGTTTTCGGTTCTGAGGCTGGATAATGAATGGACCCGGGTTGCGGTTGCGTTGCACATTCCCGTAGAGGCGCGAACCGAAACAGATCTGCGTATCGTGTTAATGCAAACCCGGCTTGAAGCCTGTGAGCCTCCGATGTCCTGGCGCTTACCCGAATCGTACCGGGAAGCTCGTCGCTTGAATCATCTCGGGGTCGAGTTCCGGCATGAAGCGCTTCGTTACCGTCTCATTATGCCATACGGTGACGCCGTCCGGCCTGCAGTGCGACTGCAGGTGGGATTCCGCAGGAGGGGTCCGTCGTGGGACGCGGGCTTCGCCGGACTTCTGCAGACACCGGGCTATACTGACGCGCAGGGCAGACGACCGGACGAAGAAGCCTCGGGTCTCGTTCGGCTTGAGGTCGGTATCGTGCCTTCCGTCCGCCTGTTGCTCACAGGCCTGACAGCCCTCATGCACGCCGACGATCTTCCCCGTGCATATCGGGAGACGGATACCCGGGCGAGTGCCCGGCTGAACGTCAATCCCGGACCGCTTGATATACGTGTTTCCGCCGACCTCAGGCGTCAGACTGACCATTACGCAGATGCAACGTTCGATACGAACCTCGGCGGACGGCTGCGATACTCCCTGAAGCAGCTGCAGTTGGAGGGATCGGCGGGGCGGACTGGCAGTCATTTCGAGGCCGAGGCGCGTCTTGCGTACTCACACGCGGGGATGAGTCTGAGCACGCAGGCTGCCTGGCGGTTCGAACCGGACGCGGTTTCCGTTAGGACGCGGCACGTCGTGGAGCTGAGACGCGGGTACAGTGTTCTTCGCGCAGAGGCGCATGCAGATGGTGATGAACAGCTTCCGATCAGCCTCAGATGGACGTATGCGGGTCCTCTGCCCAGTCGCCAATGAAAAGGATCTCGGGATCGAGTTCCCAGCCCCGTTCGGCGCGCACGAGGTCGCGTAGTCTGTGCGTAAGCGTACGTATATCCGATGCGGTCGCGTCGCCGGTGTTGACGATGATGTTGGCGTGGAGATCCGACACCCTGGCCCCCCCACACGTCATGCCGCGTACGCCGAGTTCATCGAGAATCTTGCCACTCGGTGCGCCGAAGCGGCGGTCATTCTTGAAAACGCTTCCTGCACAGGGCAGCGTGAAATGACCTTTTGCACACCGGTCCCTGTAGTATTGCTGCATACGGTGTGTGAGTTCGTCAGCGTCGCCGTATCGCAAGGTGAATACGGCTTCGACAATGGTCCAGTCGTGAAGCTGGAAGGGGCTGAGTTTATAGTCAAACTCTTCGTGCGCCGCGGTAAGGGTGCACAGTTCGGAGGCCTCATTCAGGTAGTTTACCGAATCGAGGACCTCGTCGATGCTTGACCCGTAGCAGCGCGCATTCATCCAGACCGCTCCGCCGCAGGTGCCGGGCATTGAGTACAGGAACTCGAGTCCTTCCAATCCCCGTCGGGCTGTCTCGCCCGCCGCGTCGCTGATCATTGCGCCTGCTTCAACCCGTACGGTGGTATCGGATACGCTGATACGTGAGAGGCCGGTGGTGTCGATAACGGCACCGCGTACGCCCCGGTCGGAAACGACGACATTGGCTCCGCCCCCGAGTATGAGTACGGGTATCTGCTCGGTGCGCAGAAGGGCAAGGGTCCGCTGCAATCCCGGAATGTCCGTTGGTCGGATGTATACGTCAGCGGGCCCTCCGACGCGGAAGGTCGTGTGCTGCTTCAAAGGCTCGTCGCGGCGTACCGTTCCGGGAATATTGATTTGGCTCATGATTTCGTGTAGCCTCGTCACACCACGCATCATAAAGGAAGCACGCACTCCAGTCCACGAGCGCTACGGTAGTATCTATGAGTCTCAAACTGCACAACACACTGGGTCGCGAATTACAGGCATTCGAGCCGATAGATCCCGACTCCGTGAGACTGTATTCCTGTGGTCCGACTGTCTACAATTATGCACACATCGGGAACCTGCGTGCCTACGTTTTCGTGGACGTGTTGCGAAGGACGCTGGAGTACTTCGATTACCGTGTGCAACACGTAATGAACATCACCGACGTTGGTCATCTGAGCGACGACGGCGACCACGGCGAGGACAAACTCGTTCGTCGCTCTCGTGAAAGCGGAAACAGTGTATGGGATATTGCGGCATACTACACCGAAGCGTTTTTCCGGCATACCACTCAGCTGAATATACGCAGCCCTCATCACGCGCCTCGGGCAACCGATCACATCCCCGAGATGATTACGCTCATTCAGCGGCTTGAAGAGAAGGGCTACACCTACACGGCTGGAGGAAACGTATACTACGATATATCGCGGTTTCCCCGCTACGGAGCACTCGCCGGACTCGATCTGTCCTCGCTGAAAGCCGGTGCACGGGTCGACGTTGACTCCAACAAGCGTAATCCCGGGGACTTCGTTCTCTGGTTCACCAGAAGCAAGTTCGAGAAGCAGGCGATGGTGTGGGATTCGCCCTGGGGTCGGGGTTACCCCGGGTGGCACATAGAATGCAGTGCCATGAGCATGAAGTATCTCGGAGAGCAGCTGGACATACACTGCGGTGGAGTCGACCATATATCAGTTCACCACACGAACGAGATCGCGCAGGCCGAAGCGGTGACGGGAAAGCAGTACGTGAAGTACTGGCTGCACAACGAGTTTTTAGTAATGGACCGCGGAAAAATGTCCAAGAGTGAAGGCGGTTTTCTGACCCTCGACACGCTGACAGAACGCGGCTACGAAGCGCTCGACTACCGCTATTTCTGTCTTCTGGCCCACTATCGAAGCGAGCTGCGCTTTTCCTTCGACGCCCTGGATGCAGCGCGTTCGGCCCGGCGCAGGATCGTATCGCGTATCAGGACGCGGATGTCCGAAGCCGGATCCGATTTCCCCCCCGGCGACCCGGATCAGACACCTGTTTCCGACACATCACCGGCACAGAGGTATCTGGCGGCCTTCGCCTCCGATCTCGAGGACGACCTGAATACGCCCCGTGCCGTCGCGCAGCTCTGGGGACTGTTGAAAGATGATGATGTTCCTGCTGCCGAGGCACTCGCTGCCGCCCTGCGTATGGATGATGTGCTCGGCATCGGTCTGGCGTCAGTGCAGCGGGAAGAAAATACGAGTGTACCCGCGGAGGTGCTGTCGCTCGTGCAGGAGAGACAGGCAGCCCGCACGGAGCGTGATTTTGCCAGAGCGGATCAGATTCGTGATACGGTACGGGAGATGGGATATGTGATCGTGGACAATGCCGGTGGCCCCGAGGTCAAACGGCATGATGCCTGAAAAATATGACCAAATCAGCCCGCGTGGTGTAACCTGCAGTACAGAGAGTTGTTAGCAATATGAAGTCGGAGAATAGGGAACGCGAAGAAGCGTTTCAGCACGTGTATGAAGACGCCTTTCCTATTCTCGTGCGGGTTGTGTATCGTATTACCGGAAATATGGATGCTGCCGAAGAGATCTGTCAGGAGGCGTTCATACGGTATTATCAGCGGATGGATTCCATCCCCGACGCCCAGCAGGGCAAGTATTGGCTGATACGGGTGAGTAAGAATCTGGCCTTGAACCACGAGAAGCGCAAAGGTAGGGAACGCCGCGCATACGAGCGCGCGTTCCATGAACCCTCACCACATATGAAATCCGGCGAAGATCACGTCCTCCGTGGCGAGTCCGTAGACACGGTGCAGCAGGCGCTCGATACGATTCCGGAGAAACTGCGGACAGTCCTTATACTGAAAGAGTATGGTGATCTCAGCTACAAGGAGATCGGCCGAGTGCTGGGAATCAGCGAGGGAAACGTAAAAATCCGGGTTTTCCGAGCGCGTGAAAAGCTCATGAACAACCTTAATGCGGGAGACGTGTATGTGCCCTGACGATCAATTGCTGTCGGCTCACTTCGATCATGAGGTTCCATCACCCTGGAAGGAACAACTCGATCGCATTATCGAGTCCGATAGTGTCTGCAGGCAGAGATTTGATCGAATTGCAGCCACACATTCGGCCCTGCACACGGGTGCAGAACCTGACTTTGACGGGGCAAAAAACAGAGTCTGGGACAGTATACAGTCGCGTACCGCCTACACACAGCCGTATCATCGTTTTCGCACCGTCTCGATTTCGCTTCCACTTGCCGCTGCAGCCGCTATGGCCATTCTTGCCGTCGGAGTACTGGCAAGCTACATGCTGTTGCGAGCGCCGGGGAATGCCGCGATGGCAGGAGGTATCGAGTCCGGTGTGACGATCCGCGTGGACGACGTCGAGCAGTTGCTCAGAATCATGAATTCCAGTGATCCGGTACGACAGGTGCAGATCGATCTACCCGAACAGAGCCGTTTTCAGTTTTCCGGCGAACCACGTCTGATACGCGCCGTCGATCAGGGAGGTGAGCGGCCTTTTGGAGACACTGAACAGCCATGATGTCACCGCTGATGCGAAAAATGACTATCGTCGCATCTCTCCTTCTCCTTGGTGTCACGAACCTGCACGCCATTGATATCGAAGACGCGATCGAGCTTCTTCAGGACCGGGCGCTCGTGGTACGCATTATTGCCCGCGTAACCGAACACGGTCGCGAGACCGTATGGAACATGGAGCTGACCGAGATTACGATTTCGGGTCGTGCCGTTCAGATACAGCTCGAGGGCGGGGGTATGACCGCGAGAGCCCAGTTCACGCCCTATACATCAGACCAGTCGATCACACTCGTCGCACAGGGGCAGACCTGGGTTACCAGTGAGGACTCAAGCGAAGTGACCTATCGCTCCGCATTCGAGAGTCTCCCCGTTACCTTCGGTGAGCCGGTGATTTTTTTTCCTCTCGGCGAGCAGAGACCGGGTCACTCCGACGCCCTGAATATCGAACTGGAAGTACGGATAGAGGCATTTCAACAGACCAGCCTAAACTGATATTCTTACCCGCATCATGCTCAGGCTTCGCTTCTCGCGCACCGTCATATCAGTAAGTCTATTCTTTGCTGCCGTTCTCACTGCGGTTGTTGTTCTTCTGGTTCTGACAGATTCGACTCCCGTTGTGCACGAAGTCCTGCCCGGTGAGTTTCGTGAGGGCGATGTTCTCAGCATTGTGGGCCGGAATTTTGGTGCCAGCAGGGACCAGTCCTATGTCTCAATAGCGGGGCGCAGGATTACCGCATCGGGCTACCTTTCCTGGGATGATACCGAGATCCGGGTCCGGGTTCCTGATTTTTCCGCCTCGGGTCTGCTGGTGGTACACCGTACAGGGGATGCGAGTGAAGGCCTGCTGGTGCGACACCGCGACGATATTCCGCAGGCGCTCGAGCACGTACCGCGAAGCCGGCCGACTGTGGCGACAATCGACTCGGGATCGCTCGCTGTCGGTGATCTGCTGACAATCGGCGGGCGAAATTTTGGAGAGCGTCGGCGAGGCAGAGACATCGTCTTCGCCGGAGCAGCGGGCACACCAGTACATGCACGACATGACGAGATAGAAAGCTGGAATGATCGGGGAGTACGCGTTCGCGTGCCGGACGGCGCAGTTTCGGGACCGGTGACACTCGAGACGCCGACCGGCAATCAGAGGCTTGGCGAGATTACGGTCATAACCCCCGGGGTCACACGGCGATACGGCGAGGCAGTGCCGATTCCACTTGAGCTTCACGCGCGGATCAGTTCGGCTACGGGGCGGCTTCCCGCCGCCCTCTGGCTCTGGTGGCCGCAGCCGCGCGTGAGTCAGATGCAGGGAGAGATGCGGCGGATAACCACGCATCAGCCTGCGTATCTGCCACATACCGACGACATGATACTGTTCGAGTGGCGGAACGCCGAAGGTGCGGTTGCCGGTGTGCGGCAGACGGTCATTGTCCCGCGGAGCTCTGTAGAGTTCGAATTCACGACAGGACAGCTGCGCACACAGTACAGCACGAGTGCCGCCGTCTACCGGCAGTACACCGTCTCTGAGGCGCTCTACGGTATGTCAGAGAGCAGGGTGACAGCGACTGCGCGCCAGGTATTTGTGCAGAATAACCCCCTGACTACCGCGAGACGGGCTTTCGACGCAGCAGTGAGGGCCATAGCCTTCGATGCGTCGGGTTCCGATGATGTTTCAGATGCTCTTGAAGCGAGCGCAGGCAGTTCCAAGGCTATCGCGCGCTATATGACCGGACTTCTTCGCCTCGGCCTCGTTCCTGCGCGCGTTGTACACGGTGTACGGGTTACCGAAGCAGGAGGGCTGCCGACGTACAGCTGGGTTGAGTTCTTCCTGCCTGGTGTCGGATGGGTGCCCGCTGACCCGGCAGCTCGTGCCGGAGCGGACGAGTACTATTTTGCGCCCGAGCAGTCCCTCTCGGGCTTCGGCCGTCTTGATGCCCGACGCGTGGAATTCAGTGCGGGTCGACAGACCGCTGTACGGCTGCTGCCCGACTCGGAAACACTTTCCCATCCTGCATGGCTGACGCAGTCGGGTTTTCACGCCGAGTGGTCGCCTGATGTCGTTGATCTGCAGGTCTTACTGGCGCCTCCGACCCTGCTTGAGACACCGATCGCGTTCAGGGTTACTCGGGCGCATCCTGATCCTCCTGGCCACGCAGAAGACTGATTCCTGTTTCTGCAGAGGCGTCGGTTTCCGGCAGACGGTACTCGGAGACGATGCTTTCGAGCTTGAGCATCTGACTTCGGTTCATTTCGGTGAGTTCACCCGTTTCCATCATACTCGTCAGAATCTCCTTCGCACCGGTCTCTATCTCGGTCATGCCGTTCACGACGTCGGTGGAGATATCCTGTACGGTCTGCATCGCCTGTCGGATTTCCGTGCTTCGTTCCGCCATGCGTCTGGAACTGCCATTCAGTCGCCCGGTGAACTCCCGGACGCTCTGTGTTGAACCGAGAACCTCCCTGCTGCCGAGTGCGAGCTCCTGCATGCTTTCCGAGATCTCTTTCATCGCCGACGCGAAGTCCTGCATTCCGGTCTCGAGATCTTCGAAGGATGTCATGGAGGCTTCGCTCGATCGGGTCGCCTCAGAGATTTTTGAGGTTATGTCACGGAGGGTACGATCGATATTGCCCGCATTCTCGCTGGTGCTCTCTGCCAGTTTTCGTATCTCCTCAGCGACGACCGCGAACCCCCGACCTGCTTCGCCGGCGTGTGCGCTTTCTATTGCCGCATTCATGCTCAGCAGATGCGTCTGTTCGCTGACTCCGTTTATAATTTCAATGATCTCAAGTATGTTGTCCACGTCCTGGGAAACGCTTCGAATAGTGGAGGTTGTAGCCTCCATTTTCTCACTCCCCTCGCGAACACTGGACGAAATCTCGTCCGCGCGGACCCGACGCTCCTCGCTGAGTCGGGCGACGTTCTGCACGTTTGCCGCCATCTGCTCGATAGAGCTCGAAATCGACTCAATATTCTCGGTCTGCACTGACATGTCACTGCGCAGGGTCTGAATCTTCTCGTCGATAGAACCGACGGCTTCGCCCGAACCAAGGACGCTCTCGTTCAGTGAGTCGAATCGCTTCCGTATATTCTCGATGTTCCGGGTGATCTGGTTCAGGGCGGACGCCGATTCCTCGTTGGCTGCGCCGAGGGTCTGTTGAAGCTCGTCGGCGCGGCGGATTGCCTCGACAACAGATGACAGAAACACCAGAAGACTCTTCGTCACAGTCTGAACGTCAGACGCGAGAGCGCCGATCTCGTCCCGGGTCTTATCGGTGTACACGACAGTAAGGTCACGCTCGGCGATTCTGTTTACCGCAGCTGCCATGCGGGCCACCCGGACCGTAATCCTGCGTGTATAGAGGACCATGAATGACATGCCGCCAAGGGTCATGACGCCAGCCACGAGCAGGGAAATCAGCAGAAACCGGTCGATGATGTTGCGGGACGTCTCGGAGATAGCGTCGCTGATGAGGCCGAGCCGATCGGTCACGAACTCTGCTGACAGACCGACAACGCGCGTTATCGTGTTTTCGGTGTTCAGTATGCGAAACCGCAGAGCCTGGCTTGCCTGGTCATCGCGGTCCTGAAGTGCTCGGGCCATTCGCATAAGCCCGTTGCGGTCGATCAGGGTCGGAAGGTCGGTGTCGAGAATGACTCTGATGTTCTCGTCTGAACGACGGAACTGTTCCAGATTCAGCTCCCAGACCGACAACGATCCCCGGGCGACGTTCCTGATCTCGGCGGGCAGCATGCCAAGCGCAGGATGGGCGGCCAGCTCCTGCATTGCAACCAGTGCGTCTTCACGGCGTTCAAGATACCGTGTATACGCAGGCTCGAGGGATTCGTTTGTGGTCAGAAGGTTCTGTGAAGCGATGGTGGAACTGCTCGTAGCTAACAGTGCTCTCTGTGTTGCAGTCATGAGTTCCTGAAGCTGGCGGGCACTCTGTACAGTGACGACCAGGAATCCGATGCTCACAAAGAAACCAATAACAACTACAAAAATAGAGAGATTCAGTTTAGTACCGAGTTTCATGATTATAAGTGTAGCCCGTGCGGATACGGAGCACAAGAGAATCAGCTTTCGTTCCATCGTCGTTGACATCGCACGATCCATTTCCTATTCTCATGACAACCCCGCATTCCACGATGCATAGCGTAAACGAGGTATTTCATGTCAGATCTGCAAACCATCGCCCAGGGCCTTACATCTCTTGATCCAGAGCTTGCCAGAGTTCTTGAGCAGGAATACGGGCGTCAGAGCGGCAATCTCGAACTGATTGCCAGTGAGAACTATGCACCTCCCGAGGTGCTTGAGGTGGCCGGCAGTATCCTTACGAACAAGTACGCTGAGGGGTATCCGGGAAAGCGGTACTACGGTGGCTGCGAGTTTGTGGATATTGCCGAGGATCTTGCACGGTCCCGCGCACGCGAGCTGTTCGGAGCCGGGTACGTGAACGTACAACCCCACTCAGGCAGTACGGCCAATATGGCTGTCTATTTCAGCATACTTGAGCCGGGAGATACGATCCTCGGCATGGACCTCGCGCACGGCGGACACCTGACGCACGGAGCGAAGGTAAATTTTTCCGGGCAGTTGTATAACACTGCCACCTATGGTGTCGACAGGGACACCGAGCGCCTTGACTACGACGAGATCGCGAAAACCGCACGCGAGTGTCGCCCGAAGCTGATAATAGCAGGAGCGAGCGCGTATTCACGGACCATAGACTTCGAAGCATTTCGTGCCATCGCTGACGAGGTCGGCGCGTATTTCATGACCGACATGGCACATATTGCCGGGCTCGTCGCGACCGGTCTTCATCCCTCTCCCGTACCGCACGCGCATTTTGTGACGACGACCACACATAAGACCCTGCGCGGCCCACGCGGCGGGCTCATCGTCATCGGTTCCGACGGACCGAACGACCGCGGAATCGTCGCGGCGAAGTCCGGCCGGACGCGTAACTGGTCGGAACTGGTCGATTCTGCGGTTATGCCCGGTGTTCAGGGCGGCCCTCTGATGCACATCATCGCCGCCAAGGCGGTTGCCTTCAAAATGGCCCTTGAACCGGCATTCACCGATTACCAGCGCCGGGTCGTCGAGAACGCGTCGGTGATTGCCGAGGAGATTTCGGCCGCTGGTGGACGGGTCGTATCCGGAGGGACGGATAATCACCTCTGTCTTGTTGATGTTACTCCCTTTGGTATCAGTGGCAGGGACGCTGAGAAGGCGCTCGATCGGGCACACATAACAGTGAACAAGAATGGCATACCCTTCGACACAAGAAGTCCTCTGGTGACATCGGGAATCAGGGTTGGAACGCCGGCGGTAACGACTCGAGGAATGGGTTCTGCTGAAATGAAGCTCATCGCTTCTCTGATTCTCAGAGTGCTTGAGTCAAAGGGAGCGGATCAGACGGTTCGTGAAGTGGGAGAAGAAGTACAGGCGCTGACACAGGAGTATCCCCTCTTTGCGTACAATTGACAAAGGAAATCACCGGCTCCTATACTTTCCTCAAGGCTGTTAACCGGATTGTATCATGAGTAACCCGCTTCAATTATCAATGGTCAACTTCAACAAGGGTGCGTACATCATTGTTGAAGGCAAACAGAAGGCGGACAACTTCTACATTCTCCGGCAGGGAAAGATACGCATAAGCAAAGAGGTCGAGGTCGTCGAAGAAGAAGGCGGCAACGTACTCGGTCCTGGTGACTTCTTCGGGGTCGTCTCGACTATGAGCAATCACAGTCATATTGAGACCGCCCAGGCTGTTACCGACGTAACGCTCATATCCGTACATCGCGAACAGTATGGCATGCTGATCGAGAAGAATACTCCGGTCGCAATGAAGATCATTGAAGGGTTTTCGCGTCGTATGCGATATCTCGACGAGCATCTTGCGCGTCTGACCCTCAAAGAGCAGGCTGAGGTTGGAACTGAGCACCTCTTCTTCGTTGCGGAGTTTTACGCGAAGCAGAATCAGTACAATCAGGCCTACTACGCCTACTATCAGTATCTGAAGTTCTGCCCGGAAGGGAAGAACCGCGACACCGCGTCTGAACGTCTCCAGAAAATCGAGCCGTACGCGAAAACAGTGTATCTTGACGGTGATGACACGCAGTTCAACCGGGTCTATCCGAAAGACACCATGATCTTTACCGAGAGCATGCCCGGACAGGAGCTCTACATCATTCAGAAAGGCAGCGTGAAGATCACCAAGGTGGTAAATAATACCGAGGTGCTGCTTGCGGTTCTCAAAGCAGGCGACATTTTTGGTGAGATGAGTCTCATCGAAAATAAACCGCGAAGCGCATCGGCGGTCGCCTACGAGGATGCCACGCTTCTCGCCGTGAACCGCGAGAACTTCGGCCGTATGGTCAGAAGCCAGCCCCAGATCATCGCCCGCCTGACCACGCTTCTGGCTGAGCGGATCTGGTTCATATACAAACAGCTTGCCAATACGCTCCTGACCGATACGACCGGGCGTCTGTGGGACGCGCTCTGGATACAGCTGGAAAAAGCCCGCGTGCCAATCAAGTCGGGACAGACACATACCTTTGATTTCGGGCCTAAAGAACTCATCAACATGATCGGTCTTCCAATCAGCGAAGGCAATGCCGCTATACGCGAGCTGCTCAAGAACAAAGTTGTCAAAGCCGTTGATAACCGCATCTTTGTCTCCGATGTCGAAGAAGTCGAGAAACAGGCCAAATACTACCGAAAGATGCAGCGCATCGCCCGCCAGCGCGAAGAAACACGTAAGCGCTGATCATACCGACGCAGATATTCAGTATCAGTCTCCGCGTATTGTCGTCGCCCGGCAGGAACAGTCCAGCCGGGAGTACCAGCATGATCGCGGTAAGGACGGCGGGCTCGAGTCTCCGGACAGCAGTCCTGTTCGGGCTGTGCAGGACGGTGGAAACTGCGACGGTTATCATGGGATCCGGTAGAGTTTCGAGAAATCCCGATCTCCCACCGGTAGAAGACAGAAGTGCGGTGCAGGCCATGGCCATCCATGCAGCCGATGAGACCCGCAGACCTTTCTTCCACGACTCATGAACAGCTGCAGATATCAGGAATACCAGTGCAGCACGCGAAAACAGCGATGGAGCACGCGAAAGCGCTTCAAATGTCCGGACCTGACGATTAGACTGCGTCGTGTCGAGGTGAACCTGATATCCCGCAGGCAGGCCTGCACGTTTGGCAGCGGCCTGCAGCACCGTTGTGGCCGTCTGTGCCGAGACGCTAACATCGGAAAAACTGAAGTGGGCTGACGGTTCGCGGTCGGCCTGAGTGATTCGTTGCGGTCTGTGTTCGCCTGAAATCGAGAAGATCGATGCGAGATCCGTTCCGTTCTCTCCGGCACCCGCAGCCGGAATCGAGCGGAGAATATTCTGGAGATCGTCCGAGTCGGAAGCGGGAGTAAGTAACGCGAGCCGTATGTCCGTTTCGCGTCCATCGGAAATACGCTTGTGATGCACTGCGGGTGAGAGGACTGCGCGTACCTGCATCGTGGCCTTCCGGAGGTCGACGCCGGAACGATGCGCGTGAAGCCGTTCTGGTCGCAGGATGAGTCGCTCGCTGTCATCGTGAAAGTGCAGAACCGCATCGTCAAACTCCGACGCAAGGGCTCGCGCAGCCGTCCGCGCCCCGGCGAACGTGGGACCGGTAATGTAGGCTGAGATCCTGTCTCCGGTATCCGGGCGATTCGTGGAACGGAGAAAGAGCGACGAACGTCCGTTTTGTTCGTTGAATGACGCGATGGAACGCAGAAGAGCCTCGCGATCGAAGTCTTTTCGAAGGCCGATCGACAGGGAGCCGGTTCCCGGGCTGGCCTGTGACTGTATGAACCGGAGTTCGGTGTCTTCGCGTAGCGTGTTGGCGGCTGCCTGCAACTCTGAGTCGACTGTCTCCACGGACGCATACGGACCGGCGTCCAGATGAAGAAACGCGATTGGCCCGTCGGTATCGGCCAGTGCTGCAGGCAGGATCACGAATACAAGCGCAATGGCGATACCCGACAGGATCCGGATACAGACACGGGGTTCGGAACTGCAGGTCTGCGTTCCCCGTGCCGCACACGCTGAAAGATATCGTGTCATGCAGAGAACGGGAATCGCGAACAGCTGTATGCCAATGGCACACAATGCCTCGTTGTGGCGATACACAAGAGCGAGACCGGCAAGC
This sequence comes from Spirochaetaceae bacterium, assembly GCA_007128315.1. Classification (GTDB taxonomy): domain Bacteria; phylum Spirochaetota; class Spirochaetia; order DSM-27196; family SKKC01; genus SKKC01. Next base: position 37,012 of record SKXQ01000019.1, on the reverse strand, counting down.
AGTCCTGTTATAAACAGAACCTGCCGTCGATCGTTCGCGTGCAGGCTTATACGCGCGATCGAAAGACCGGTCACGAGCTGAGGGAAGACCCGGTGGGGCGGGCACGCCGGCAGGACGCGGGTTGCGACGGCAAAGAGGACGAACGCGGCGGTGACGACTGAGACGCCATCGGTAAGCGTCTCATGTCGCGATCTGCCGGAGAGAATGCTGCACAGCAGAAACCCGAGAAGACCTGCTGTATACAGAATCGTCTCGGAGCGTCTGAGCGCGCGTTCTACCTCCCCGGCATCGATGATAAAAGTCGCCGACAGGTCCTGACTCGCGTTCCAGCGGGTTATTATCCCGGTAAGGACCGCCGACATGGCTGGCAGCGGCTCTGTTCCGTCGGCGACGATACCCAGCATGAGGTGCCTCATACCATTCATCCGCACGATGCGGTCCGGTCTGCGTTCAGCATACGCCAGCACCGCGCCCTGACTATGAAGTAATGACCTTCCCGTGAGCTGAAAGGCAGTGTTAGCAGCGATCTCCGCCGCCGTGCGGGCGCGGCCGTCGTACACAATGTCTGTTGCCGTGCCTGCATCGCGAAACCGACCCGCCGGAGCGATGTATTCGGCGAGACGCAGCCCGCCGGTAAGATCCTGCAGCGACACTGACTGCGAAGCGAGCCTCCCGGCTGGGACCTCGAACACAAGCTCCTGCTGAGAGCCGCCGAGCGTGTCCACACGCGCGACCCCGGCAGCGCGCCCGAGGTGACTGCCGAGGCCGTGTTCTATGACCTGTCTGTCAGGAACCGAACCGTCCGGGGATTGCACCGAGACGACGAAGCTGTAATCTGAGCCCGTCTGTGCGAGCGATACCCGTGGACGTTCGAGGCGGCCGCCGACTCTCTCGTACACCCGGTACGCTTCTTCGCGAACCTGCGCTGCCACCGAGACCGGGTCGACCTTCGAGTCGACGTACAGGTACATGGTGATGCTTCCGTGTTCGATTACGCTCCGGCTCTCGCGTACGCCGCTGACCTCGCGGAGCATGCGGTCGAACTGAGGAAGCAGGGTTTCAACGAGTATCTCCGCCTGTGTATCGGCTTCCGCAAGATCCAGGCGTACGGCGATCCCGTCCGCCGGTGCTTCTTTCCCGGGAAGCACCGTGTATGCGATCCACGACAGGGCTGTCAGGATGAGCAGAAGCACGCGGGCGCGAAACACCGTCACCGCGACCGTTCCCGCAGCGACCACCGATACAGAGCTGGGATCATGATCAGGGTCGCGAACGTACCCGAAAGCACACCGCCGATAATCACAGTCGCCGCGTTGCTCTGAACCGACCTGAGCCCCGGGTCTAAAGCAAGGGGAAACAGGGCAATGATTGTGGTAATTCCGGCCATGAGTACGGGCCGAATCCGACGCGCCGTTCCGGTCTGCAGAATCTCGGTGACACACGATCCCGTCTTTCGAAGGGTATCGTAGGTTTCGATGAGTATGATGCCCGGATTGACCGTCAGTCCGGTCAGGACCAGAAGCCCGACGGCTGACTCGAGGGTCAGGGCTCTCCCGGTAAGATTCAGCGCGAACAGGGCACCCGCCCAGGAAAATGGCAGCATCAGGAGAATGGCGCAGGCAGGGAAAATTGCGTCGAAATGCAGGATGAGGACAAGGAACAACACCGAGACCGATATTGCAAATATCGCCGACAGACGCTGTATGTCGCGTTCCGGTAGCATGGGGTCAGGCACACGGGGTCCATGCCCGGGCTGCATGAACACTGCGTCGAGCTGATCTATACGGAGTCTGGTTGCGGGTGCTTCTTCGTGCCTGATGTCTGCGAGCAGGGGCAGCGGCACGAGCTCTCCGGCTGAGCCGACCACCTGAAGATCCGACACGGCGGTGAGTTCCGGAGCGCCGCCGTAGAGGAGGCGAACATCCCGTTCGTTTCCCGGCCTGCCTATGCGTCCCGCGATGAGACCCGTGGTTCCCGCGTAGATCAGTCGCGTCAGATCGACGCTGCTCAGTCCGTAACGGTGCAGAACGCTCATATGGGGGCGCAGATACACGCTTTCGACTCGAACGTCGGGAATGATCGCTGCCGTGAGCCCGGTTTCCGGAACCCCGGGATTGTATTCGACAAGAATGTCGAGGGCGGCTGCGTGCGCCTCGGCAAAGGACGGAGCGCGCACCGGTTCGCCCCGGCCGAGTTCACCGCGCACGATTTGAGCAAGCGGTGAAGGGGGCATGAGAACACGGCTGGTGAGCGCTGCCTGCTCCAGAATGTCGCTGAGTTCCTTCGCGACCGTAAACGAAGACCGACCCGGTCTCAGACGCACCGTCGAGCGTATCTCGCCGGGCACATGATCGATGGAAACGAGAAACACGGGATCATCTATCTCTCCTCCGCTTGTGGAGTTCACGTCGAGGACGGCCTCGTGAGCTGCCAGGAGGTTCTCTATCATCCGTGTCCGCTCCTGCAGCACACGAAACGAGCTGTTGGCACCGACCCCGGTGTGTATCGTGATGACGCCGGAGTCGAGTGATTCGGTCGGTGTAAGTGCAGGCGAGAGCGCTCCTGAGAAGCCCAGAGCCACACACGCGAGAACGAAGAACGCAGGAAGAAGCGATACGCGTCCGGTGCGAATCGCTATGCCTTCGATCCACCGCACCGCAGAGGGGCTGTGGCCGGACACCGGCTTCAGAGCGGTCCACACAGTCGGGACGAGGATTACCGAGACCGCGTAGCTCGCGATCAACGTGATCACGACCGAGATCACGAGATCACGATATACGTCTCCGAGAATACCGGGCAGGCCGACGAGCGGCAGGAATACGACGGTGGTTGTTGCCGTGCCTGAGAGTCCGGCGAAAGCGACCTCCGCGACTGCGGCCGCAGGCTGCTCGGGATGCAGATTGAGACTGTCGGCAACGACAATACTACTGTCCACAATCATGCCGACGGCTACCGCGAGGCCGCTGAGACTCATAAGATTGATACCCAGACCCATCTGCTGCATGGCAAGAATTGCTATCGCCATAGTCACCGGAATCGAACAGAATACGGCAAACGCGGGCCCCGAACTCCGGACGAAAAGCAGAATGACGCAAAACGCACAGAAACTGCCCAGAACTGCCGCGATCAGAAGGTCGCGTAAAGCGGTGCGCAGGGCCTCTGCACCGTCGAAGGCCAGAACCAGATGCACATCCCGGTTGTCGCGACGGTTGTAGTCGTTGAGAAAGGCTCTGACCCGGTGTGCAACCTGTGCAGGACTGCGCCCCGGTCGGGCGTACACCGCGATTCCGACCGCCTCGCGACCGAGATAGCTGAACAGCACGGTGCGGGGTGTTGTCCCCGCCTCGACATCGGCAACGTCACTGAGAGCGAGCGGATAGGCGCCGGAGCGGCCGGGAAGTACGAGCTGCCCGAGTGCTCCCGGACTGTGTACAGACGCATCGCTAAGCACCCGTACTTCACGCGTTTCGGTCTGAAATGAGCCCGCAGAGTACTCGAACACCGAAGCCTGCAGCGTTTCCCGTATCATCCCGAAGGCAGTTCCCGTTGCCGCAAGCCGCGCCGGGTCTGCCCGCACGTGAACTTCCTCGCGATCGCCGCCACGAACCACGATCGTACCGGTACCGTCGATCTGCTGAAGGGCTGATCTGATTCCCCTGTCGGCGCGGTCGCGCGCTGCGGCGAGGTCGACGGAACGGGGAATGACGGCGATGACAGCCGAGGGTTCACGAAACACGGGAAGCGCAAGGACAGAAGGCCGCTCGACACCGTCGGGCAGTACCCTGTATGCCCCGTCAACCGACTGTCGCAGATCCGCCAAGGCGTACTCCCTGGCCGTCCCGGGGTGAAACCGCACCTCAACGGCGGAGACGCCGCTGCGGCTGGTGCTGATCAGGGACGATACCGAGCTCACGCCCGAAAGCGCACGCTCTACGGGAATCGTGAGAAGGTCGACGATCTCTGCAGCCGGCAGACCCGGGAACTCGGTTCGGACGATGAAAGCCGGAACATCGACCTCCGGCATGAAGCTCACCGGCATGTCCCGGATGCTCAGCACGGCAAGAATGAGAATGAGAGCTGTTGTGGACAGGACCGCTACCGGATGGGACAGCGACCATGAAATCAGGCGATTCACGGACTCGGGCCCCCGATCTGATTGAGGTCTATCCTCCATTCAGGTTCAAGCAGGTTCCCGAGCGAATCGCTAAGGCCCGGGCGGAGCTGCATTGATACGACACCGAATCTCCCCGCTTCGTCGACGATTTCAAGGCTTGCGCGTACGCGGGTAGATCCGGGTGACAGAATATCGGCCGTCGCTGACATGAGACGAAACCGGGCGGAGTTGGACCAGGTCAGGATACGGAAATGCCGAATGACCTCGAGTGCGGAGACTGTCGCGTTTTCGGCGTGATCCAGGTATATGTGCAGGGCTCCCCGTCTCTCGTCGGTGTGAGGGAAGAAGGCCGAAAGGTCGAGAAGCCCCCCGTCGGAGAGTTCGTTGCCGCCGAAGCGTATCACCGCGACCGACGGTTTCCGGTAGTCGCGGGCTGCCGGTCGAAGTGTTGCGAATCTGCTGCGTCCGATGGTGCGCCCGTGGTGATCGCGAAGGTTTTCTCCAAGCTCGAGCACGTATTCTGTTGAGGGATCAAGGGATGACAGCACGCGTACTCCAACCTCCGAGACGTGGATTCCGGGGTCCAGATCGAGATGCAGAGGTACCGCCGGACTGATCGTGAGCATACGGGAAAGATCGGTCGCGTACACCGGAACGGAAAACCTCAGCGAAAACTCGGTGTCCCGGTCGAAATCCTCAAGACCGGGTACGAGAGCAGGGCTATCGGAGTCGACAGACATGGCTGCACACCCGGAAACATCGGCGGGGAAGGACACGCAGAGGAGTACCACCTGTGAAGGTGCATCTGCGTGACTGTCGGGCAGGGCGTACGTGAAGCGCTCACCGAGCATCCGGCCGTCGGCTGCAGGCATGCCGCGACCTATGGAGACGGTTACCTCCCTGTCAGGGAGAAGGGGAGACAGCAGGATAATCAAAGCTTCGGCACCCGAGTCGGCAATCTCAACACGGTAACGCTGCTCGGGGTGAACCGACAGATGCTCGAAGAGCGCCGGAGGACGTATCGGGTGTGAAAAGGAAAGCAGGATTTCACGCTCATCGCCAGGCGCTGCCGATATCTCGAAGGCTTCGTCGGTACGATCGGGTCCGAACTCGTGGACATAGGGCCGTTCAAGCGAGTTCCCGTGTATGTCTTCGGCGCGCGTAGAGATACTCAGCGTATACCGTTCTCCGGAATCGAGCGGACGTTCGGGGAGAAAACGTATGGTTTCCCGGTTTTGAACGATTCGACCGTGTACCGCCCTGTTTCGCTGCCTCAGGAGCAGTGCCGCCTCGACGCGGGGCAGATCGGGTACCGCCGAAAACTCTATCAACAGGCTTTGCGGGTCGGTAACGTCCACGGTGAGAACCTGAAGCGGTCTCATGGAAAAAAAGCGGCACCCTGCCGACGTCATGACCAGGATCAGAAACACCAGAAAGCCCTGGGCATACGTGTTCTGCGCTTTACTCATGTGAGTCTCCGTGTACGAGAATGAGCTCATGCACGTCCCCACGCGCCTGGTACGGGAGCGAAAGCGCGTAGACGGCGGGATCTGCCGGGTGCTCCGAGGGCAGGAGCCCGGACCAGGCTGTCGTCAGCTCCCGACCGTCGCCAGACCAGAGGAACTGGTTTAACACGACGGGAGGCCCACCCTCCGGAAGGAGACGCTGAATGCGGGTCCGGTCGAGCAGGGCTTGTCGATCTGCTGCTTCCCCGACAGGCCGGTCGTACGCGGTGACTGTGAAGAGCGGAAAATCGGGACCGGCGGGGTCTATAGCGATCGCATCGGCGGCCTGTATGTCTGTCTGCGTCGAGCTTCCGCCGGACCACAGGACAGTCACACCGGTAAGGCGGGCCTGGTCCTCCTGCGTACGAAAAATGATCTCATAGGCCGGGGTGAGAATGTTCCCACTCCTGGATGCGAGTCCGGCGGAGACTGTCACGGTGTAGTCGGTATTGCTTTCCCAGTGCTGCACGGGGCGCAGAATGATCACCTGGTCAGACCTCTGTTCTGTTTCTGTCGGTCGATGAGGCCGGAGCCGCACAGCGTGGTGAAGCTCACGGTGGTCTACCGCCTCGGAGAACTCGAGGATGAGCGCGTCGCGCCCCTGCGGTGCCGGGATGGCAGCAGGCGGACTCCCGCCGGCAATCTCGAAGTGATAGCTGCGCAGCTCGAGGGGAAGCGCACCGCGGTCGAAACGGAAGAAGAGACGGAGATCGTCGCCCTGTTCCGGATCGGGCACGCGAAGCTCGTAGCTGCGTGCGTGCTGCCAGGTACCATCGGGGCGCATGATCAGGCGGGTGCTGTCGCTATTCCACTCGAAACGGAGCGTCTCGGCAGGCAGGACGCTGATCCCTGCTTCCAGTCTGTCTCTGTCCACCGGCCTGCTGAAGTACAGCTCAATCGGACTCTGTGTATCATCGAGGACGCCGTCAGCAGGCGAGCTTGAGACAAGGTGCGTCGCAGTTTCTTTTGATCCATAGAACAGGTGATGTACAAGCGAAACCTCGTGTACGCGTCCCCGTTCGTCAGGAATCGACCCCTCGAGGCGAAGCTGGTGTACGACTCCAGGTGTCGGATCGTGCACCGGTCGTACCGTGAGGTGTTCGCCTTCCCAGTCGAAGCGTTGTGCGAGCACCCGCGAGACGGTACTGACCTGTAGCAGCTGCTCGACCTCGTACCGGTCGACAGCGCGCGAGAAACGCAATCTGACTCCGGACTCAGGATGCACCACGCTGTATCGCTTCCCAGGCTCGACATCGATCTGCAGAACCGAAAAATCGAACAGCGCGCAGTGTGCGAGCACGAGGCCGACGAGAACGACGAAACAGACACGAACGAATGCCCTGCGGCGGCGCTGCCGCTTACTCGGTTCGGGGTGGGAATAATGCATGAACTCTCTCTCCCTGCTGAAGCTGAGCGATATGTCGGGTCAGAATGACGGTATCCTCGTCAATCCCTGAGATCACTTCGACGGTGTCACCGGATCCCTGCGCCGATACGCGTATTTCGCGCGAAAACACGTGGTCTGAGGCCAGCACCTGTACAAGAGCGTGGCCCGGATCCGTACGCTGTATCGCCGAGGAGGGAATCCGGATTATCAGTTCGTTGCCGTCGGCGGGGATGACGGCTTCCGCGTACATACCTGGTCTGAGCGTCGTGTCCGCTTCGCTCAGGCGTAGCCGCACAGGAACCGCTCCCGAACGGGGATCAGCCACGACGCCGACACGAAGAACCTCAGCGGATCGCTTCGTCCCCGATACCGCAGGCAGGCTGATACGGGCCCGGTTTCCGGCCGAGACGCGGTAGAGACTCGACTCGTGTACCCGCACCTGTACGTCCGGGGTCTCCCTGTCCACGACACTGCACAGAAGCGCCCCTGCTTCCACGCGCTCGCCTTCCTCGACGTGCAGAACTGCGACGCGGCCGGCAAATGCGGCGCGGACGTCGAGGGACGATCGAAGGTCGGCGACCGCCTCGCGTTCTGCCTCCGCAACGCGCAGGCGTGCTATAGCAGCGGAAAGCTCCGCCTCGCCAGTCTCCAGGTTGCTGCTCACGACCTCCTGCCGCTGCCGCATCTGCGCTTCCGGATCACGACTCAGCGGCAACTCGACGCCGAGCTCGGCGGCGAGAACCACCTCGTCGCTCGACGCGATGAGGGCCTGCAGTTCTGCCCGGGCTTCGGCGTGTCTGACCGAGACCAGTTCTTCGGGCGAAACCGCCCCGGACTCGACACGAAGCGCCGTCTGCCTGCTCCGGTCGCGAGCCCGCTCGTACTCGATACGCGCCAGGGACGTCGCGTGGGCGAGACCTTCGAGACGCGCGAGTCGTTGCAGTACGTGCCGTCTCGCAGACGCCAGGCGTGCGGCAGCGAGGTTGACCGTCTGTTCGGAGGCTGCGACCTCTCCGTCGACCTGACGTTGACGTGCGGCGAGCTGCGCGTTCGCTATGCGCAGGATGGTCTGGCCTTCTTCGACCTCGTCCCCTTCGGCTACATACACGGTTGTAACCTCTCCGGACGTGGGGGCGCTGATACGTATCTCCCGACGCGGTACGAGGGTGCCGAAGACCCGCACTTCCTCATCGCGCTCCTGCATCTGCACGCGCATGACCCGCACGGTCCGGGTATCCGCCGGTGGCGCGTCCAGCGGCGGTGCGGCGCAGGCGCTCATGATGGCTATAAGGACGGTGGCAGCATACTTCATGGCTGCGCAAGCCCCGTGCGCTGCTGCAGCCGCTGGTGCAGCAGGATAAGGGCGAAGGAGCTCTCAAGGGCCTTGAGTCGGGCCTCGGCGAGTTCACGCTCGGCATCGAGAACGGCCGTCCTCCGGCGGTGACCGGCTGCTGTATCGGCCCTGATCCGTGTCAGCGCAAGGTCGGCGAGTCGTACATCCTCCTCATCGATCTCGCGGGCCGAGCTCAGATGCGCATGGTCACGGACGGCTTGACTGATCCACGCTTCAGTCTGCTGTCGCCCGGTGGCGTACGAGAACGCGGCGCGCTCGGCATTCATGCGCCGGCGGATTGCGTCGTTCCTCGACTCGAAGCGAGTCCATGCACCCGTTTCCAGACTGACCGAGCGCGCTGTGTATCGGCCGCTGTCGGCGCTGAAGGTACCACCAAAGGAAAGGCTTCCGGCGTTGACTCGCGGCCAGGAGAATCGGACGCCCACGCTGACCTCTGGCGATGCGAGTGGGAGCGGTGTCCCGCGCATGGAAACTCCGAAGGTAGACTGTATGACCGGAAAGCTGACCGGGGGAAGGAAATCAAGTGCAGCACGGGCCACTTCCACCTGTACCCGGAGCTGTTCCACAGCCGCATCGTTACGAAGCGCGTGCTCTGTGAGCACGGACACATCATTCCGGAGCTCTCGGGGAAGCGAAAGTCCTTCGGTTACCGACGGCACGGTCAGCATTGTGTCGTTTCCGAACCCCAGCGTCTGCCTCAGCTCGGTGTGCAGGTCCCCGGCACGCGCCTGACGCTGTCGCGACTCGAGCGCTGCCCGCGCTGCCGAGAGTTGTGTGCGTCGCATCTCATACGCGGTCAGCAATCCAAGCTCATAATCCCGGGCGAGACTTTCGAGTTCCCGGCTGACCCGCTGCGCGTGCTGTTCGGCGATCATGGCGGCGTGTGTGGCGAACTCGACTGCAGCGAGCAGCTCCTGCACGACAGTGCGCAGGCCGGCTTCGTAGTCACGCTGAAGCGCCTGCGCCATAGCGAGTTCGGCGGCCGCCGTTTGCCGTAAGAAGTTCCTTATTCCTCCGTCGTAGATCGAATACGCGAGTCCGACCTGCAGCTGAACGGCATGCGTGTCCAGGGAGTTTGCGACGCGTTCCCGACCGCTTGCGACCGTTGTCGTTAGCGAGGGGAGCCGCATCCGGTTCAGGCGTGCAAGCGCGTCCCGCGCCAGTTCAAGTTCGACGTATCCGTGTCGGTACGCGAGGTCATGAGCCAGAGCCAGACGGAATGCATCGTCCAGGCCCGGCACGGTAAAAACGTCCGGAGCCCTGTCGGCCGACAGTACTGTCGGCGTGCCTGACAGGAGCAGAACGAGACCTGCGAGCAGCTTTACGATGATCGGAACGCAGATGTCAGATGAATGCATGGCTACCTCCGCCCCTCTGTACACCGCTCATACGCAGTTTGATTGCGGAAATCCGAAATCCCCTGCAATCGTTTTGAAGCTTTGTCCGGTATCAGGAGATGGAGGAAGAATGATGAACACAAAGTTCAGACAGCGATGGAGAATCGTCTGGGGATCGGTGCTCCTGCTGCCGGTCTTTACAGGTGCTGGCCTGTACGGTCAGGCACACGCCCCCTTTGATCTGTTCGACGACTACATGCTTCGGGCCGGACGTTCCCGGACGACCGAGGAGTGGTGGACCTACGCCGAGTCTGCTCGCGAGTATGCTGCCGCCGATGCATACGTCAGTACCGAGCGTAACCCCGATCTCCTGCACGAGGTCGATCGCCACCTGCAGCGTGAGTTTGACCGCTGGCTGACGACACGGAATGCACCTTTGCAGGGGCACGAGGACATCGAAATGCTCCTGCGGGCTGTGCGTGACGCATCTACAGCTGATCCGACGGTACAACCTCAGATATGGGAAAACCTGCGCAGGCGGGCTCCTGACCTCGATCACCTAATAGCGCTTGAAGCACAGCGCCTCGTTTCGCGAACCGCCTACGATCAGACGAGCTTGCGTCGACTGACAGAGCAATCATCGCCCCTCGAAATCGTCTCATATCTTGAAACACCGTGGCTTTACACTCATGCGCCGCCGGAACTGGAGCACGGCGCTTTGACTACCCGTGTCGAGGAACTGAACGCCGGCGACGCGACCTACGGCGAGCGCCTGTCGCGTGCGCAGGACCTCTGGCAGGAGACGGAGGCTCGCCTTCTGTCGGAACGCCTGCATTGGGAGCAGGCGATGCAGGTCGCCTACGCAGAGGATACACGCCGATGGGAAGACGCCTTCCGGCACCTCGCTGACGAGCAACGTGCCTGGCAGGAGTCTGTCGATGACCTCATGCACGCCGAAGCTCAACGCTACCGGCAGGAACTCACGGTTCTCAACCTGCAGCGAAGCGGTGAGACCGAGGCCTACGACCGTGCAGTAGCCGCACGCCGAAGCGCAGCGGACGCGCAGCGCGCGGTAGCCTTCGAGCTCTACAGGGCGAGCCGGGACGCCGAATTTACCGCACAGGCGGCGCTGGACATCTGGCAGGCAGTAGATCACCCGGAAGCGGTGACCGAACGGCAATTCTGGCAGGCCGAGGCAGAGCGGCATGCCGCAGTCGCCGACGGCCTCGCTGAGACGCTTGAGAGGCTTGTCGAGGAATACGCCGGGGGAGTCATCTACGGCTCGCTCGGACGGGAGATCACCGAGGCCGAACAGCGCCTCCGGCGTGCCGAAGCGGAAGTCCTCGTGTGGGAGGCGGTGTTGCAGTACGCGAACGACACGACTGCGGGTCGTGCGTCGGCCTCGGATACCGCCGATGAGCTTCAACGGGCTATCACGGCACACGAAACGGCTACGGAGGAGCTGCTCGATCTCACCGCTTCCTACGATGTCTTCTCCGGAGAGTTGCAGGCACGGCGGAGCGAACAGCAGCTCTACGAGCAGACCATAGCCGGGATTGACCGTGAGATTGCTGCTCTGAACGCCGGGCAGCGCGACCTGCTCGAGCTTTTGAACGCACCGTCGGTGGCTTTTCTCGAGCACCTTGTCGCGGAATCGCGGGAGCGTTGGGAAGATCGTACCGGCGGATCCGGCGGTATCCTGGATGCCGACGAAATCCGAGCTCTGACACAGCAGCTCATCGACGCGGAGCAACAGGCGCAACAGCGGATCTACCTCGCAGAACGGCGCAACGCCGTGGACGAACAACGCGCGGAGGTACTTCACGGTCTTTCGCTGGAGACCCTCGGAACCCTTATGCACGATCTGCGTACCAATGAACGTGAGCTCGCCCTTGCCACGATCACGTCCAAAACAGCCCGGGACTCCGCGTTTCATCGTATGGCCCTCGTCGCTGAAGCGCATCCGGAGGAGGCCGTGACCCTGCAGGAGATGCTTGCGGCTGCGATCCTCGAGATAGAACACTTTGAGAACCTTCTTGCCTCCGGATTCTCCAATGAGCTCGAGAAGGCCCTTGAGCGCGAAGCGATGCGTGAGCGCTTCGCGGGGCTCGACGTGGATCGCATCCGCGCTCAGGTTGCTCTGGAACGCGACACGCTCGTGTACCTGCGCCGGGAAGCAGGCGACGAGGCGGCGGATGCGCCGGATGACGAGGCGGGCGAGGTGCCGGTTGCGGTCCTCCTGCTCGCACCGTGGTACGCCGAATCCGCGACTGCAGCCTATACGCTCGAAGATCTGGATGATCTTCTTTCGATGATCGACGCCCGTATCGCGGACGATGAGCTTCAGGGACTCGCGCTGCACACTGAGCTTCTGCACCATGCGACATCTAATCCTGCCCTGAGTCAGATCATGACCGGTGGAGGTGCATTCGAGATGGCCCCTGGCGTTTCGCTGTCTCATGAACGCGCCGCCGGACTCGTCGAGGGGTGGCGGGAAGCGCACGCGGAAATCTCTGCCTCTGCTGCCGCCATGCGGTATGCGTATCTCGAGACCTACATCCTGAGCGCCGACGTCATCGACACGGCGAGAGATCTCGCTGATCTGCTCCCGATCGCAGAAGACGCTCCCGGTTTCCTCGAGTCCGGGCTGCAGCACGAGCTCGGGATCATGATGGATGTACCGCCGAGTCTGCAGGAGCAGTACCTTGAAACGTTCAGTGCGTTACTCGCCGTCGGTATGCCTTCAGACCACGCGGAGGAGACGCTTCGTATCTACCGACGCGAGCGCGCGGTGTTGCACGATCTGCTGTCCGGACTCCGGGCGGATCCGGCCTTGTTGTGGTCCGATGAGCCCGCCGACGTCCTCTTTTCCGGGGCCGAAGACATACTCACCGAAGTGGCTCCGGTCTACGGACAGCTCGTAGATCTTCGATCTGCTTACCGCGACCTGTACTCGGAACTCAGCGCCCGGGAGAAGCAGCTTGCTGAGGCTCGCGATCACAGTCCTGACGCCCTTGCGAACGCCGTACACGACCTGAACGGTCAGCTCGAGGCCGCCCGACGCGAGCGAAGCCTGCTGACCTCGGCCTGGGAAAAGGCTGTTGATGAGCTGTCGGATGATTTTTCCCGTCTTGCTGCCATGCAACACGAGCTGCACGCTGCGCGGGATGCCGAAGAGCTCGCACGGCAGGACCTCAACCGGGCACAGAGCGTCGATCTGTACGCTAGAAGTTTCGCGCTGTCCGCTTCCGATGTGCAGGATCGCCACGAGGAAAGCGTTCGAGCGCGGGATAACGCACTCCACCTGCTTCTGATACTCGAAGACCTGGTGGCGCGGGATCCCGGGCAGACGCGGTATGAGGAGGCCCTTGATACATTCGAAGGGTCGCTCGCCGCGCAACTGGAGGCGGGGTATCTTCTTCGCGAGCTCGAACTGGCAACGGCCGGTGTGCACGCGGAGATACATGAGCTTGAGCAGTCGATGCGCGAGGCGCGCGGGAACATCTTTGAACACGAAGACAATACCGCACATCATCAGTGGATGCTTTCTCTCTCGACGATGCTGCACGACAGCGGGAACGAGGTCCTGCACCGGTTCAGTCTGGCCCGCTACGCAGAGGAGTACGAGCTACACGAGTCAGACGGTTCGTCAACGTCGTTGAGAACACCAGAATCGATTGTCTCTCCTGCGCTGTACGCTGCGCTGACACAGGGCGGTGCGTTTCGCAGTCCCGTTGATCCCGGATCGTACATTCTCGAAGAAGCCCGTCTTGCGCGGGACCGGATTCGCAGCAATCCCGCGGAAGAGCTGCGGTTTCAGGAGTATCGTGCGTTTCAGGAAGCGGGGGCGCTCAGGCGATCGCATGATCTCGCAGAAATCGAATACCTTACGGCTCCGGCGCACATGGTGGCACACGCGATCCGTCGAACCGACGAGCTCGCGCGACGAAACAGGAGGCAGAGCGGAACGCTCGCAGCGATCGGATTCAGTTACTACGTTGCCGGACTCGCGTCATTCTTCTCGCCTCCGCTTATGGCCACCCTCATGCTGCGTTCAACCCTTGAACTCGGGCTCGCCGCCGCTGCCGGCCGCGCGGCAGTGGCGTATGAAGAACTGAATCACGATCTTTCGCAACTCAGCTACGCGGACGACACACGGCACGCGGTATCACTGCTCGAGACAGAGTTTCGTTCCTACGCCTCGCAGGCGACCCGCCTGGCAGGACATGAGGCCGAGCTCGAGATGATCATCGGCGGCGACATCGAAAACCTCGGACAGGTGGTCGAGGCGGTTCTTGCATCCGACAACCCCGCAGCAGCTATTGCAGTCTCCCTGCATGACGCGATCCAGCGTTACACCGGGGCCGACCCTGAAGGTCCTGCCGGGAGTCTCCTGTCATCGATTGCCGGACTCGCCGCCTTCATCCGGGTCGAAACGGACGATGCGCTTGTCACTCTTGATGCCGTCGTCGCCGATGCCGAGGCCGAACGACTGGCTGATCGCGCAGCCTGGCAACACGCGCGCGAGACGTTTCTCGGTGGCTGCAGGGAGGAAGACTGCGACTACGGCGAGTTGCTCGGACGGGCGGAAGCGATGTTCCTGTCCCGGACTCCGGATTCCGCTTCGCACAGCGTCAGGCTGCAGCGGAGGCTTGTGAGGGCCTATGCCCAAGGCCCGACCACCCGTGCCCCGCATCAGCAGGTACACATTCGGGAGCACGCAGCCGCTGTTCAGGAATACGGTAGACGCGTGCTCGATCGACAGGACGATCACGATCGCAACGTGTTTCGTGACGCATCAGACGGTCTGCGTGAGACTATCACGTCGGCAGCCTCGGCACGCGAAGAGCAGCTGCGGTACATAGCGGAACGCGGTCGGGACGAGTGGCGCAGTGCGACGGAGCAGCTCACCGCCTCCTACGAACGCTGGCTCCGTGATCGTGCCGATATCTACGAGACGCGGTCGCGGCAGCATGCCGCCCGCCACACCCGCATGCTCGAGCTGCACGAGGCCTGGGCGCAGGACGCAGGGGACCACCGCTCACCGGATCGGCTCGCGGTTCAGTATCTCGCCGACCTGATTCTGCCCGAAGTAGCCGTGGGGTTTGGCCGGGACACCTCCGACCTCGACCGAGCGGTGCGCGAGCTTTCGCGCGGTGACCTGCTGACGGATCTGCTGCAGGCCGCCGACGAACGTATGCGTCTGCAGTCGCGAGCAGCGGTCTCGGCGATGCGTCTGCCATCACCACCAGCCGGCGGATTTGCTTCGGAGTTTGAGATCATGAGGCATGTACAGCAGACGCGGGCTGTCGACAGCGAAGAAGCTGCACACCGCCTCAGCATGGCACACGCCGGGACCATTCTTCACGACCTGCGGGGTTTGCGCGACAGCGCTGTGGAGACGGTTGCTTCCGCGAACGCCTCCGTAGCCGATTCCATTCATCGTACCTTCACGCAGGCGGGGTTCAGGCGCGACGGAAACGCTTTTGTGCGCGATACCCTTACCGGCAGCACCATCAGTACAGGCACACGTGTATCGCACCGGCTGCGCGGTTACGAAGCGTTTACCGATTATCGATTTGAGGCGGGTACGGGGCTTTCGCTTGCGGACCTTGCGCGTGCGACAAGCGGAACGATCGCGCGTCGCATCGATGAAGCACAGGGTGCCATAGCGACCGAGCTTGAGCGGGTGTTCGGGACCGATGTCGAACGCGTGCAGGGCGGTACCCTCGACCCGGATGCCGTGATGGAAATACGGCGCTCGCTGGAGAGAGGCTGGCTTGCCGGGATTCTGGATTATGGTGAATCGCATGAAACCCTGACGAGAAGCGGCTCCGCGATCATCATGCCGGGAGCATTCGGCGCACACGTCGGCTATGCACCCGAGCTCTATCCGCAGGTCGATCCGGCCCACGGCTGGCGGGAAAACATCGCCTTCGCGGGGAGCGGGGAGTTGCAGTATCTCTACGGGCCCTTTCTGTTCTATCAGGCACTGCAGGCGAGGGGATACGCGGAGCTGCAGCAGGGATTCCATTCTGTGCGACTCTGGGACGGAGCACACGCCGCATCGCTGTCCGACGTGCTGAACATCGGCGCCGGCATCGCCGGTGGATTCGTCTCCGGAGGCGCGTCTCTGGCCTTGAGCCTCGGCGCCGGAGCACTGACATCCGCACTGGACGTGGTGTCCGGCGAGGCCAACCCCGCGGACGCCGTTCTGCGGACCCTCAAATCCGCTGCGAACGCGGGTGTCGGTCACCTGAGCGGCGCAATCGCCCGGCCTGTCGCTGGCGTTCTCGGTCGGGGAATCGGCGGACAGTTCGTGGCGACCGCGACGGAACTGGCGGTGGATACGGCAGGGCGTGCGGTGGTGCAGGCGGGCAGCCCTGAAGGGTTCTCATCGCAGCAGTTTATTAAAGCGTTCACCGGACCGCAGGTACTCGCGCGAGCGGCAGGACGCATGACCGGCAGTCTCGTTACCGGTGATCTGACGGGGTTTTCTGCCGGACACCAGGCGGCGGTCACGAGAGTATCCGGGGGTATAGGCAGTCTGGTCGAACTTGGGGTCGATCATGGCCTTACCGGTTCGCTCACGTTGAATGTGCTGAATTTCGCCGATCTGACACGGCTGCTCGGGATTCGTGGATACGCGGAGCATGCCTCTGCCGGAATCGTTGAGCTGCAGCTTGGCGGAGCCGCTCCGGGTCTTCGGCTCGGCGCCGGAGGCGTGGATGCGAGTGCCGGTCGCCTGCAGGCCGTCGCATCTGGTCTTCCACTCTATGGGCAGCAGTTGCGCATTTCCGCGCATCGCATCACTGGAAAGACCGAGTATGCCGATGGCTACAAAGGTGTGCGTTCAGTGGGCACTGCGCTTCGTGCCCTGTACAGCTACGGGAGCGAAAGTGGCCGGGATCTGTACGAAGCCGTGCTCGCCGGCGGGGTGAAACTTGTTGTGGGAGGCAGTCCCGAAGACCCCGGTAACGGAGCGTTCATTGCCGAGCGGATCAGAGGATCCCGTGCCGACGTTATTCATCTTGCGGGTCTCGGCGATCGCGGCTGGGACATGACCGAGGTCGCATCCCGACTGTTTGCCGGGCTCGTTCTCGAACACGAGTCTCACCGGGATGGTGTGGTATCCTCTCCGGATATTCAGGCAGTGGAAACGGCCGAAGCGGTACGGGCTCGTCTGGAAATGGCCGACCGCATGATGTCGGAGTATGGTGTTGAACTTTCGCATCACGAAATTACTGTCTCGGAGCTTATGCTGTTTCAGATGGCACAGACGCTTGGAGACCCGCAGTACTTTAACGACTTCGTACAGCTCGCCTATGCGGGAGATCGTGACTACTTCTTTCTGCCGGTCCTTACCGGAGGCGAAACTCAGACCGACGAGCGCTATGCCAACGTCGCGCTTCTCGCCGGCTGGTCGCGCGAAGAAGTCGACAGGCGAAACGACGAGTCACTCGACGAAGCCTGGCGGCGCTACGGAGCGTCTCAGCTGTATGAACACTTCTTCGCCTCACGAGAAGAGTTCGGCGATGCGGTCAGGCGCGATCCGGTCCTCGCCGGGCAGTTCGGGTACGAGCACACGAACTTCATCTCCATACAGGAGTACGGCTGTGTCCTGTTCTCAATGGCCTATATGCTGAGAACCGCGACCGGTTCGTACCATTCCATCCTCGATATCAACGCGGCCATGGTCGAGAACGGGCTGTTCATAAACCGGAGTCTACTGTCCTCCGAACTGATCGGGGACGCGCTGAATCAGCTGTCCGGGAGTGATATCAGCTTCGAGCTGCACGCGCAGATTGCCCGACCTTCCGAAGATGACTTCCTTGCCGCGCATTTTTCTGACGAGGAGTACATGGGTTTGCTCCGTGTCGCCCGTGCGCAACACACTGGCTCTGAGGATCGGCACCGGTACGGATTTCACTCCGAGGTGCTGAGGACGCTGAACATCGACCGGGACCAAACCGAAGACCGCTACCGCGTTCGGTCGGTAACAACGGCCAATCCCTATACCGGTTCGTTTGCTCATTCGGCACGGACCGAGCGGGAACTTGGTGAGTTCTCACGACTGGACCTGTTTCGTGTCGTGCGGTTTGCGCCCCGGGATCGCCCGGCTGTCGCACACGGCCGTTACCGGGATGCACGCCTGTATTTTACCCATTTCTGAGGCCAGGCGCGTCGTTTGCGGATTATGTTCTTGCCGGCGCGGGGAGAAGCACATATCTTCTGCATATGAACGGCTATTTTCGCGCTGTGATATTCGTTGTGCTCGTCGTCGGTTTTTTCGGCCTCATGCAGGCATTCTCCTCAGGAGCAGGGGAGGGGGCTGGCGCGGTCGTGCACGAGGCTGAAGCGGGCCCGGTACCCCGGTACAACGGGGAGACCGAACCCATCCTTCTTGACGAACAGACGGTGTATGAGTTTCCTGTACGCCTCACAGAACAGCAGTGGCGCGAGCGGCTGCAGGCGGACCAGTTTGCGACGCTCATACAGCACCGTACCGAGCGCGCGTTCACCGGACGTTACGATGGGCACTGGCGACCGGGTATCTACTACTCGGCAGCGAGCGGCCAGCCCCTGTTCCGAAGCGAGGACAAGTACGAGTCCGGTACGGGATGGCCGAGCTATGTCAGACCGATCAGCCCCGACGCGGTCTACCATCGAATAGACTCGAGTCTCTGGACGACCAGGATCGAAGTCATAGACAGTTTCAGCGGCGCACATCTCGGGCATGTGTTTACCGACGGTCCCGAACCGACGGGACTCCGGTACTGCATGAACTCGACGGCACTGGTTTTCGTCCCCTACGAAGAGAATCCACCCGAAAATCTCTACGACTGGACCGGAATCGCCGAACTTCCCGCCTACGGAAGGCCGGACCTTCGTCCGGTGGCGTCGCGTTGAGCCCGAACGTCATGTTTCAGCTCAAGGGATAGCGACTGCTTCTGACCGCGGCGGCGGCGTCAATGTTCAGGCGCTCGCCGAGATAGATGAGTGATAGTGGCCATTCGGCGTCCGAGAGCAGCCCTTCGTCGAAGCTTGCACGGCACAGCAGAAAGAACCGGTTCTGCGTCTCCGAGAGGTCAATGTCAACGGAAAACGTCTTTATAAGATCGAGGGTAAACAGAAGAGCGTCCATGGCGGCAACGTCATCCGGAGCCGACGCAAGCTCATCAATCAATACACTCATTCGGTCCGAAACCGTCAGGCTGAAATCCTCTCCGTGCGGGCGCATTCTCCAGCGAAGAAACTCCTGCACGCAGCTGTCGATGCGCTCGACGTCGAGCCGTTCCACCTGGAATGCCCCTTTCAGATCGCGAGTGAGAACCCGCCTGACGGTATGGTGAAGGTCTTCGGGCAGCCTGCCGCCCATTCGTGAAACTGACTGCAGCATTGCGTAGTTTTCATTTATGAGTTTTCTGTGCGCTTCGTGCAGGGCCGTTTGCGGTGTTTCGAGCATCTGTGCGATGACGACCGTCTGATCGTCGAGGAAAAGCTGTTCGAGAATGCGGGAATCCGATCCGAACATCGAATCGAGTTCGATGATCAGACGCGGGGTTTCATGATTGAGGAACTGCCGCTGGAAGCGCGTACGATGTTCGGCCCAGGCATCGACATTGCTCTCGCTCAGGGCGCCTCCAAACAGGTTATGGTCTCCGAGACTCAGGACCGCGAACACGATGCGACGTTCCTCAGTCGTGATACGCGATCGGACCTGAACAACGCCGGCAAGAAAGCGGTTGCGACCAGCTTCCTCGCGGACGATCTCGACGGGGGAAACCTCAAATCCGCTTAGGGTTGACCCCGCGTCTTCAATCTGGAACAGATGCGTAACCGCGTAATGTACCGCTACGCGTTCGAGCTCCACCGACTCGTCGGCAACGTAGTGCAGGTAGACGGATTCGCCGGTCGGATATTGAGGTGCGTTCGACGGGGCACGCCGTAATACCTCGAGAAATCGCGCTGTCGGATCAGTGCCGCTGATCTTACGGCAGAGCTGCAGAGCACGCGCGGCGTACTGCAGAATCTGTACGGTTTCTATGCCTGATATCTCGTCGAAGAACCAGCCACAACTCGTGTACATGAGCAGGCAGTTTCGCTGCATCTCGAGCAGGGTCACGGTTTCTTCGTAGGAGCGCGGATCGAGCCCCGGAGCCTCGCTGGCGAGAAAGCGTCTCAGTCCTGCGGAGCTTCTGTCCATCATGAACTCGATGTAGCGGTTTCTGACCTCCCAGGGATCACGAAACACGACGGAGGCTTTCTGCTCATAGACGGGGCGCAGGTGATCACGCACGATATCAAGCGCTTCCCTCAGCGGGGCTCTCCATTGTTGCTGCCACCGCGGGTTACCGCCCGAATTGCACCCGCAGGCTGCCCGCCAGCGTTCGACACCGTGTATGCAGCTCCAGCTTGAGCGCTCAACGATCTCCACTTCCCGGGTGGGCGGGTGCTGTTCGAGAAACTGTCCATAGATCGTGATTTCAACGTCGTTTGTACGTCGCAGCTGTTCGATGCAGAACGCAAGTGCCATCTCGCCGTTGCGGTGGTGGTGACCGTAGGTCTCTCCGTCGGTCGCTATGTGAGCAATGGTCCCGCCTTCGGCGTCGGACTGTTCGGGCAGTAACCCGAGCAACCTCCGGGACAGGTTTTCTCCGTTGTGGAGAAGGTCGCCGAACGCGATTTCCTGCGATACGGGACCATCATAAAAAAACAGGTCTATGCTCCGTCCCGAAGGGAGATTACACCGGTACGCGACGCGGGGGTCTATGCGTCCTCCGTGAACGTCGGTCCATTTCGCTTCTTTCGGGTCGCGGACGCGTGCTGCCTGATAGGGGCTTAGAACGGTGAACCGAATGTCGTGTTCTGCGAGAACCTCGAGCGTCTCGGTATCTGCTGCTGTCTCGGCGAGCCACATGCCCTCCGGAAATCGACCGAAACGGTGCTCGAAATCCCGTATACCCCATCTGACCTGAGTGACTTTGTCCTTCCGGTCTGCCAGTGGCATTATGATGTGATTATACACCTGAGCCATGGCCGAACCGTGGCCTTCGAAGTTCTGCATGCTTATCCGGTCCGCATCCAGTATCGCCTCGTAGGTTGCAGGCTGGTGCCGTTCCATCCAGCTCAGCAGCGTCGGGCCGAAGTTGAAGCTGATCCAGGCATAGTTGTTGACGATGCCGCGTATTGTTCCATCTTCGCCGAGGAGCCGCGCGAAAGCGTTTGCCCCGTAGCACTCGGCGTTTATGCGGTCGTTCCAGTCGTGATAGGGAGTGGCGGACTCCTGAAGCTCGACCTCTTCGAGCCACGCGTTCTCACGCGGCGGCTGATAGAAGTGGCCGTGTATGCAAATGTAACGTTTCATCCTATTCCTGAGACAACAGTATCACGCTTTGCGCCCGAACACGAATCGCTGTTTCCCCGGATATATACGGTGGGTTCGCCTGCCCGGGACCAGCCCAGTCGACAGCGGACGTATCGAGCAGGCAGTGAAAAGACAGGTGCCCGGAAGCAAACTCTGCGGTCGCATCGTGTTCGCCGAGGTTAATAAGAATGATGATGAGGCCGGCACGGGTGCGCGTGCTTACGGCGATAATATCGTCGTTCCGCTCTACGCTGTATGCGCTGTGCAGACCCGGGCGGAACCCCTGTGGAATCGGATCATCCCGTTCGCGGGAGCGCAGGTCGCGGCGCAGGCTGATCAGCTGCCGGTAAAGTTTCAGGAGCGCTTTCTGCTGCTGAGAATCCGCTTCTTCCGGTCTGATACAGCTCGCTGCGTAGGTCGGTGGTGCCTGCGGATCAGCGGGTGCGTGTCCACCGTGCGAGTCGCCAAACATCGTGAGTCGGCCTTCGCGGACCGCAGTAACGAGATCAGGGTCGGAGTGACTGACAAAGTACTCGAATGGTGCCGTCTCGCCGTACTCCTCTCCCATGAAGAGCATGGGGACGAATGGCCCAAGCAGGATGACCGCAGCGAGCATTTTCTGCGCTTCAAAGGAAACAAGAGATGCGATTCGGGCGCCGTCGGCGCGATTACCGATCTGGTCGTGGTTCTGTATGTAACTCACGAACTGCTCGGGGGCACAATCGAGCGCAGAGTTACCGAAGGTACGCCGCCAGTACCGGGAGTATCGCCGGGATAACGCGTAAGCCTGAGACAGCGATGCTTCGACCATTTCGCTATCACCGAAGTCAGCGTAATAGCCTGAGCGTTCGCCGGTCACGCGGGCATGAAGCGCATGGTGCAGATCGTCAAGCCATTCGGCGGTCATTCCGAGCCCTCCTTCGCTGCGTGACCGGATGACCCGGCTGTCGTTCATGAGTGATTCGGCAATCAGGAAGCGGTTTTTTCCGGTTCGCAGACTGATGCCTTCGGCGAGCTCGCTCATCTCGGCGAGAATCGGGTTTGCGCTCGTGTCGAGCATCGCATGAACGGCATCGAGGCGCAGGCCGTCAATGTGGAAGACTTCAAACCACTGCCGCATATTCTCGAGGAAGAATCGGCGGACCTCGTCGCTGTATGGTCCGTCGAAATTAAGAGCCTTTCCCCACGGGGTCTCGTATTGAGCCGAGAGGTAGGGACCGAAGTCGCTGAGGTAGTTTCCTTCGGGTCCGAGATGGTTGTATACAACATCGAGTATCACCGCGATTCCACGTCGGTGCGCCTCCGCGACAAAACCGGCGAGGCCAGCCGGACCGCCGTATGCCGTGTGCACCGCGTAGGGATACACACCGTCATAACCCCAGTTCCGGTTTCCCGGAAAATGGGCGAGCGGCATGAGCTCGACCGCCGTGACGCCGAGTTCCGCGAGGTAGTCCAGACGCCCGGCTGCGGCCTGCAGGGTTCCGTCTGCGGTGAAGGCACCGACGTGCAGCTCATAGATCACGTGGTCGGGAAAGGGTACCGGCGTGTAGCGGGGATCATCCGGTTCGAAGAGCGAGAGGTCTACAAGAGTTGATGGACCATGAACGCCACGCTGCTGCAGGCGACTCGCCGGATCGGGGCGGTCGGTTGTGCCCTCGAGGCGGTAGAAATACTCCCACCCCGGTTCGGCTTCGGCGACGGTCACGGCCCAGTAGCCCGATTCGTCCATCTCCATTGGAAAGATCTTCTCGCCGGGCGAAACGATCCTCAGTTCCACTGTCTGTTTCAACGGGGCCCAGACGCGAAAGGCGGTGCCTGTTCCTCGTCGATACGTGCTTCCCGTTGTCATTGCGACTCCGCCTCCCCTGGGATCACGGTCTACCCGATAATGTAGCGTATACCCTCGAGAGGGATTCGCAGCCAGTCGGGCCTGTTGTCCAGTTCGTACCCGAGCTCATAGATCGCCTTCTCGAGCAGAAAGAGCTCCAGAAGCACCCGCCGGTCCTGTCCGTCCCGGGGTACCAGATCGCTGTCTCCGATGGCCTCGAAGTAGGACTGCAGATATACGCTCGATGTAGCCAGATACCAGGGCTCGAGCCACTGATGCAGTTCTTCCTGTTCGCTCAGGCCGCTGTTTCCGAGATAGCCCGCCCAGATCGCGTAGTGGAAGCTTCGAAGCATACCAGCAACATCCCGGAAGGGAGAAAACTTGAGTCGGCGTTCGGATATCGGCCGCGCCGGCTCGCCTTCCATGTCTATGACTACGAAGTCACGACCGGTGAACAGTACCTGTCCGAGATGATAGTCGCCGTGTATACGGGTTTTCTTTGCGTCGATTTTGTGGTCGCGGATGCGGCTGAGGCGGTCAACGATCGCTTCTTCACTCGCAAGGATGAACTCAAGATGCGCGGCCGATTCATTGTCGACCTTTTTGATGGTCTTTCTGACGCGCTGCAACACCTGTTTCAGCAGCGCGCGCGAGCTCTGATACATCCCGCGCTGATAGAGGAGGCTGAACGGTTCGGGCGCTGACTGTACGTCGTTACCGATGTTGCCGAGTGCGACGTGAAGCTCGGCGCTCTGGCGTCCGAGGGTTCGAATCATCTCCAGAAAGTATCCGTCGATCGCGTCGATGAACGGATGGGTCAGATGATCGTCTACTGAGTCGAATATACTCTTCTGCTTTGGTGCGGCCTGTTCCGGTGGGATCGACGAACTCAGCATGAACTCCAGGTAGCGGTCTACTGCGCCGCGGGTAAACGCCCAGGCGTCGCCCTCATTCGCGACGAAATCTACCATGAGTCCAGCGGCAGAGCTTCCGCCCTGCTTTCCGGACCATTGATACGTGAGGTGTCCCCGGTAGGTCGGTACGAGCCCATGCGCGCCAACGGGTGCGCTGAGCTTGCGTATGAGTTCGACGTCCGGATTCTCACCGGGTTCCAGTTTCCGGTACAGCTTCAGAAACAGGCTGTTTCCGTAGATTATGGACGTATTCGACTGCTCGACCCCGAGGACCTTGCTTTCGCGCAGGCCGTCTTCCGGGGAACGGCTCCGGCCGGCGGTAATGCCTGCGAACTCCCCGCTCGCGCTTTTCAGTTTACGCTTACGCAGCAGCAGCTCGAGCAGCGCGCTGCGGAATGCGGGGGAGAATGTGGCATCGTAGAGGTACCCGTCGGCACCGCCGTACTGAATCGGGCAGATAATCGACTCCGGAGCCCGGCCGTCGAGCTCGTCGGCCTCCTCTCCTGTAGCGACCGCAATCGGTAACTGATAATGTTCGGCGTCGCGGTCTGCGTACTCATACGTGAGTATGCAGACACGGTCCTCTCCGAGCGCCATGCAATCGCTGATTCTGGTGCGGCGTACTTTCCGGCTCTTGCTGCGAAACCATCGACAGGTCTCAACAAATGCCGGCAGGACCGTGGTGCCGAGATCATCGAGCAGTTTCTGGCTCATGCGTTTCCAGTCGCCTTTCGCGACGGTCAGAACCCTGTCGCCGTCGCTCCCCGAACCGCGGTGATCCACAGGAGGGACAAGCTCAAACCAGAAGTAGTCGTACCCGCCTATGGTCAGAACGAAGTCATCATCAGGAATACGATTGAACTCGTTCTGTCCAAAGACCTCGCGCAGCTGATGGCCGGCGTGCTCCCGGAGATCGAGATCGACCATCTGCACGTGGCGTGAAAGGTTAACGACACAAAGTATCTTTTCGTCATCGGTTTCGCGCAGATAACTCAGGACGTGGGTGTTGCTCGACGGGACGAAGGTGAGCTTGCCGCGGCTGAATGCTCGATAGCGCTTGCGGGTTGCCAGTAACCGCTTTGTCCACCAGAGCAGAGAACTCGGGTTCTCCTGCTGCGTGGCCACGTTAATGCTTTCGTAGTGATACTCGGGATCGATGTTGACCGGCAGGTACAGTTTCTGCGGGTTTGCCGCGGAGAAACCCGCGTTCCGGTCCGGTGTCCACTGCATAGGTGTGCGCACACCGTCTCTGTCTCCGAGGTAGACGTTGTCGCCCATACCGATCTCATCACCATAGTACAGCACCGGAGTTCCCGGCAGCGACATGAGAAGCACGTTCAGCAGTTCCATAAGTCGCCGGTCGTTGTCGAGCAGAGGGGCGAGCCTGCGCCTGATACCGACGTTCAGACGCTGTCGCGGATCCCGTGCGTAGACCTGATACATGTAGTCCCGCTCTTCGTCGGTCACCATTTCAAG
The DNA here is from genome assembly GCA_007128315.1 of Spirochaetaceae bacterium. Taxonomy (GTDB): domain Bacteria; phylum Spirochaetota; class Spirochaetia; order DSM-27196; family SKKC01; genus SKKC01. The sequence goes on along the minus strand of SKXQ01000019.1, from coordinate 11,729 downwards.
GGTAAGTTCGTCGTGGTTGCGCAGGAAAATACCCCACTGGGCGGATGGCGGTATGTCCGGAGTCTGTTCGAGGATGTCGATGATGGGGAAACGGTCTTCGCGCTTTACTCCCATGAACAGGCGCGGCATCAGGGGGAAATGAAAGCACATGTGGCACTCATCATTATCCCCGAAGTACTTGACCGAGTCCTCGGGCCACTGGTTTGCTTCGGCGAGCAGCATGCACCCCGGGTGGTTCGTGTCGACGTGGGAACGCATCTTTCGAAGGAACTCATGGGTTTCCGGGAGGTTCTCGCAGTTTGTGCCTTCGCGCTCGAAAAGGTACGGGACCGCGTCGAGGCGAAGTCCGTCAACTCCCATCTTGAACCAGAAATCCAGAACCTTCAGCACAGCATTCTGTACTTCGATGTTTTCGAAATTAAGGTCGGGCTGATTTGAGTAGAAGCGGTGCCAGTAGTAGGCTTTCGCCACCGGATCCCACGCCCAGTTGCTTGTTTCGGTATCCTTGAAAATGATTCGCGCGTCCGCGTAGAGGTCCGGTGTATCACTCCACACGTAATAGTCGCGAAACTTACTGCCCGGTTTTGCACGGCGTGCACGGTCGAACCAGGGGTGCTGATTGGAGGTGTGGTTAATGACGAGCTCGGTAATGACCTGCATGTCACGAGCGTGTGCTTCTTTCAGTAAGCGCTTGAAATCCTGCAGCGTTCCATAGGCGGTATGAACCTGGGTGTAATCGCTTATGTCGTAGCCGTCATCAAACCATGGCGAGGGATAGAAGGGAAGGAGCCAGAGTGCTGTTACCCCGAGGTCGGCAAGGTAATCGAGTTTCCCCGTCAGCCCCTTGAAGTCTCCCATGCCGTCTCCGGTAGAGTCGGCGAACGATCGTACGTGCAGCTCATATATAACGGCATCCTTGTACCAGTCTGCGGGTCGATTCATTGCGTAGTCCTTATGCGTGTGAAGCCTGGTATATTCGTGGTGAATACGTGTACGGGCATTTTGTTCGGGTCGAGCATGACGAAGTTCCATCGTTCGCGCCAGATATACTCGTCCTGCGTCATGGCGTCCTTCAGTCCGACTGGTCCCACCGGTCCGAGATCGAACGCGGCAGGGGAAAACTCGACCCAGCCCCCTTGCGTGTTCGCGAAGTCGAAGTTGACTACCACGAAGACGAGGTCGCCGCGTTCCCGGTCAATCTTCGAGTAACACAAGAGGTCAGGGTTATCGCAGGCATGGAACACCAGTCCGTCGTTACGTTGTAGCGCCGGATGGTGTCGACGAAGCCTGTTGATGACCGCGACGATATCCCGTATCGAGTGCGGAGCGTTCAGATCCCAGTTGCGGATCTCATACTTCTCGGAGTGGAGGTACTCTTCACTGCCGGGCTCGCGGGGCACGTGTTCGAGGAGTTCGTACGCTGGTCCATACATGCCGTAGTTCGAGCTCAAGGTTGACGCGAGAACGAGCCGGGCGATAAAGGCAGGGCGCCCGCCGGTCTGCAGTACCTCGTGCAGGATGTCGGGAGTATTGGGCCAGAAGTTCGGCCGAAAGAACTCGGAAACCGGCGGCGAGGTGAGTTCGGTCATGTAGTCGCGAAACTCCGCGGGCGATGTTCGCCAGGTAAAGTACGTGTAGCCGTGGGTAAAGCCGAGTTTTGACAACTGGTACATCACGTTGGGCCGGGCAAACGCCTCACTCAGAAAAATCAGATCCGGCCACTGTGCCTTGAGGTCGGCAATACACCACTCCCAGAAGGCAAAGGCCTTGGTGTGAGGATTGTCAACCCGAAAGACCCGAACTCCGCGCTCTATCCAGAACACGAATACATCCCGCAATGCCTGCCAGAGTCCCTGCCAGTCGTCGGATTCAAAGTTCAGTGGATAGATATCTTCGTACTTCTTCGGCGGGTTCTCTGCGTAGGCGATGGAGCCGTCGGGTCGAATGTTGAACCACTCGGGGTGTTCGGTAACCCAGGGGTGGTCGGGTGCGCACTGGAACGCAATGTCGAGCGCTGTCTCCATACCGTGGGCCCGGACCGCATCGACGAGTTCGTTGAAATCGTCGATAGTGCCGAGCTCAGGATGGACCGATGTGTGCCCCCCGAGACTGCTGCCTATTGCCCATGGTGAGCCAGGGTCGTCCGGGCCGGGGTGAAGTGAGTTGTTGCGTCCTTTTCGGTGCATTGTCCCGATCGGGTGCACAGGAGGAAAGTAGACAATGTCGAATCCGAGATCACGAATATACGGGAGGCGTTCGATCACGGTCAGGAAGGTACCATGCCGCGTACCCGCTCCGGTGGAACGGGGAAACAGCTCGTACCAGGCGCTGAAACCGGCTCTCTGCCGGTCAACCCTGACCTGCAGAGCTTTCGTCAGCTGTGTCGGCCACCGTCGCGGTGCATACGCGAAAAGCGCGTCGGCCAGTTTACCGTCGCCCGCGAGTCGTGCCGCTTCGTCCGATGGCTGATTCGGAGCGCAGGCTCCGAAAACACTCTGAGCCTCCGTGAGAACACGCTTCGCAGCCTTTGCCTCGTTCCCCTTGCTGCCGGGAGCCCTGGAAGCGGCTGTTCCACAGAGTTCCGCGAGCTCGTGTGCGTCAAGTGTGTAGTCGACCGCCGCAGCGTGCTTCCTGCTGATCGCCCGGCACAGCGTTGCTGGGTGGTCAACCCACGAGCTGATCGTAAACTCCCAGAGCCCGCTTTCCTCCGGAATAAACGATGCCGCGCACAGATCGTTGGCGCCGGGCGTCATCGCGAGGGTGTGATACTTTGCGTCTTTCTCAGGCTCAATGCGGCGATATGCGAGCTCAGCCGCAACCAGATCGTGACCGTCACAAAACACATTCGCCCGCACCGACAGGGGACGTCCGGCTACATGCTTCGCTGCGTAGCGACCACCGTCGACACAGGGGTGAACATCTTCGATGACCGTCCGTGATCGTCCTTCTTTTACCATGCAGACACTCCTGTCTATACAAGCTATAAGGATTCCCGCTGCAGTTCAAGGTTGACCCGAAACCGCATCTTTCGGGATACTGACCGTATACCATGAGTCACGAAACACTTCCGATATTTCCGCTCGGTCTCGTTCTTCTGCCCGGTCTTCCCTTACCGCTTCACATCTTTGAGGAACGCTATCGGGACATGGTCGCTCGCTGTCTCGATGAAAACGTGGAGTTCGGTGTGCTTCTGTACGACGGAGCGAAGCTCCGGAGTCATGGCTGCCTCGCGCGTATCGAGCGTATACTCAAGACCTACGATGACGGCAGACTCGACATTGTAACCGTCGGGACCGATCGGTTCCGTGTACAGGAAATGGATAACAGCGGCTCCTACATGCAGGCACGCGTCGAGCGTTTCACCGATGACGACAGCGACGACAGCTCCATTGGTGATCTTCGTAACGACGCGATACAGCGTCTGCAGGCTTTTGTCGATCTCGGCGAACGCAGCATAGACATGCAGACGCTTGAATCGCTCGACGCCACCTCGCTTTCGTTTCTCATTGCCGGCACCGATGCTTTTGAAGCGCATGAAAAGCAGCGTCTCCTTGAGATTACCTCTACGGGGGAACGTTTGCGGCGCTGCGTCGAAGCACTCGAAGGCACGCTTGAGCGACTCGAGCTCAACAGACGGATCAGGAAAATAATCGGCACGAACGGGCATATTCCCGATGCCTTTGGACCAGAACCCTAAACTCGAACCCCACATCATCCGAAATTCTTCATAGCAGGGGCATCTCAAAAAAAACGCAAAAAAGTGCGACTGCATGGTAAATTTATATTTGACAGCTCTCGTACCTCGTGATACCTTTCAGGTACAATATTTGGTGTTGCATTGCTACAAAAAAATAAATGCAACAAATAAGAGAAATCGGGAGGTTTTTCATGAAGTGGGAAGGATATAACGACAAGGCAGCCGAGCGCGTAACGAAATCGATCACCAAAGTGTTTGGTCCTCGCATTCTTTATACGCTTGTCACGATCGCAACCATCGCCATGGTTCTTGTTGCTTCCAACAAGTGGACTGGCTGAGAGCTGGATCTATTCTGTAAAAATCTCCGAAGACGGCGTTTTCTGTACACAGAAAACGCCGTTTCTGTTTGTACCTAATTGTGCGTAGTTGACATAAGATTGTACGGCGACCGGGTCTGTGATACCCTCTGCCGATGCTTGTTAAGGTTCGTGTGTACGTAGCCCTCGTTGTCGCACTGAGCGTGTTTGTGTTCGTGACGCACGCGGTGCCCTTTAACCTCGAAGCCTACGCAGCAATATTCATCATTCTCTCGCTCGGCTCTTTCCTGGCACAACTTTACGAGCTCGAAGTCCTGCCTCACCATTCGCTTTCCACGCATATGGCAATCAGCCTCGCATCGCTGTTTATTGGAGGTCTCCCGCTCGCGATCTGGGTTGCGATCGCGTCCACTCTGCCTGCAGAGATCATGCTGCGCTGGAACAGGCGTAAAGCCGGCGTCCTTCGCTTTGTCGACGTTGTGCTGTTCAACGTGAGCCAGCTTGTCGTCTGTCTTGGCGTGGCATCCCTGTTCTTTAACCGGCTGACTGGTCTTCCCGGGCTCGCTGGTAATTCGTATCTGGCTATGTCGCTGGCCTTTATCGTCTATACCTTCGCGAACCTGTTTCTCGTAGCGATTATTATCGCGATTACCTCCGAAGAGCGCTTTCGCACGGTCATGCGCATAGGCTCAAAACGGCTGCCGCTGCAGTTTCTGTCCATGGGTGTGCTTGCCATGCTCATGTACACGCTCAATCGGGAGTCGCCGTTTACCCTCGCGCTCATGTTCGTCCCTATGTCGCTTGTGCATTATTCGGTGCAGGGCTACCTGAAGCTCGGTCGCGAGTCGCATCTTGCATTCAAGAAGATCACCGATCTGCTCGAACAGCGCGACCAGTACACCGGCGACCATTCTGACGAGGTCGAAGAACTCTCCGTCAGGCTCGGGAGAGCGCTGGGAATGAGCGACGAGGAACTCGAAGCGGTGAAAGCGGGTGCGGCTATACACGACATCGGAAAGATCGCGATCCCCGACGCAATACTCCACAAACGGGGTGGTCTGACCGACGAAGAGTACGAAATCATGAAAACACACACCACGATCGGTGCGGAAATCATACAGGATCTCAGTATATACCGGAACGTTATTCCCATCGTCCTGCACGAACACGAACACTGGGACGGCGGAGGATACCCCCATGGTCTGGCAGGGGATGTGATTCCGCTTGCAGCCCGGGTCGTCGCGGTCGCGGATGTATACAGTGCCCTGACCACGAAGCGACCGTACCGGCCGCCGCAGGGCAAACCACTGCAGTACACACCAGACGAGGCCCAGGCAATCATGACCGACATGTCCGGTACCGTCCTTGACCCGCGCCTTGTCGAGATCTTCTTTCGCCGGGTAGTATCGCCTGCATGATCCCCTTTTTCGGTATCGCCCTGGGTCTTGCCACCGGTTTCATCCGGCGGGGGAGCCTTCGCGGTCTCGCCGAGCTGCGGTTTAACGCCATCTGGTTGCTGTTCATAACGCTGCTCATACAGATACTGATCTTCCCCTGGGTGCTCGGCACCGTCATAATCGAACAGGCGACCGCGTATCTGCACATTGCCTCGTACGGTCTGGCCGCCGTCTTTCTGATCCTGAACTTCAGGATTTTCTGGCCCGTGCTTCCCGGCCTGATCCTGAATCTCCTTGTCATCGCGGCAAACGGTGGATTCATGCCCGCCGACCCTGAAGCGCTCCGTCGTGCGGGCGAATCCGCAACGGCAGAGGCGCTTCTGGCATCCTCCGACGGGACGCTGGCTAATATCCGGCTTATGACCGATGGCACACTTCTGAACATCCTCGGCGACTGGCTTTTTGTTCCCGACTGGGTACCGTTTGCGACCGCCTTCAGCATCGGTGACCTGCTCATTGCTCTCGGGATCGCGTGGATTGTTCAGGCGGGGATGAATATTCTTACACCTCCACGCTAATACGTGATAAGCTTCATGGGTAAAAAATACAGGTGTACCCATGCACACGATTCTCCTCGTTGAAGATGAAACTCTGATCGCGCTCGCTGAAAAACGAAGTCTTGAGGCCCAGGGATACACCGTTGTGATGGCACGAAACGGAGACGCCGCGATCGAAGCGGCGCGCCCACACCATGACATTGATCTCGTTCTCATGGACATCGATCTTGGCAGCGGCACCGACGGGGCTGAAACGGCCGAAACAATCCTTGCGTTCCGCAGCCTGCCCATTGTATTCCTGACCAGCCACACAGAGCAGGACGTCGTTGAGCGGGTGCAGTCAATCAGCAACTATGGCTACGTTGTCAAAAGCTCGGGCGAGTTCGTTCTCCTTGAATCGATACGCATGGCATTGAAACTGTTCGAGACGAACGCTGCGCTTGCGCGACGAAATGAGTTTATCGAGACGGTACTCGACAATCTCCCTATAGGTCTTGCTGTCAACTATGTTGATTCCGGTACGGCCAGCTACATGAACCGGGAGTTCGAGCGCGTGTATGGCTGGTCGCGCGAGGTTCTGATCGATATCGAGCGCTTCTTCGACTCGGTGTATCCGGATCCCGAGTATCGCCGACAGGTCAGGCAGCGGGTCATTGCCGATCTGACGTCCGGCGATCCCAGGCGCATGATCTGGGATGACATTCCTGTTACAACCCGTGACGGCGAAACACGAAGCGTCCGGGCACAGAATATCCCGGTTCCTGAACAGAACTTCATGATCTCCACCGTCATGGACCGCACCGAACAGAAGCAGGCTATGGATGCGCTTCGGGCGAGTGAGCAGGAGCTTCAGAAGCAGATACAGCAGAAGAACACGCTCCTGCGCGAGACGCACCATCGCATCAAGAACAACATCGCCTCGGTCGCATCGCTACTCCTGCTGCAGGCCCGTGGTGTGGATGAGCCTGCCGCACGGCAGGCTCTGTACGAGGCTATCACCCGGGTGCGAAGCATGCAGAAACTGTACGACACCATGCTGCTGCGCGACACCGACGGATCGGTCATGCTCGACGAGTATGTCACCACAATTGTCGAGCTCGTAGCCGAACTTTTTGACGGCACGAGATCCACCGATATTTGCGCGGATCTTGATTCCTGCACCGTCGAAGTCAAGGATGCCTTCTCGATCGGCATTATTGTCAACGAGCTACTCACCAACACCATGAAGTACGCCTTCGTCGGACAGACGGAAAAAAGGATCACAGTGTCCCTGAAATGCGTGGACGAGAGGAACGTGATGTGCATACGCGACAACGGACAGGGTTTTCAGGATCAGCACGTCCCTGACGCTACCGAAGGCTTCGGACTGTCGCTCGTTCGCATGCTCTGCGAGCACCTCGGTGCTGATCTCCGGTTGTACAACGACAACGGGGCGGTTGTGGAGATCCGTTTCGCGTGTAACCCGTCCGAATAAGTGGTTACACGGTACCGGAGACGGGGATGGCATCGAAAAACCCGATTACGGAGCGATCGGTGGAATCGGCATCGTTTAGTTCCGCGACATTCTTCAGTACAGGAATGACGCCTTCTGAGGCTGTGCGCTCAAGGAGTGCGCAGTCGGCAGGGAATCGCTGTCCGGTCTCGTCGGTAGCCCTGAAGTCGAGAGCGCCTGCGGCAACCCGCACGATCGCGGTCGGGTCTACTCCGTGCTCGAGGCAGAAGCGCATAGCCCCGATAATGCGTTCCTCGCGGCCGAGTTTTCGGGGCAGATCGCGCCCGACCCGGTAGACGGTGTCGCCGAGCCAGGGATTCGCGAAGCGTGACAACAGATCATCGACGTGTTTCTGCAATGCTTCCCTGGTGAACTCTTTCGGGTACGCAACACACAGCGCCGCCACCGAGCAGCTCATGGCATCGAGTGCTCCCGCGCGCACGTCGGGTTTCCGGACGGCCTCGGCAATGGTGGAGCAGTCCTGGTCTGCCTGAAAGCCAAGATACGCGACAGCACAGTGCCCGAGGTTGTGTACGAACAGTTTTCGGTGTACATATGCCGCGATGTTTCCGACGCCGTGGAGGCCCGTAATGTCCGGCATGCCGCCAAACCAGCCCTGCCGGTCGCAGATCAGCGTGTTGTAGGGCTCGGCGCGAACCTGAAGCGGATCGGTGGCGCGTATCTCATCCGGGACTATGGGGACCATCTTTCCGATACTGGTCTCAATCAGTCCAACTGGCGGGAGTGTTCCTCCTGGATAGTCACGCATGAGCGCGTGGGTGAGGTCCGATACACCCGGAGCGTTTTCGGCAAAGACCAGGTTCACCGGTCTTTGCCGCCCTGCGATCGCACGGAGGATCGACGTCATAACCGCTGGAAGAGCTCCCGCGCCGACGGAGGTCGAAATTATATCGGCGTCGGATGCCTCCTGTCGCAGGCGATCCACGCTGTGCGCGTCAACTGCACGGACTCCCGAGATACGTTCGGGTTTGAGACCTTCAGTCGGGTGGCAGACGACAAGATCGTATCCGCCGCGTTGCGTCAGTTCCTTCACCAGGTTCATGTCGACATCGGCGAAGACAACCTCATAGCCGGCTTTGAGAAACAACGGTCCGACGAACGACCTCCCGATACTACCCGCACCGAAATGAAGCAGCTTCATTCGTTTGCCTGGATCTGGCTCAGGTAATCGGCAAGGTATTCGTGCACCAAGGCAGCTTTTTCGCCTGGTGCACGCTCCATAAAAGTGCCGCCGAGGTGAAAGCTTGCAATGCCACCAGCAATCACACCGTGCGAGAGGAGGGTGCGGAAGTCAGCCCTTGAAAGCCCCTCATCGCTGAGCGCGCGAGCTATGGCGTAAAGAACGCCTCCAACAAAGTTGTCACCGCAGCCGGTTGTGTCCCGACCCGCAGAGTTGGTCGGGTTTAACCCGCTCTCGTGTTCGTTGCGGATTCGCTCGGAGATCGGAAGCTCGAATCGGTCGCTCTTTGCAAAACGTCGACCGGATGACTCAGCTACAATCGGATCTGTTCCGCAGGTAACGACCGCCGCGCCGACGCCCCAGGCAAGGAATCGGTCCACCGCTGCGTGCGCACTGTTTTCACCGCTGATCCGCAGGGCCTCTTCGTGGTCGGTTACGAGCAGGTCAAGCGCCTCGTAGCTGTCCTGCCTCTGAAGCAGCGGCCATTGTCTGTCGGGAGCGCGCTGTTCGTTACGGAAATCGTACACCGTCCCGACCACCGTTACCGCATCGGCCTCGCGGGCCTGAAGTACGCATTCGTCGAGCCGGTCGTGGAGTGCGGGTACGAGGGCTGTACCGCCGAACAGGACTACGTCGTTCTCGTAGAAGTCTGGTACTATCTCGTCCGGGGAGTACTCCGCTGCAGCGCCAATTGTGTTAACAAAGCATCGCTCACCCGCGCCATTCGCGAACGTCGGATCAGACAGAACTATGGTCGAAGGCGTCGGTCCGGGGAACTCGTGGTACGAGTCAAGCGACAGGGGAACCCCGGCGAGCCGCTCAAGCGGTAGTGAGCCGTCCCGGTCGTTTCCTCGCGCTCCGTAAAAACTCACTTCGATCTCGTGTGATGCACCGAGCTGGGCAGCGTGAATCGCAGCGACGATCCCGGGCCCGCCCACATTAGCGGCGTCGGCCGCCCGATCACCGACCACACGCCTGAGAATCTCACTGAGCGGTGCTCCGGCGAACACTACGAGGTCCGAGGCAAACACCAGCGCGCCGGGACGCAGGCCGCCGTCTCCCGGATGTCGCGTCTGATACGACTGAAACGATGCAGAGGAAAAATCGGCTCCGCTGTAGAGATAGTCGATGAGGGCACAACCGGTAACGCCGACCCTGGTCATACGTCAATCCACTGTGCATAGTCTGAAGCGAGCAGGCGGTACGGTTCGGCGTCTTCCTCTATGTCCGGAAAGCGCCCGATTGGATCGAGAAACTTGTTGTCTCCCGAGTCGTCGTTGACCATGCTCACTTCGCCAGTCAGGACCGGGCCACCGCCGCGCTTCGCCCAGAAGCGGTGATAAAGCTCCGTCGGCAGGGTAATGCTTTCACCGGGTGCGAGCGCGACCTGCTCACCTGCGGCGAAACGGCGTCGAACACCGTCTATCGAAACTTCCACATCGCGATTCGAGAGGACGCGGTCGGCATCTTCCCAGGCGAGCTCGAGCAGGAGTGTGCCTCCACCGCGGTTAATAATGTCCTCGATCTTGGTCCAGTGATAGTGAAACGGTGTCTCCTGCTCCTCGCGCACCATCATGAGTTTCTCCGCGTAGGGCTTGCTTCCCGGCTCAAGCTTTCCGTTTCGAATGGTAAACAGCACGAGGCCTTTCTGTTCAAACGTGCCAAGTCCGAAGTCGGTCAAGTCCCAGCCCAGCCCTCGATCCATAATCTCGGAAATATCACTGGACTGCTGCTTCCAGTCCTGTACGGTCCAATGCGCCCACGGCGGAAGCTTGAATCCGAACGAATGAAAGAAGACTTCGGTCTGCTGAATAATGGCGTTTACCTGACTGCGTTTCATGCGTGTGTCTCCCGGAAGAAACCATAGGGTGTATTGCGTGAGAGATCAACGAAAAAACTCATTCGACCATTCTCTTCTCAGACCCACCGTCTCGCGGCTACACTCGATTACATGTCCACTACCAGGTCGCCCAAAGAGGCGGCGCTCGACAGGCGATTGCTTGAGCTTCTGCCCGACTCACTGTCAGGAATCGCTCAGAAAATTCTGCAGGATGATGAGCTGAAGGCGCTACAGGAGTACTCAAACGTCGTGAGTATTAAACGTCTCGGGTACAATGACCACGGCCCCGTGCACATGCGCATGGTCGCGAAGAACGCCCTGGAGTTCGCCAATCTGCTGCGCGAAGCGGGTATTCCCATGAGCCTCGAGGCCGAAGGTATCGGATCCTTCGAGGACAGCGTTTTCGCCGTGTTTACCGCTGCGCTTCTGCACGACGTCGGCATGAGCATGACGCGGCAGGACCACGAGCATCACTCAGTCCTGCTCGGTAAGCCGATCATTGAGCGATTCCTCGCACAACACTATCCCGGTGACATAGCGAAACAGGTCATTCTTCGCTCGCTCATATGCGAGTGCATCGTCGGGCATATGGCCATGGTCAGAATTAACTCGCTCGAAGCCGGACTCATCCTTGCCGCCGACGGATGTGACATGGAAAAGGGCAGGGCGCGTATTCCGATGCTGATCAATACCGAGGCGCGGCTCGGCGACATTCACAAATACAGTTCGGCGGCGGTTGAGCGGGTGCTGATCGGTCCGGGAGAAGAGAAACCTATAGCCATAGAGATACTCATGTCCGCGTCTGTCGGCCTGTTTCAGATCGAAGAAGTTCTGTCCCCAAAGCTCGGGGTAAGCCCGGCGCGACCCTATATTGAACTGTATGCCCGTATTGGTGAGCAGGAACGCAAGCGGTACCTCTAACGTGTCATTCCCGCAGCGGCGTTCGATCGGTACAATGCGTGTATCATGCTTGTTATTACTGGTCTCGCTCTCTGGGGGTTTTTTGTCGGCCTTATGGTTGGTTTTACCGCCATAGGAAAAGGCCTGCTCGGAATACCCGGCCTCATAGTCCTTTTTCAGGTGCCCCCGGTTATCGCTGTCGGAAGCATGGCCGTCGCGGGGTTTCTCATGATGCTCTCCGGAACGGTGCAGCACTACCGCTCCGGGAACGTGGTTGTGCCTGTTGCCCTCCTGTTCTCGGCTACCGCCATTCCCGCCTCGTATCTGG
>SKXQ01000152.1 GCA_007128315.1 Spirochaetaceae bacterium | reverse complement strand
CGATGCGTGGTTCGCTTTGCCCTCGTGCGAAAAGCAGGGTCGCGGAAAACAGTAGAACGCTCAATAATAGTAGCCTTCTGCTGATCATCTGATATTCTCCTTTTTCGAAAAAACGAAATGCGCCACCCGACGGTCTGAACGGAACGACACCTTCTATCAATTCGCGGACACGCATTTGCCGCGCCGAAGCCCGGCGATAACTGCCACTCCTCTACATGCTAAAACCCCGTGTCACCTCCTGTTGCAAATATACTGTTTGTACCGTAACTGTTACGTTTTGATATCGTATTCCGGGTAACAGCAGCTGTCAAGCAAAACATTGAGGTTGCGTGTGAAGTTCCGACTTCAGCTTGACGAATGGCCGAAACGGGAGTAAACCGAAGCAAGCATGTAGGCCACACTCTGCTACTCGAGCTCTAATCAGTTGATCCGGGGTACACACGACACACCAAACCCCGCGTATTTCTCGAACGATATACATTTCAAGACAGCACCATGTGCTGTGTGCTTCTGAATCCAGGAGCAGCGAGAGGGAGACAGGCTATGCTTACGCAGGAAGAAGGAAAAAATAATCATCGTCCAGAGGTTGTTATAGTTGGGCACGCACACGTGGACGCGGTGTGGTTATGGGATAGAACAGAGACCAAGGAGGTCCTTACCGAGACTTTTGAACGCGTGCTCGGGCTCATGGAAAAGTATCCGGATGTTACCTTTGCTCAAACCAGTGCACAGTATTTCGAGTGGCTGGAGATTGAGCAACCAGGCTTGTTCGGTAGAATCCGCTCCATGATTGCGGAGGGCAGGTGGGAGATTGTTGGTGGAATGTGGATCGAGCCAGACTGCAACATGCCTTCGGGCGAGTCTTTGTGCCGTCAACTGCTGGCCGGCATGCGGTACTTTCAACGGAAATTCGACGTTTCCATCCGCGTTGCATGGCTGCCGGATGTGTTTGGATTCGCGTGGACGCTGCCCCAGATTCTGCACGATGCCGGAATTCGTTCCTTCTTTACTTCAAAGCTCATATGGCAAACCCGGCTACCGTTTCCACATAACGTTTTCTGGTGGGAGAGCCCGGACGGATCCCGGGTACTTGGATACCAGACGCCGGGACTCTACAACAATGTCGACGTATACGAAGTCAACAAACAGGCAACAAGATTCTTTGATGGAACCTCGATCGGCTGCTTTCTGGCTCCCTTTGGAGAAGGCGACCACGGAGGTGGTCTTCGTGAAGAACTCGTAGAGGCGGTACATCGAAACCCCTACCCGGTGCAGATGCGTTTCGGCAATGCGCACGAGTATTTCGACAACCTTGAACGGTTGCTCCCAGCTTCAACTCCTGTTGTCCGTGACGAACTATATCTCAATACACACCGAGGCACCCTTACGACACAGGCGTTCATGAAGCGTGCAAATCGCCGCGGCGAGTCGGCAATACTCGGTGCCGAAACCATGTCTGTTCTCGCGATGCTTTCCGGCACACATACCCCTGACACGCGTTCACTATCAGGAGCTTGGAAACATCTCCTGTTCAACCAGTTCCACGACGCCCTCCCCGGCAGCTCCATCAAACCCGTATACGAGGATGCCCGACAGGACTTCGCTGAGCTGTTCGATTGCGTTGAAACGGTTATGACCGAAAGCATTGCGGCTATTGCGAGATCAATTGATACGTCGGCCTTTGACCACCCGATCGTTGTCTTCAATCCCCTCGGGTGGGACCGCTCAGAGTTCGTACGTTTAGTACTTACCGAAACGCCCGAAACTACATCAGTACCAGATCGACTCGAAGTGGTGGACAGCACAGGACACGTATGCCCGAGTTACGTGCGTTGGTTAGGTAGTGAACACGCGGAATTATGGTTCAGACCCCGTTCAGTGCCGGCATTCGGATACTCGGTTCACGATATCAGAACCCGTACGTCCGATTCGATGTTCAAAAGTCTGGTCACAGCCTCGGCCGACACACAAACGTCAGATGTAGTAATCGAGAATGAACTTGTACGCGTCACGATCTCCGGACAGACTGGAATTGTGACAAGCCTCTTTGACAAACGACTCAGCACTGAATGCGCAGGGTCGGGTGGCATCGGGGACATAGAACTGTATCAGGACGAAACGACGAAAGAAAGCGCCTGGAATATCTGCCGGGGTCGCTCGTACGCAATCGAAATGGCTGAACCACCGTCGCTTGTAGAACAGACCAACCAGCACGTCCGTGTAGCAACCCTGTTTCGCTTTGCCCAGACCGGTCGAAAGGATTCCGTTTTCCGGGTGTGCGTTACCCTGTGCGCAAGCGACCCTCTCGTTTACTTCGAGACACACATAGACTGGAATGCCGAGTTCGTGACCTCTCGAGTGCGATTTGACCTCGCAGGCCTCGGCGATTCGGCACGCTACGAGATACCCTACGGCGCGATTGACCGGCGGGATCCAACCTCACCCGATGCCAATCCATACGAACGGGAGAAGTGGGAGGTCAGCGCCCAGACCTGGATATCCTGTCCATGTGATGAAGGTGCGCGTTCGACCGTACTCCTTAATGACTCGAAGTACGGCTTTGCCCAGGCAGGATCGAACATGTACATGACGCTTCTGCGCAGCCCCCACTACCCTAACCCGACCACTATGGGGCTCACCTCCCGTGAGGATGGCCCCACCGACCAGGGCCCACACACGATTGCCTTCGCCCTGTACTCGGTTGCATCTGGCCCCGATACTCTGGACGGTGCACTGTACATGCGTGGCAAGCAGTTCAACACACCGATGCAGGCGTTTTATGTGGCACGAAAACCCTCGAACAGCATTGGAAGCGACCGATCGATGATTTACAGCCTGCTAAAGGTTTCCCCTGAAGCTCTTGTTGCAACGGCCTGCAAAATTTCGGAAGACAGCGACGGTATCGTTGTTCGACTTCTTGAATGCAACGGTGAACCACACGATGCCGAAATCACGCTCGGCTTCCCATTTGCGACAGCTGAACGTGTAAACATACTCGAAACACCAAGTGGCGACTCTTGCGAGGTACGAGGTCAGACAATACGAACACATGTGAAACCGCATCAACTCGTGACAATACTGATCCGCCCGTAATTGTTCAGTGCCTTTACGAGTCAAGAGAACGCAGCGCGACAACCAAACCTGATAGAAAGGCTCGGTTGTCCGCGCACACATATGACAGTTGACTGCAGACACGGGCGAAAGACTTCAGAAAACGGAGGTAGTATGCAGGACTATCAGAAGGAGGTTCGCCCTGCTTACTCCAGTTCCAGTCAGACACGTAGAGATCATTCACAAAGATTCGATAGTCATGTAGTTTTCTACCGTTTTGTATTGCGACATTCTGGGCCATGGAGAAACACTTCTCAAAAACCATGGGTGACATAATGGCTGAGCCTATCGACAGGTATACACCGCCGCTCAATCGCGAAACCGATGCGGCGAAACGTAGAAAATCTCTCTCGGCAGTTCGCCCTATGGCCGCCCCCGAACACAGCGGGCTTGTGTAGATAATGTCATGACCAAACATCGGATGTCCGGTCAATGGGATGCCAAGGCGAAAGGCGGCAGCCTGAACCGAGTACTTCGAGTAAGCATGCCTGACGGCTATCTCGAAGGAGTCCTCACGAAGCTCAAAGTACCCGTCGAAGGCTTTGTCAAGAATGTCCGCTGCGGCCGCGCGTTTCCAGAAGGGCGAGTCCGTAACACCCGAAAGGATAGCCTCGAGCTCTCCAGTTCCGGGAACGCGAAGAACGTTCTCTTCGATCATAGCACCAACCGACTCCCCGTACCCCAGACCGTATAGAGATCCAAGAACCAGCGGTAGATTCAGGTAACGACCCGTTTCTTCCCAGAGCCCAAACGTACCTTCGTTCTGATTCGTCCTGACATCCTCGCTTGTCTGCCCCTGATACGCGAGCTCCCAGTCGTGAATGATCCCCGCCCCGTTTGTAGCGAGATGGGTCACCCAGTTCCTTTCTATCAGCTCGATCAGGACAGGAGCGAGACCGTTCTTTATCGCGTGCGCACCAAAAGCCAGAATCACCGGTCGTCCGTTCTTCCGTGCGTTTAAAATCGCACCTGCTGCATCCTGCACAGCAGAAGCCGTCTCACCGTCAATTTCAGCTGAACGTCGCTCTACGTCAACGAGGTCACCCGGTACGAAGACGCGGTTTTCCCGCTCTTTCAGAGATCGTGTCTGTAACGTACGCCTATCAAATACATCACTCATAACGCTCCCCTCTTTATAGCTCCCGTCACAGAATTCAACAGACGCTCCCCGCGTATAGCCCGAGCCATCTCCATAGCAGCGTCGCGTCGTAGCTGCTGCTCGCTTGCCTGAGAATACCACGCGATGTGCGGCGTCACGACTACCCCGGGATGATCGATAATGGCGGCTGTCAGTGGATCGGAGAAGTCCGCGGGCTCGTCCCAGAAGACATCCGTAGCGAAGTGACGCAGGCGTCCGCTTTCAAGCGCCGGGAGAATTGCGTGTCGGTCGATGAGACCCGCCCGCGCCGTATTTACAAGTATGCAGTCATTCGCGTGCGAAAGAGTCTCCTGGTTGACCATATTCCGGGTCTGTGGTGTCAGCGGTGCGTGGATCGAGACTACCCCACACCGGGCGAACAAATCAGCCGGACCGACGACCCGTGCCACATCGTATCCTTGAAGCGCGGGTCCTTCGAGAAAAGGATCGCACACGAATATGCGCCTCACAACAGGCTTCATGTACATCGCAAACCGTCGTGCGATTCGTCCGAAGCCGATGAGCCCGAGATCGAGCTCGGACCCCCGTGGCACACGATACGGTGAAGGATCTTCGATCCAGTTCCCGTCCCGGACCGCGTTGGAGACAGCGTTAATTATTCGCATGCCACCGGTCGCCAGAGCCAATGCATGCAGAGCGACTTCTTCTGTCGCATAATCAGGGACGTGGGCAACGGTCTTTCCGAGTTCACGCGCTGCCTCTACATCGATGTTGTCGATGCCAACGCCGTACTTGATCACGATTGCGAGGTCCGGCAGCGCTTCCATGACGCGACGGGTAACCGGTGCGTGGGATACAAGAAACCCGAACGTACCTTGCCCGTTTCGAATCAGGTCGTCTTCGGTGACGGAGAAGTCGGTTGACAGTTCGATCCCGAGCGGGCCGAGCACGGACGCTTCCTCGACACTATCCGCGTGCCTCATATCGGTAATGAGAACTCTGCGTTTCACTATATCAGTTGACACACTATGTATCCCGCCTTAGTATTGTTCCGTAACAGTTACGCTACAGGTTTTCCTATATTTTGTTCAAGAGGCAGGTCGACAAATGAACCTTCATGATTATGGTCCGATCATGGTTCCAATAGTGACGCCATTCAGCCGCGATGGCGCGGTCGAATATGATGCCGCAGTAACGCTTGCGCGCGCGCTCATCGCCGAAGGCAACGCAGACTCTATCGTAGTGGCGGGAACAACAGGCGAGTTTCATACCCTGACGAACGATGAGCGGCGCAGGCTGCTTAAGGAAGTCTACGACGGACTCGACGGCGCGTGCCCGCTCGGCGCAGGTGTCGGATGCGCGTCGACCGGTGAAACGGTGGCGCTAGCGCAGTACGCGCAGGAAATCGGATATGAGCTGTGTATGGTGCTCGCCCCGTACTACGCGAAGCCGAATCAGCGCGAACTGGTAGAGCACTTCCGGGCGGTATCGGAGGCGGTGTCGATGGACATTCTGCTATACAATATTCCGATCTTTACCGGCGTCAATATAGAGCCCGCAACGGTCGCGGAACTCTCGAAACTACCCAATGTTGTCGGAATAAAGGAAGAAGCAGAACTGCGACCGAAACAGATCACCGAGTATGTAAACGCAACAGACCCCGAGTTTCTCATTTTTTGCGGTGACGACACCATGATTCTCGAGGCATACGCTCAGGGCGGCACTGCGCGAATCGCCGGAGTTGTCAGCGGTGGTGCGCATCTGATCGGACGACAGATCCGCGAAATGATAGCCTTGTACCTCGCCGGGGATATCGAGCGCAGTGCAGTCATGCAGCAGAACCACTTCAAGCTTTTCCGAAGCTGGGGACAGAACAACAGAACGAATCCGGTTGCGCTGCTGAAATCTGCATTGAACCTTACCGGTAAGAACGCTGGATACCCACGCCGCCCCTTGTTACCAGGGACGGAGGAAGAAGTCTCAGTTGTTCGAGAGACAATGCTATCACTCGGGCTCCTGTCATGAACGGAGACAAGTTACTCACAGGAATGATCGCACCGGCGGTCACACCATTTGATAAAGACGGAGAAGTCGACGTCGCCGCATTCAACTCCGACGTCTCATACCTGCTGGATCGTGGTGTCGACGCGATAGGCGTCGGTGGTAGTACCGGCGAAGGAGCGTCGCTGAGCGACGAGGAGCTGTCACTTCTGATACGAAACGCATGCGAAACGGTATCCGGGCGCTGCCCGGTGGTTGCCGGCATTATTCGGAGTTCCACCCGTGCGGCCGTGTCGGCGGCTATCTCGGCGCAAGCGGCCGGGGCAGACGCGCTTCTCGTGACGCCGGTCATCTACGGAGGTGCCACCGACGAGCAGAACCTCGATTATTTCGCCGAAATCGGCGTCGCTACCGGCCTTCCGGTAATCATCTACAACGTCGTTCCGTCCAACGACATAACACCCCGCGTGTTCGCCCGGATGGCGCACGATCCGCACATAATCGGGATTAAGGAGGTCCGTGCGGAACGCGTACCGGAGATGGTCGCAGCATGTGGTACGTATGCACAGGTTTACAACGCGTGTGATTCTTTTATGCTCAACAGCTACCTCTGCGGGGCAGCGGGTGCGATTTCTGCGTTAATTACCGTCGCTCCCGATCTGGCTGTCGAGCAATGGCAGGCGTTTTGTGCGAACGATCTCGAAGAAGCTGCTCGTATTGACCGGGACTTGCGAGTGCTCACGAATCTGTACGCGGGAACTCCCTTCGTCGGAAAACTGAAGAAGATTATTACTCTGCAGGGTCGACCGGTGGGTTATCCACGACGACCGGTACACCTGCCAGTCGACACCGAGAGCCAGACCATGATCTGCGGTCTGAAGGATCTCGGACGACTTGCGACCGCAACAGACAACAGGGAGTAAAAGCGTGAGCCACATGGATCCTCCCAACATCGTCATGATCATGGTCGATCAGATGATTGCCGACGCGATCGGGGCCATGGGACATCCTGTCGCGAGAACGCCGAATCTCGACCGTCTTGTCCGCTCCGGTGTCAGCTTTCGCAACTGCTACTGCAGCTCTCCGCTGTGCGTGCCCGCGCGTG
>SKXQ01000083.1 GCA_007128315.1 Spirochaetaceae bacterium | reverse complement strand
GATATCTCGCTCGTCGCCTCGCGTCTGGCCTGGTCGGCCACGCGTGACCCGAACTGCCGACTTGCATTTCCTGCGTTGCCAGCCATGCCGCGTATGCGCGATCCGCGCTGCTCTCCGGCAGCCTCGCGATACTGTACCGGGGGCTGATTCCGTCTTCGGCTGCATGAGTTTATACTCACACTGACCTGCCCCGGATGCCTTTAGCAGGTTCCTATCGAACCGGTGTTCGTCAAGCATCTGAGGGTAGTACTTAACCCTGTAGCGCATCGCTTCTGTTTGACGGCGCATGTGTGCACGAATACACTTTTTGTAACAGGAAAAAGTGGGCATTCATATGAGGCTTCCGGTATCTACATGGTAAGGCGATGTGTTCTATTCGGCTTTGCGACTCTGATCTTTATAACCCTGTCGGCATGCACATCCGAAGGCTCATGGGACATAATACGTCGTCAGCAGGAGCTTGTTTCCCGAAACCTTATCTGGCTTCAGAGGATTCCGCTGACCTTGAATAACGATTCGGCCGATGAGCTGACAGATTTTCCCGTGCTTGTACTTCTGGACGCCTCACAGATTGATATGTCTGTGTTTGCACCAGAAGGAAGAGATATCCGCTTTCATGCCGAACCGATACACGACCGCTTACCCCACGAAATGGATCCGTTGCCACATGAAGTAGAGTACTGGAACCCGGCTGGTGTTTCGGCAGTGTGGGTTCGTGTTCCGCGTATTCCTGCTGATTCGTCAGATACCAGGATCTGGATGTACTTTGACAATCCGACTGCGATTGACCGGCAGCGGCCGCAGGAGGTGTGGAGTAACGGATACGCCGCGGTCTGGCACCTGAACGAGGACGGCCCACCCTACCGGGATAGTGGCCCGAACGAACTGCATGGGACGAGTAACGTCGGCGGGTATTCGGCCCCGGTTCGTTCGCAGGGGCATTTGTATGGCCATGCACAGGATTTCGCGCAGGGATCGAATTCCGCCATTGTTGTTCGCGATGATCCAGCGATTCAGGATCTTGGTCCGTTTACGATCTCGTATATAACCCGCGTTGAGTCAATCCCTATCGTTGGTGCAAGAATTCTAAACAAGAGCACCTTGCAGCTCTGGGTCTCACCCGGAGACGCACCGGCATACGAGGTCAATTTCACGAGCGACAATCTTTTCCAATCGTTTGCCAATCCCTGGATTGTAAACTCATGGACGCAATTTTCGTTAGGGTGGAGCGGCCAACCCAGTCCGATTGATGTGAAACTGTTCAGGAATGGGCTGCCCTTTGATACGGTCTTTAACTCGACCCCTCCGAGTGGCGAACGTGTGTCCGACCAAGCTGCTGATCTTATTATAGGGAATGTCACGTTCGATCAGGAAACCTACAGACCGTTTGGTGGCCAGATCAGCTCAGTCATGATCTCTTCGGTTGTCAGGTCTCCCGGGTGGATACAGACAACACACCGTGCCATGTTTAACGAAGGTGTCGTGGAGTTCGGTGTGCCCGAGGCGGTGGAATACCAATGAGATTCCCGAGTAACCGACCTGATTTCTGTTGTGCGTTTCGGTGGTATACGATCCTTGTTCTTTTCATAGTGTTTGTCGTGCTCCCGACGAATGCATTTGAATGGGAACTCGGAGGTCGTTTCGGTTTCGAGACCAGCGCGTTCGGGTTCGACGATCCGTACGCTTTCAGCCTTCCTGTTGGTCTTTACGCAGAGGCCACTCTTTTCGATGGATTACTGAATGCAGGCCTTACGTTTTCCCGTGTGTTTTTTCGTAGTCGTAGCGAACTGTTCAGCGATTCATTCATGTTCACACCAGGACTCTACGTCGGATACCCGGTGTTTCGTCTCGACGACGATTCGATCCGCGTGCGTGTAGAACCGTATTTCGAATATCGTAACTATAGACGGGAACATCAGTTTCTGGAGAGTACATTCATTACGCAACGTCCCCTGACTGCACTTGGTATTGGGGTTGCTGCTACCCGGAGAACTGGTGTATCGACCGGGGCTGCGGTTGAGTATCAGGCAATCTGGGATGTCCGTCTTTTTCACCGAGCCGCTGTACTTCTTCGTATCGGGTACCGGAGCATAACTGGCACAGAAGGAGTTGACGGTGAGTAGCCGCGTATACAGGGGACTAATTGCCGCACCCCTTATTCTGCTACTAACAGGTGGGCCGCTATTTGCATACTCTGGCCAATCACCTGCTGTTTTTATTACATCGACCCCCCTTGGGGTGAATGTCACGCTCGACGGTACGCCGTTACCAGGTACCACACCTATGCTCGTACGTGACATAGCGCCGGGAGTGTACGAACTTACGTTTTCCCGTGATGGATATCGAACAATTTCGATCTCCAAAGGGCTGTCTGCGTCTGACTTTGACGTAATAGACGTGACTCTTTCTCCACGACTCATCGCACTCGTGACGCCAGCAGACCACGCTTCACGTTTTGGCGAGTTTCCCGGAGCGGAGTCTGAACCGTTTCTGATTCCCCCTGGCGATTACCGTCTGACACAGGACAGCGCATTGCTACATGTTGAACCGCTGTATCCCGGTCAGTCAGTAATCGATGGACTGGAATTCGCGGTCCCGTTCTTTTTTCTCGTAGCAGCGTCTCTTGCAGTGAGCGAGTCCATAGCTCCCAGATCATCCCGATTTCCAGTCTCTATCGAAACGCTTACCGCCACCGGTGTGGCGTTGGGTCTAATGGCGACCGATATTGCTTTGCACGTTGATCGTCGATCTTTCTTTCGCCAGAGCGTTCCCGTCAATGGCAGACCCGTTCCTGTTCCGGAGTCGGAGCAGGACTTGTGGGACTTTGCACAAAGCGAAGAAGCGGCAGGTAACCTCGCGCTTGCGGCATCGATATATGAGCGCCTGGTATCCGTGCACCCCTATGGACGTCGCGTACCGCAGTCGTTATATCGGGCCGCCCGGGTTCGCCTTATTACCGGAGATCTTACAGGTGCTGAAGAACTCTTTCTCAGGCTGCTCGCAGATTACCCGACGCCCGATACTTATGATCTGACTCGCCGAAACCTTGCGGACCTCTACGAGATTACCGATCGTGTGCTCGAAGCGATAGAGCAGATTGACTCGATGGTGTTTGCAGATCCTACTGTACCGGAAGACCTCATGATTTCCCGACGACGTGTTTTACTAGCGCGTCTTAATTCCGACCGTCGGTAAGTTCAGCATTCATAAACACGTCTATGACCTTATCGTGGTTCTGTAAAAAAAGGTCAGCAATCGTCGGGTCGAAGTGCTCGCCACGCTCTGTTTGGACAAGTTCAAAAGCGCGATCCAGAGGCCACGGGTCCTTGTAGGGTCGCGGTGTGGTAACCGCATCGAAGACGTCAGCCACCGCGAGTATACGACTGAATAAAGGTATGTCTGTACCTGAAAGTCCGTTAGGGTAACCGCATCCGTTATACTTCTCATGATGCGTCAGTGCGATTTCAGCGCCAACTTTGAGGCTTGGGCTGTCGGCTTCCGAGAGAATTCTGTGTCCAGCGATTGTATGTTGTTGCATAGTCTCCCGCTCGGCGTTATCTAGCGGACCGGGTTTGAGTAGTATGTGCTTAGGCACGGCGATTTTGCCCACATCATGCAGTGGGGCAGCCCGGTAAAGTAACCTGGATTCTTCTGCGGGTATGCCAAGCGCTTGCGCCAACAGCATGGAATACAAGCCTACACGAATGATATGCAGCCCGGTTTCGTGATCGTTATAATCCGAAAGCCGACCAAGTATAAGCAAAGCCTCTATTTCTCGATTGTCGAGCTCCGCATGAGCTTTCGCCTCGCTTACCGCGATTTCGCGTAGTCGCTGGTACGAATTTTTCAGATCGATGCTCATGGTATTAAAGGCTGTGGCAGCGTAGCGAACTTCATCAAACCCCCGAGCTGGAAGTCGCGTATCAAAGTTCCGTGATCTGCTTATTTCCCGCATGCCAGACGCAATTTCGGTAACTGGTGTCGCGATTCTGGATGCAACAAACAAAAGTAGTGCAATCATTGTTACAAGAATAAGGAGCGAACCCGCTACGAGAGTTATCGTGATCTCGTCCGTTTCGGCAAAAAACTGGCTCACCGGTACCGATGTCAGTACTGTCCATTCCAGTGGATCAAACTGGAACACATAGCCAATCAGCTCCGTCGTGTCTACCGAAAGCCGGAAGATTCCTTCTTCGTTGCGTATTGTGTTCCAGTCATCGTCCGAAAGTGATACTCCAGACTCAGACGATGCGAACAGGATCTGCCCGTTTTGATCAAAGGCAGTGACGGTTTCGATTCCCTCGCGAACCACGGTTCGGGCATACGAGTTAACCGAGTCGAGCACCGCTTCCCGAAAGAGGGGAAGTTCAGTCAGACCGTTGGTCACCAGAACATCCCACTGATTCCATGCGAACTTTCTTATTTCTTCGGCTTTGAACGAAAGTTGTTCGCTTGCAAGACGAGTCATACCCCGACGCGAAACTGTAACCGTGAAAATACCGACGACTAAAAGCGATGATACTATAAGAGAAGTCATGGCAATGACGAGATGACTGCGTAGTTTCATAGTCTCAAACGGCTTGAAAAAGGTCTTTTACAGAAGCATACTCTAAAATGGTAAAGGTTTCCAATGATTGATAATTCGGCCGAAAAACCACGAGAATCTGATTATGACAATAATCGTCTCATATACCACGAATCAGATGAGATAGGAGATTACTACAGGATTTCTCGATTACGCTGGAGTGATCCGCACGAGAAAAAGGAACTGTTCGAACAGCGAATAAATGACTTGCTATACAAACTGAGCCCCGAATACCAGAAAGAATCCGGGCGCGATAGTCGTACATGGCGGTCTTTGTCTTTTGCGGTGTTTTGTCTCGCTATTGGTACTCTTGTTTCTTCACTCGTTTTATCGGCCTCAGTTGAGCGCGAACGCGAACTGGTTGAACGAACCGCACGATTTTTCTCTACAGAGGCGAGGATACTTGAAGAAATCCGGAGGGAAACGACCGAGGAGCTTCGGCGTAAGAATGAAGAAATTGCCCGTTTTCTCGTAACCCTTCGTGACCTTGATGATCAACGTGCTTCGCTTGAGCGAGAGCTGAATACCCTGATAGACGACGAGAGACTCCGTAACGAGCAGCGCGTAGCCGAAGCTCTCGACCTGGAACGGCAGCGGCTGTTCGAAACCGGGCTTTCTGAGCGAGAGATAGCATCCCGAATGTTTCGGTACCAGATCGAAGTCGAACAACGATATGCCGACCGATTAGAACAGTTCATTGTTGAGCAGTCTGACCGTGCGCGATTACGACAGGTAGAAATAAATGCGGAGCGGGAATCAGCTCAGCAGCTGCTCGCCACCGCGACCCGTGAGCGTGATGATCTGCTGGTCGCGTTTCGTAATCGTACTGGCGATGTTCGCGAGACGGGAACGGAAGCCGCTACGGCGACTGACTCAGTGTTACGACAATTTCAGGAAAATGCGGTACTGGAAACCCTGCTCCGGTCCCAGCTTCGAGAACGAATAGAAACGGTTACTGCCGCGATCACGCTGGGTCGTCTGGACGATGCCCGTGACGCGATAGCCCACGGCAGATCATTCATTGAGGAAAACTCCGTCGCGAGTCACGCGGGGGGGCAGGCAGAAGGGCAGTTCGCGTCGCGAATATTCGATTCTTTCGAAATCCTTCTGGATGCATTTTCTCCTGCACAGGAAGCGGCTGCAATAGACTTTGCGCGAGACGACAGCATTCTTGATAGATTCGAGTTGCAGCTTGAAGCGCGCAGGGTTGCGATTCTTTCTGAAGCGCTGACAGGAGCTGAGCGCCGGGCACGTCAGACCAGAATAGCGACTCTTGATTCTGTTGACGATTTTTTGGAACTGCTCGCTGGTGGTGATCCTGAATCGCGGGACGTCGCTGTTGAACGTATAACCGTGATTGCCGAAGAAGACCCTCAGCTCGCAGGTGTTCTGTCTGGCATTGTCAGTGCGCTTGAGGCAGCAGAGGATTATTTCCTTGAAACAACGGCGGCATTCGATTCAGCCGTACTCGTTGGAACTATCGCGCTCGTTCAGCCTGGACTTGTTACCGTAGAGCGAATCTCCGACGCAGCCGTGCAGAGCGGTGATTCTGTGACACTTCGCCGAGCGCTACCAGATGGAAGAAGCGTCACTATTGCGTCTGGCCAGGTGGACGAGGTGCGAAGCGGGTTCTTTGACGCCATCGTTCGGATTGCCGACGACGCTTCGTTCAGCATTCAGCCGCTTGATCGCGTATACCGGCTTACTGAATCTTCCGGGTCGTCGCAGTAGCGACGCTCTCTGCTCATGCGTTTCGCGTATACCTGCACTTCGGATAGTTGGTGCATCCCATGAATCTGCCGTGGCGGCCGCTTCGAGCTACAAGCTGACCACCGCAGCGAGGACACAGTCCGGATCTCTCCCGTTGCGAACGGATAGCGGAAGCATTGCGGGCGCGGTGTATATGCGTCTTCCGCTCGGACCGGTCAGGAACATTTGCCTGCTTCAGGCGTTCGCCAATCGACTTAACCTGATCGGGACTCAGTACGGAGGTGGTATTCCGATTCTCCATAATCGTGTCACGGAGCTGGCGGCTGTATATCACAGGTGATTCAGTGTTGACACCTTTCAGTACTCCGCGACCTGCGAACACTACGATTGGAATGAACGGGATATTGCCAATGTCGGAGAGTAAGTTCTTGAGAGCTCGAACGTGCGTTTGATTCTGTCGAATGGGGTTCAGAAATCGGGTCTTCTTCCCGTACATGTTCTGAGTCCAGTACTCAGCGTTTTCGTGCCCGAATATCCAGCCGTCGTAAAACTTGGTTTCAATTACGAAAATACCCTGTCGGGAAACGACAAGATGATCGATCTGGGCACTTCCGGTTTTCGACTTCAGAAGTAGATCATTTAATACCACGTACTCGTTTTCATCGAGCCCTGACAGAGTCCACGCCACTTTCCGTTCGCCGATACCACCTTTTACGCGTGGTCGTGCAGACTTCCACGCGAACACGAACAGGACAAAGACTACGAGTACGACCGCTTCCATAGGCTCTTGCTACCACACCGTGATACGCGCGACAGGCACGCAGTTCTGCGTGCCCCTCTACCATTTACAAACCGGAGCTATGTGCACAGCGTGACGACGATTACCGTCCCCGGAAAATAGAACGGATAGTTTGGCGCACGAAACGGCTGATCTTCCAGGATATCTCGCTCGTCGCCTCGCGTCTGGCCTGGTCGGCCACGCGTGACCCGAACTGCCGACTTGCATTTCCTGCGTTGCCAGCCATGCCGCGTATGCGCGATCCGCGCTGCTCTCCGGCAG
>SKXQ01000162.1 GCA_007128315.1 Spirochaetaceae bacterium | reverse complement strand
TGCAGCACGAAAACTCCGCGCAACTCGCAACCAGGGGGCCTCGACGGGTCAATCCGTTTTATATTCCCATGTCCATAGGCAATATGGCTGCCGGTGTCATCAGCATGGTATTCGGGGTAAAAGGCCCCAATATAAGCCTGCAGACCGCCTGCGCGACGGCGAATCACTCCATCGGTCTCTCCGCGCTCATGATAAAAGCTGGTATGGCGGACGTCATGATCAGCGGCGCGAGCGAAGGTTCGGTCAGCGAAATCGCCCTGGCCGGTTTTGGTAACATGCGTGCGCTTTCCACCCGGAACGACGAGCCTGCCGCGGCTTCGCGTCCCTACGACGCGGATCGCGACGGATTCGTCCTGAGCGAGGGTGCTGCCACCCTTGTGCTTGAAGACTACGATCACGCGAAACGGCGCGGCGCTACCATTCTCTGCGAGGTACTTTCCTGCGGCATGTCCGGGGACGCCTACGATTTCGTTGCGCCGGACCCTAGCGGGACAGGCGCGCAATACGCTATGGAAATGGCGCTCTCGCAGGCGGGAGTCGGAGCCGAGGTGATCGACTACGTGAACACGCACGGAACTTCCACACCGGCAGGCGACATCGCGGAGTTGCGAGGAATCCACGCGGCGCTCGGGACACAGGCGGAACGCGCCTACATCGGCTCGACCAAGAGCTATCATGGACACCTGCTCGGCGCAACGGCAGGCCTTGAAGCCGTGCTCACCGTCATGGCGCTGAGACACAACCTTGTTCCTGGCAATCTGAACCTCGATACGCCCGATACAGAGCTGCCACGCATGAAGCTCCCGACCGAGCATGTGGAGACACCTCTGACCACCGCGTTGTCGAACTCGTTCGGATTCGGCGGCCACAATTCGAGCCTGCTGCTTCGAAAGCTCTGAGGCCGATCAGACGGGAGACCGGTATGGCGGAAAGCTGCTGCACACCCGGGCGCGATCCGGGACAGGAACAGATACAGGACGCGACCCCGAGATTCAGCTCCGCACCGAGTGCGGAGCCTGGAAACGGCCACGAGGAGAGCCTCGTCGAGATCCCGGTCACGCGTTTTCGCATGGGTGCCGACGATGCGGTCGGGTTTCCTGATGACGCCGAAGGCCCCGTACGCGACGTCCAGCTCGATCCGTTTCGCATCGACCCTTTCGCGGTAACAAACAGACAGTTTCGATTTTTCGTCGACTCAACCGGCTATCGCACCGATGCCGAACGCTTCGGCTGGTCCTATGTGTTCCGTGGTTTCGTCGGCAAGGCGACTCTGCGCAGAGGCCACGCTCGGGAAGTGCCGGGCTTGCCCTGGTGGTACGGAGTCTCCGGAGCGTACTGGGCGAAACCGGAGGGCAAGGGGTCATCCATAGACGAGCGGCTCGACCATCCGGTCGTACACGTCTCACATACGGACGCGGCGGCCTATTGCAGCTGGGCCGGCGTCCGCCTGCCAACCGAAGCTGAGTGGGAGTGTGCGGCTCGCGGAGGACTCGTCGGGAAGCGCTTCGTGTGGGGAGACGATCTGACACCGGATGGCCGGCACATGTGCAACATCTGGCAGGGCACCTTTCCGACACACAACACCGTCGAAGACGGATACGCCGGCACCGCCCCGGTGGACAGTTTTGAGCCGAACGACTACGGCCTGTACAATGCCGCCGGAAATGTCTGGGAATGGTGCGCCGACTGGTGGACAACCCGGCATCCGATACAGCGGCCGCTCGTAAATCCGACCGGCCCGAAACGTGGCACAGCGCGTGTCATGCGCGGAGGATCGTATCTGTGTCATCACTCGTACTGCAACCGCTATCGGGTTGCCGCACGATCGTCGAACACCCCCGACAGCTCTACGGGCAACTGCGGCTTTCGCGTTGCTGCCGGTCCCTGACCGGCCCCGCCGGGTCTATCGCTCGACGGTCAGTGTACGCGGTGCAGGAGCTCCGAGCGCTTCACTCCGTGCGCCCGGGGAGCTTCCCCCGACGGTAATAACCCACTCACCACTGCGCACAAAGAACCGGCCATCATCATCAACGCACTCAAAAGCATCTGAAGACAGCGAAATCGCTGTCTTGACCGTCTCACCGGCGCCAAGCCAGACCCGCTGCACGTCCACGAGACGCGAAATCGGCTGACTCCCGTCGTTGTTCGCGAGCGAAACATAGGTCTGCACCACCTCCGAGACACCGACCGACGCAGCGTTGCGGAGTGTCAGCAGCAGGTCCACCCCGTGGGTTACACCGGTGTCATGGCCACCGGCAGATGCCGCCATGTCCCAGGACGCGCCGGAGGCAGCATCGATCTGCTGCAGCGCCTCGTAGCGGACGTCGCCATAGCCCAACCCGAACCCGAAGGGATACAGAGGGGTCTCGGTCATGTAGCGATACGTGCGCCCGCGCATGGCGTAGTCCTCGAAAGGTGGAAGCTGTTCCACAGACATCGGGAAGGTGATCGGCAGCCGTCCGGACGGACTCCGGTCTCCAAACAGGAGGGCCGCAAGCGCATTTCCTCCTTCCTCTCCCGGGTACCAGGCAAAGATGACTGCGTCTGCAAGCTCATGGATCTCCGTCAGATCAATGGGTGACCCTCCGGTGACTACGACAACCAGCGGTGCCCCGGCCTTCTTGATCTTGCGGCAATACTCGATCTGATCTTCGGAAAGCCCGAGGGTTCGCCTGTCACCCCTGAAGTCCGATGCAAAAGCATCCCCTTCTTCGCCTTCAAGATAACTCGATATCCCGAGGCAGGCGATAACGATATCGTGATCCTTCGCCTCGTTAAACGAGTAGTTGAGTTTGTTCCGTACCGGCGTATCAAAGCCGCAGCCCTGCCGGTACACCACCAGCCTGTCATCTCCCGCGCGATCGGTGATACCGTCGAGGAAGGAGACGAGACGGGTCGAAGTCCCGTGGTAGTTCGCGAGAAGAACGGTGTGGTCAGCCGCCGCCGGGCCGGTCACGAAGAGCTTCTTCACGTCCGAAGCGAGTGGAAGCACACCGTTGTTTTTCAGGAGAACACAGGACTGTTCGGCGACCTCCCTGGCGAGGGTCCGATGCGTCTCGCAGCCGACCACAGACATGGGCACGGTACTCCACGGAACCATCTCCGGAGGATCAAAGAGCCCGAGTCTGAACCGCGCCGACAGAAGGCGTCGGAGCGAACGGTCTATGTCCGCCTCTTCAAGCAAGCCCTGCTCGACGGCCTCGACCAGCGCCTCGTACACACACCCGCAGTTCAGATCACAGCCGGTGCGCACACCGAGCGCGGCCGACTCCTGTGGAGTCGAGGTCACCTTATGACTGCTGTGAAAATCACCGATCGCCCAGCAGTCTGACACATAGTGCCCCTTGAACTGCCATTCTCCGCGAAGGATGCGATTCATTAGTGTTTCGCTCGCACAGCAGGGTTCGCCGTTGGTGCGATTGTAGGCACCCATGACCGCCTCGACGCCAGCTTCAACAAGCGCCTTGAAGGCCGGCAGATAGGTCTCACGCAGGTCCTTCTCGCTGACGCGAGCGTCAAACTCGTGACGCAGACCCTCCGGGCCGCTGTGGACCGCGAAGTGCTTCGCACAGGCGGCAGCCTTCATGTACGTCGGATGGTTACCCTGTATGCCTTTCACGAACTCAGTGCCGATTGCCGAGGTCAGAAAAGGATCCTCGCCGTAGGTTTCCTGTCCGCGCCCCCAGCGGGGATCGCGAAAGATGTTGATGTTCGGTGTCCAGAACGTAAGTCCCTGGTAGCGGCCGCGCTGCCTGTTCCTGATTGCCTCGTTGAACTTTGCCCGGCCCTCGGTAGAAATCGCTTCAGCGACTTCGAAAGCAAGCGCGGGGTTGAAGGTCGCTCCGAGCGCGATCGCCTGCGGGAATACCGTTGCCTTGCCTGCGCGGGCTACGCCGTGGAGACATTCGTTCCACCAGTTGTATGCCGGGACGCCGAGACGCTCGATTGCAGGGCTCTCGTGCAGCAGCTGCGACGCCTTCTCTTCGAGCGTCATGTGCGACAGTAGATCATCAATGCGATCGTCCAGCGGCAGATTGGGGTTGCGATATTTCACGGGTGACTCCTCTACGTGGGGGCACAATCGGTGCCGGCGGGGGCCTTTACAGGGTAAAGGTCTCGCCAAGGTACACCTTGCGCGCGATTTCGTTGGCAGTTATCTCGTCCCGGTTTCCGGATACGACGATTTCGCCGTCCTTGATTATATACGAGCGATGCGTGATTTCCATGGTGTCACGGACGTTGTGATCGGTAATAAGTACCCCGATTCCCTTTTCGGCAAGCCTCCGCACGATGGTCTTGATCTCGTAGACGGCGATAGGATCTATGCCGGCGAAGGGTTCATCGAGCAGAAGAAACCGTGGCTCGATCGCGAGGCTGCGCGCAATCTCGGTCCGGCGCCGTTCCCCGCCACTGAGTGTATACGCGGGTTGTTTCCGGTTGTCGGTAATCCCGAGCTCATCGAGAAGCTCATCGAGAAGCAACGTCCGTTCGTGACGACTGAGGTCTCGGCGAAGCTCGAGAATAGCGAGAATGTTGTCTTCGACGGTGAGTTTGCGGAACACGCTTGGTTCCTGCGGAAGATACGATATTCCGAGTCTCGCGCGCATGTACATGGGCTTTCGCGTAACATCCCTTCCGTCAAGTACAACCTCCCCTGCGCTCGGGCGAATGAAGCCGACAACCATGTAGAACGTTGTCGTCTTACCCGCACCGTTGGGCCCGAGAAAACCGACGATCTCCCCGTCGGTCATCGAAAAATCGATACCACGAACGACTTCCTTTCGTCCAAACGCCTTGTGGAGATTTCGTGCCTCGAGGAGCGACATAGTCAATCCTCTCCGTCACGGACGATCGCCCGGACTTCGCCGCGAAGCGTGATTTCATCGGAATCCAGATTGATGATGATGCGGCCTGCACGGAACTCATCACCATTTCTGCTGACCTGCGGCAGTCCCGACAGCTCCAGAGTGGACGTCCCGCGCAGATAGCGGGCGAACTCGGCACGCGCGAGCAGATCGGAGCGCAGGATGCGCACGCCTACCTGTATGATAGTCAGTTCCTGCTCTCCAAAGTACTCGATAAAACCACCGCGAACAATAATCTCGTTCTCGCGATCCTCCATTTCGGCATTACCTTCGACACGGATGATGTCGAGATCCCGGTCGACAAACAGCCGGTTCCCCGTCAGCCGCAGATCTCTGTCGAGATCCATGACGAGGAGGTTGCCGCTCGCTCGAACGAAACGGAACGAGTCGCCCGATAGCTCTATTTCATCTGCCTCGACGACGATGCGGTCCGAGCTGACGCGCGCGTTACCGGAAAGTCGCGTGCGCTCCTGCCCCTCGGCGAAGACACTCTGCCAGCGGTCGCTTCTGATGCTGAGGTCGGCGAAGAGCGGGAATGAAACGCACAGCAGCAACGCTGTCGCGAGGACCGATAGACGGTTCATTCCCCGTCTCCTTCTACAACGAGCCCTTCGACCGGACCGTTGAAGTCGATAATGCGCCGCCGTAAATCCGCCTCAAAGCCCCGGCCCTCAAGACGTGTACCATCTGCCCTCGTAACCCGGACGACCGCGTCTGTATCGCCGTAGAGCATACGTGCCTCACGGTTCCAGAACAGATAGTCAGCGGTCACGACCGCTTCCTCGATTTCGGTAGAGAACTCGATCGAACCGATCAGTTCGACGTTTTCAGTTTCGGAGAAGAAGCGTGCGAAGGCAGCATTGCCCGATGCGGTTACCTCACCATCGGTATTGAACTCCTGGAAGCGGACATTTTCCAGCTGCTGTTCGTTATGCCGGTCAAAGCGTCGCGCCGCGTCCGCTTCTATGGCGAACACGAGCCGTCCCCGTCGGACAACCGTATGAGAAAAAGCGAGCAGCTCCGCATTGGGCGTAGTCTCAGGAATCGACTCCGCAAGCCGGGCTGCCTCGTAGTCAAGACTACAGGCGGAAATCAGAAGCAGTGTCAAAAAACTGGCCGCGCAGACGCTATACCTCATTACCCTTCCGATGCTGTTGCCACCTCAGGAACCTTGTCGCGTTTCGGGCGTGCCTCGTAGCGATCAAGCGCCGCATGCACGAAATCCCGGAACAGAGGCTGCGCCTTCGACGGACGCGAGCTGAACTCAGGATGAAACTGTACCCCGACGGCCCAGGGATGATCATTCCACTCCACCGACTCTACCAGTTCCTGGTCGGGCGTGGTACCGGAGACGCGAAGTCCCGATTCTTTCAGCTCCGCGCGATAGCGGTTTGAGACTTCATAGCGGTGACGGTGGCGCTCGGTGATCCGTTCGCTGCCGTATGCACGGTAAATGAATGTATCGTCTACGAGCCTGGACTCGCTCGCACCGAGTCGCATGGTACCACCGTAGTTGTGCACGTCGATCTGCTCCTCGAGCAGACTGACGACAGGATTCGGCGTGTCGGGTGAAAACTCGGTACTGTCGGCATCGGCGAGATTCATGACATTGCGTGCCCACTCTATGACCATGATCTGCATTCCCAGACAGATTCCGAAGTACGGAATGCCGTGCTCACGCGCGTAATGCGCGGTAGCGATCATACCCTCGATACCCCGGCCGCCAAAGCCACCAGGAACAAGGATCCCGTCAAGATCCTCCAGAGCATCGCCGACCTTGCCGGTACGCTCTAAACGCTCGGAATCGATCTTCACAAGCTCAACCCGCACAGCGTTTGCAATACCTCCGTGATAAAGAGCCTCGTCTATGGACTTGTATGAGTCGGCAAGGTCTATGTACTTTCCGACCACACCGATTCTGACGGTGGTCTCTGCGGTCTTGAAAGTGTGAACCACGTGTTCCCAGTTGGAGAGATCCGCATCCGCACACTGAAGGTCAAGCCGTGAACAGACGATCTCATCGAGCTTCTGCTCGTGATACACCAGCGGGATCTGATAGATCGTAGACTCCACGTCGTGAGCCGAAATAACCGCTTCGTAATCGACGTTCGTGAAATTTGCAATCTTCCGCCTCATATCCTCTTCCATGGGACGTGGGCAGCGGCACAGAAGCACGTCGGGCTGTATACCGATCTCGCGCATCTCCTTTACCGAATGCTGCGTCGGCTTGGTCTTCAGCTCGTTGCCCCCGACCTCGGGAATGAGGGTCAGATGCACACTTATAACGTGCTCGTGACCGATCTCATGTATCATCTGCCGGGCGGCTTCCAGGAAGGGAATGCTCTCTATGTCACCGACGGTTCCGCCGACCTCGACAATCGTTACGTCCACGCCTTCCTGTTCACCGACAGACATAATGCGCTGCTTGATGCGGTCGGTAATGTGCGGGATTACCTGCACCGTACGACCGAGATAGCGTCCTTCGCGTTCGCGTTGTATGACTTCCTGGTAGACCTGTCCCGTCGTGATTGAGTTCGCCCGACTTAAGGGTGAGTCGGTAAAACGCGAGTAGTTTCCCAGATCAAGATCAGTCTCCGCGCCGTCATCGGTCACGAAGACCTCTCCGTGCTGATAGGGGCTCATGGTTCCCGCGTCAACGTTGATGTAGGGATCAATTTTGACCATTCGCACGGCAAGACCGCGGCTTTCCAGGAGGCTCCCGAGACTCGCGGCGGCTATGCCCTTGCCAAGACTCGAACACACACCGCCGGTTACTATTACATATTTCTTCATCGGGATTTCATTATCCCGGTAGACCGCAGCCCGGTCAACGAATCAGAGAGCAGATTACTCCATTCCTGCGATAAGATCGCGATAAAAGTAGTAGCTGTCCTTGGGAATTCTGCGACCATCGAGGTAATCGCAGTACACGATACCAAAGCGTTTCGTGTAACCGTAGGCCCACTCGAAATTGTCGATGAAGCTCCACAGGAAATACCCCTTCAGGTTGACTCCTTCCTGAACCGCGTCAGCACAGGCCTCTATATAGGACCTCAGAAACGCAATCCTGTCGTGGTCGTGGACACGGGTACCGTCGGCACTCAGAATGTCGGGCATTGCGCATCCGTTTTCGGTCACGTAGATCGGCATGCCGGCGGTATGCTCGTGCAGCCAGGTCAGGTGCCGGTGCAGTCCCTGAGGTGTGATCGGCCAGTCCATTTCGGTGGTCGGCTGGTACTGAGCGACCTTGCGATATCCCTCGGGATGATCCGGATCGTGCGCGACACAGTCCTCGTGGTAGTAGTTCAGACCCAGAAAATCGAGGTCCGAAGAGATGATATCCAGGTCCCCGTCTTCTATCGGAATGACCGCGTCCTCGTATGCATCGAGGAAGCGCCGGGGGTAGCCCTTGCCGATGAGCGGATCAAGAAACATACGCGTCGGGAAGTCCGCCGCCCGATCGGCTGCTTCGATGTCTTCGGGTGACGATGTGGCCGGACGCGCTGTCTGCGTGTTGAGCGTCGTTCCGATCGTTCCGGCATATCCACCCTTCCGGAAGGCCTGCACCGCGAGTCCATGGCCCAGATTCAGGTGATGTATCGCCGCAATAGCCCTCCCGCGATCCTGTTCGCCTGGCGCGTGCCGACCGACAAGATATCCGAGCACCGCGCTGCAGAAAGGCTCGTTGAGCGTGATCCACATGTCTACACGGTCACCGAGCGCCTTGAAGCAGGCCTCGGCATAGTCTGCGTATGCGTACGCGGTATCCCGCGCAGGCCATCCACCTGCGTCCTGCAGCGTCTGCGGCAGGTCCCAGTGATAGGTCGTCGGGACGGGTTTGATTCCCGCTTCCAGAAGACCGTCGACCAGAGCGTTGTAATAGTCAAAGCCTCTGGGGTTCTGCTTCCCGCGACCTTCGGGAAAAATCCTCGGCCAGGCTATGGAAAAACGGTACGCCTCGAGCCCGAGGCCTTTCATGAGTTCTATGTCTTCCTGAAATCGATGGTACTGATCACAGGCGACATCGCCCGTGTGGCCGTGCAGAACTTTGCCGGGTGTGCGGGAAAACGTGTCCCAGATACTGACGCCCCGGCCGTCTTCGTTCGCGGCCCCTTCAACCTGGTAGCTCGCGGTGGCTGTCCCCCACAGAAAATTATCGGGGAAACGGCTGCGTATATTCATCTTATCATCCTCCGTCCCCCAGTGTAGCGGCAGGCAGCTTCGATTGACAGCCCCGATCAGGGTCCATAGAATTGAGATCAAGCATAAAAATGGCAGGCATACTGAACGACAGCGACTTTACCCGTTTCCGGGATCTGATTTACGGCGAAAGCGGTATACACTTTTCGGAAACGAACAGATCGATCCTCGAGAGCAGGCTTCGGGAACGGCTGCGCCTGACCGGCCACCAGAGCGTCGGTGACTATTTTACCCACCTGAAACGGGACGGCGAAGAGCTGAAAGAGTTTCTTGACTCTGTTACCACGAATCTCACCCGCTTTTTCCGAAACACGGCGCATTTTGAGACCTTTGAGAACTTCGTCATACCCGATCTGATCACACGCAAGAAAACATCCTCCGACCGGCAGATACGGGTCTGGAGCGCGGGATGCTCGACGGGAGAAGAACCCTACACCATAGCCATGGTGCTCATGGAGATACTCCCCCCCGGCTACAGTGTAAAGGTAATCGCAAGCGACATCAGCCTGAAGTCACTCATGACTGCCAAGGCAGGATACTACCCGACTCAGCGAGTAACCGGTGTGCCCGAGCGGTACCTCAGAAAGTACTTCCTCGAAAAAGACACGGGATACCAGATACATCCGGATGTCATGAAAAATGTGACCTTTGACTATCACAATCTCAAGCATTCGAACGGCGTCACGAGCCTCGATATTGTGTTCTGCCGGAATGTACTCATCTATTTTGATGATGCCGCACAGAAAGTAACCGTCGATCACTTCTGGAATGCCATGAGCCCGTACAGCTACCTTTTCATAGGACACTCAGAGTCGCTGTTCGGAATGAACACACAGTTCGAGTTTGTACGGACCGACTGGGCCTGTGTGTATCGAAAAACGACCGGGACCACCGGTGTTTCACGGTAGGGCAGTATAAGCATGGACAGCATATCAGTACTGGTCGTCGATGACTCCGCTCTCATGCGCAATCTTATTTCCCGAATCATAGAGCAGAGCCCTGATCTTACCGTCGCCGGGCGGGCCATGAACGGACGCTTTGCGCTCGAGAAGATTCCCCGTCTTGACCCGGACATCATCGTCCTTGATCTGGAAATGCCGGAGATGAGCGGACTTGAGTTTCTGCACGAGCGGAAGCGACAGGGCATCGAAATACCCGTACTCATCCTGTCCTCACACGCGCAGAAAGGCGCGAAAGTGACCATGGAAGCGCTTGCGCTCGGCGCCTCCGAGTTCATTATGAAACCGACGGCCGAAGAAGGACAGGACATCGCGGCGGTGTCCGTACAACTGACCGAGCTCGTCCGGGCCTACGGCGGCGAGTACCGCTCACGGAAAGGGAAGCCGAAGCCGCCCCGACCCGCGGCCGGTGGCACCGATGCGGGCGTACCGCCTGCGACACCGGCGCCGGACCGGCAGAGCAGAACATCTGCGTCAGGACCGGGAGCACAGGCGCCCGACTCCCGACCGCTGTACGATCTGCCACCACGTACGGCGGCTCGTTCGCCAGGTCCTGTTCAGGTCATCGCAATTGGCATCTCCACCGGTGGCCCCAACGCCCTCCGTAAAGTCCTTCCGAATATAGGCCCGGACATGGCCATCCCCCTTCTGATCGTGCAGCACATGCCCGCGGGCTTTACCGCCGAGTTTGCGGTCAGCCTCGGACGTATCTGTGACCTCGAGGTAAAGGAAGCCATGGACGGGGACCTGGTAAAACCGCGACGCGTCCTTATCGCGCCAGGCGACCGTCACATGCGCCTGGAACGACGGGCACTCGCGACGGTGGTGCGAATTTCGGACGACGAACCGGTCAGCGGACACAGGCCGAGCGCCGACGTGCTGTTTGCCTCCGTCGCCGCAGCCTATGGCCCCGAGAGTATGGGAATCATCATGACCGGTATGGGTCGCGACGGAGCCCGAGAGATCGGCAGCATGTACGAAGCCGGCGCCCTGACGATAGGGCAGGATGAACCTTCGTCGGTCGTCTACGGCATGCCGCGCGCCGCCCAGATGGCCGGATATCTCCACCGGCAGTTCAGCCTTGATGACCTCGGTGAAATCATTAACGAAACTGCACGAAAATACGGGGCCCGAACATGAAGAAGCTCGCGGTTCGCGACCTCGGGCACATGGCCTACGGCGAGGCGCTGGGAATTCAGGATCAGGCGAATCGGAGCCGGTACGACGAAGAGATCACCGACACGCTGTTTTTTGTGGAACACCCCCCGGTTATTACCCTCGGACGCTCAACAGGTGAAGACGATATTCTGTTATCCGTGGAGGAACGAAACCGCCTTGGCGTAGAAGTGCACAGGATAAGCCGGGGCGGACTCGCAACCTATCACGGACCCGGACAGCTTGTCGGCTACCCCATCGTGCATCTGTATGAGAAGGCTGTGCAAATAAAACGATTCATAACCTCGCTTGAGCAGATGTTCGTGGACATGCTTGGTGAGCTGTACGACGTCGAAGCCCGTCTCGATCCCGAAAACCGTGGTGTCTGGGTCGGAAACAGGAAGATTACGGCGGTGGGAATCGCCGTACGCAACCGGGTAACCATGCACGGATTCGCCTTCAACGTGACAACAGACCTCAGTCACTTTGACTGGATCGTCCCCTGTGGAATACGTGATCGCGGAGTCACGTCGCTTGAAGAGTGCACAGGCCGTACCGTCGACCTTGCCGACGTCCGGGATCAGATCACCTGCGCATTCCGCGAGACCTTCGGCTATACCGGCTGATCATCACACATCGGTCATTCGGAACCGTGTTCGGTCCCTTCAGGTGGCTCAACAGGCTCGCGGATGTACTCCGCTGAAACGGTCTTTCCCGATTCGTCTATGTCGAGCAGTACTCCCTGAAGCTCGAGATTATCCCACGCGTCCCCGCTGCGCTGTGGAATCGCCGTCAGGAACTTTTCGATTTCTACTTCGGCCGCCAGCCCGGCAACACTGTTCTGACTTCCGGTCCGACCGCAGTCGGTGATAGTTGCAGTACCTCCGGCACTCAACTCAAGATCGGCCGTCAGAACCCGCTGTCCGGTACCCATGACCGCGGAGACCATACCGTCAGCATAGATACTCATGATCCGCTTCTCTGCCGTGGTGCTTGCATGATAGTCAAGAATGATGATGGATGCGTCCTTTCGCAGACGCTCGACGAGCTCCGGCAGGAACGTGTAGGGGTTCGACAGATGTACACGCAGGAAGCCACTCAGACCGAGCAGGTTCAGAACCGCAATCGAAACATCACCGACCCGGTAGATCCGGTAACCGCGTCCCGGGTTCTTCGGAGGAAAGTTCGCCGCCCGCACCATATGGCCCGCGCGGTCAATGAACTCGGCTATATCTTTTTTGTAGTAGATCTGGTCACCGCCGGTAATGCAATCGACGCCGAGCTTGCGCAGATACACGGCGTGGCTCTTTCCAATACCGAAGCCACCGGTAGCTCCGTCGCCGTTTGCGATCACGAACTGTGCGCCCGTCTGCTTCCGGACATCATCCAGAGCAGTCTTTACGCAGTAGATACCTGCCTTGCTTACGATTTCACCGAGAAATAATATCTTCATACGAGATTCCAGCCCCTACCATACGCGGAATAATCAGTTTCCGAAAGGCAACACAGCCTTCCCTACTCGGCGTTCGCCGGATTGGCGTGTATATTATACAGGTACGCGCTGCCGTTGGCAGGCGGACAATGTGTCGCGGAGATCCCGGACACATACACGGTTGCCGTAAACCGGAACCGGATCACATGTACAGGAGGCTTTCTTATGAAAAGCCACGACTATTTCGATATCGGCAAGATCATCGACGAGATCTTTGATGCTGCCGAAGAGTTTTCCACTGCCCTGAAGGATTCCATGGCCTACCCTGGTGCCAAGGTCTACTCCTGGCGCTTCGGCGACGAACGCGACTACTACCCTGCCTACTCCTACCCGCCGTCCAACGTCTACGTGAAGGACGACAAGACCATGGTGTTCGAGTTTGCCCTCGCCGGTTTCCATGAGGATGATATCACCATCGAGTTCCGCGGAGACCATCTGATCTTCTCGGCGACCGTGTCCGAGACACAGGAGTCGGAAGAGTCGGTTAAGTACTTCAAGCGACGGCTGAAGCTGAAGGACATCCCGGAACAGAAATACTTCGTTCCTGCCGACAAATACGACCAGCAGGCTACCGAAGCCGTCTTCAAAAATGGTATCCTCAAGGTCACCGTACCTCCCCGCGACGTCGTACAGGCGGCCGAGGGCGTGAAGGTAAACATAAAAACCGAAGAGCCCGAGAGCAGCGCGAACAGCGGCGGAAGCACTGGAAGCGGCAGCAGGAAGGGCAAGGAAGGGAACTGATGTTCTGGGGACTTATTATCGGAATCGCAATCGGCGTGCTGTTCAAGCCGCAGATAGAAACGGCCGCAATCCGCGTCATTAAGGCCATCAAGGACAACACAAGCGGTCCTGACGACCAGCTCCCCGAGTAGGACCGGGCGCGTGGCTGCGCCGCGCCCATCGCAGTAGCCGGGGCTCATCACCCCGGCTCATTTCCATTGACTAAAGCCCTCCCTCCGCGCTATAAAACACATCTACCCACTCAATGCCCGAGTGGCGGAATTGGTAGACGCGCTAGGTTCAGGGTCTAGTGTCCTTACGGATGTGGGAGTTCGAGTCTCCCCTCGGGCACAAAAAGCAGATAAGGCAGCTCGCAAGAGCTGCTTTTTTTGTGCCCGAGGGGAGACTCGATCCGTGTCGTGGGCGTACCGGAGCCGCAAAGCGGCGAGGAACGCTCCGCAGAGCGCCGAGCGGTAGCGAGGATGAGCGGCCCGGCTGCATGGTCGAGCAGCAACTTTTTAGTTGCGACCAGACCAGGGATGGCCGCGGAAGCGAACGAAGGCGGGTCGGAGTGAGCCGACACGATGTCGGCGAATGGAGACCGAGTCCTCTCTCGGGCAAAGAGTGTGGCGGAACCGACGGTGAGGAACGATACCGATACCAATTTCAGAACATTGTGAAACAATGGATTATGCCTTCCTCAATTCGGGACGGCATTGTCCAACTGATCCGTCTCGAAAGCCCGGCCGATCGCAGAAGACTGAGCCCCGGTGATACTCCGTTTCTGATTGTTCATGCGTGATGTAAGTAGGATATTGCCTACGTCATTCGCTCCCATCTCATCAGTCACTTCGCTTCCATAAGATAACGATTTTCATTCAACGTTCGTATTCCCGAAAATATGCCCAGAATCCATAACGGACCGATTCGCCAAGACCACTCAACGAGTGTCTTAAGCGAGAATATCCTCCGTCCCTTGGTGTCCTACGATCTAGCGAAGCATATCGTGTCTAATCGTTCGCCGGAACGTTTCGATAATTACGTTGTCCACAGCACCTTCACTTTCACCGTAGCACGTCAAGATCAGTTCCCTGGCGCATCAAGTGTCACCGCAAACGTCCGGATGGCTGCGCTTTTTCCCTTAACCTGCATTGGCTCCATTGGGATCAACCGGAATCGATGGCCAATCTCTTTTTGTACCGCATCAGTTATCAGGATGGTTGTGTCGAAGGCCTTAGTGAGTGCCTCAACACGGGATGCAACATTTACCACGTCACCGAGTGCCGTGAACTCAAGAAGATGTTCCGAGCCAACGATGCCGACAATCACATCGCCCTTGTGTATCCCGATGCCGACCGACAACTGGGGAAGGCCGGAAGATGCCAATTCTCGATTATAGTCCGTGAGTTCTTCGGACATCTCCAGTGCTGCGGTAACCGCGTCCGCAGCCTGCCACGCGTTTGGCCTGACGGCGCCGAATGTTGCCATGATACCGTCACCTATGAGTTTGTTTACCACGCCATGATTCCTGGAAATCACACGACTCATTCGCTTGATGTAGCCGTTTAGAAGCTCTACCAGGAGGTCCGCTTCAACACGTTCTGTTAATTGGGTAAACCCACGAATGTCGGCAAACAGGATGGTCACTTCTTTGTGCTCCGCCGGAATGTTGACGCCTTCGGTAATAATTCGGTCAACCAGCTCAATTGGTGTAAAACGACCGAAAGTCTGTTCAACCCGTTCAAGAGATTTCTGTAGACTCTCTGCGTGACGAACGTGTCTCTGCTTGACGGCTTGAAGCCGAGTCACGGCGACTACGAGCACGCAGGTCACCACTGCAAATACGCCGGATGTAACGATCCACGGAGTCATTGATACGCCACCTATAGAAGCAGTCCGAGTCGGACGAGAGCGTTTCCAAGGGCTGCCGTACCAACCGCATCGACGACGACCTTCGGGTCGTTAATGTCCTTGGCCAACCGTGCTGTCTTCTGCTGAACATCAGATGGAACGTACCAGACCGTTTCTCGTGTCCAAGACAGGATCGTTGCTGACTCCGGCGTTAAACGACGTGGTGCCAATGAATCAATGCCATCGCGAATCTCCGAGACCGACCACCCCCTTTTTGTCAGCTCTGACTCACATGCAAGCTCAAACGCAGGACACTGAAGTGTGCGTCCAATCACGCCAAACATCATGAGTTTTGTGTCGGACGGCATCGATTCCGAAGAAAGACACCCGTCGATTGCGCGCCGGAGCCACCTGGCATATGCGGTACCACGAAGCAGAGCAACAAAGGGGCTGAACGCATCCTGATTATCGTCCAGAACCAAATCGCCTTTCAGCGGCTTGATTGCACCGTTTTTTTTACCCCAAATAAATCTGAAAATGCGTGCAATGAACGTGTCGGCCAGGTGTTCCAGGCGCGCCTCAGGAGGTGCGGCTACAAACGTACAATTACGATTACTGAAGTTTGCTGCCGTAACCACACCAATAATCTCGGCAATTGCCAATGGACTTAATCCGGAAGCACGTAGATCGTCGAGCTCCTGCTTTCCGGGTCGTGGATCTGCCTCCGCAAGTTTGCGGACAAAACGGGTAACTGCTTCAAGCTCCTCCTCGGCAGTTCCTGCGTTGGTTTCTATTGCCCGGATCTCGCGCTCGTGAAGTCCCAGTATTTTCAGGATAGACCGAGCAGCGCCGTAGCAGTATCGACATGAGTTTTGTTGGCAGGAGATAAAAAGTGTCAGTGCGGCAAGGTCTGGCGAGATCTTCGATACGGTTGGTCGAAAACAGCGAGCTTCGGCTCGAGCCAGCCACGGCTGGTGTGCAACCCGCCGAAGTGCGTCGGGATAGACCCCGGCGTATAAGTAGGCTCCAAGTTCACGTTCCAACACTTTGTCATAGACCGGTTCAACAATCGGGTCGGCCCATCGTATTTCGTCGAGAGCAGGTAGTGACTTCACAGATAAAGCATAGAAAGAGTGTTCATTGAGGGCAAGCCTAAAACGGTGACCGAGCTCCGAATCGTTCTACCCGTCCTGGGTAGTGTGAACCGCCCCGGGTATCATGGACACCTTTACATACGGGAGAAACGCTCAAACGGGACAACAGTTCCGTTCAAGCACAATGACCGCATCAACATCATCAGACGCCAAGATTCCGAAGAAATTTCCGTGCAAGCGGTTCTTTGAGTTCAGCGTGTCGTGGGATCGTTTCGACGATTCTTCCAATAGCTGACCTTCGAACTACTTATGCCGAATTACCTGTATTTACGTGTCTATTCAGACTGGTGATTAGTGAGAGCCGTCGTGTGCACGAACTGCGCTACAAAGTACATGATTAAACCAGACGTACCCGCAAATGACCTTCCGTTCTTGCCGCCAGACGCTGATATTGAGACCAAGTCCCTCCTGCGCCACGCGATTGCGGCCAACCGGGAACTCGCGCGGCCGAAAAGGATATTGCTCGCTGCTACCAAACAAGACGATATTCTTGAATACGATCGTTCTCAAGGAGGCCCGTTCCAGCTCCGAGATCGAAAACATCGTCACGACGCACGATGAACTTTACCGGAATACGCTCACCGCCAGGGACCTCTCTACGCAACGATCGAACCGGAGCGGCTGTGTACACTCCGCCTGACGATGGGACGGTGATCCGCGACCTGCTACGTGATCTCGAGCGCTACATCATCCGATACAAGCCGCAGTACTACAAGCTGCTGCAGCAGGTTCGCACTGAGTCGGCGTGGGTCCCCTGGATTGAGTTCATGATCACGGCCGTAGAGCAAACGGCGCAGATAAGTAGCTGATCGACTTGTTGTTCGTCCAGCCCTACATCAAGATCGAGAACGTGATGAGTCACGGCATCGCGAAGCGCCGGACTGCGAGCAGTCGCATGATGCCGATGTCTCATTGCAAGGGAACCCGGTATTTTGCGTCCACGTCTGGCCCGTACGGGTATGACTTCCGCTGTGCACGGCGCAGCTCGAACGCTCCTTTATATCTCTGGAGGTACATCCATGCTGACCAATGAACAGAAACGGTATCGAGAACGCGCGAACCGTGCGCGACGAGAACTCTTCAAAGAAAAGGAGAAATTCGGCGCCATTTCCGATGGCTCAGGGAAACGTTACCTGGTATGCGTGTACTTTGTGCTTGGCGGTGCTCCAGAAAAGGCAGTCGAATTTCTGGAATGGTTCGAGAAGGAGTTCCCGGATGACGTGGGTGAGCCTGCCTTTCTCTTATATGCTGCATTGGCCTACTACCGGGTGGGTTTTCCGCAGAAAGCGCGGAGATACCTGCTGGACACGATGTTAAGCAACCTGTACCTGCTCCCCTATCTGTTTTCACGGCCACTGCCCACGCAGGACATGTGGCACTCATCCAACTGGGCGCAGCCAGACTACATCGAGGAAATCGAGGACCTTCTCGAAGGGCCGACGAGTCAGGAGCGGGAGTGGTTTCAAGTCCAGTTCGATGATGAACTCTTCACAATAGTTCGAAACACGTACGTCGAAACATTCCATGCATTACAGCATGAAAAAGAGTTAGACTCCCGTCGCCGCATTCTTGGGGAGTGGCGTAGTTTCGTTTCGTCGTGTCGTGAAAGGGAAACGTAACCAGTGGCAGTATACGATCGCTCGGCAAATCGAAACTGGCGTGACTTCTCGAATCGTTGGAGTTCGCGAAAGAATCGCTCGAGAATGTTGGTCGCTTTCAGGTGCGTACGCCACGGCCCACGCGCTACCTGATAGAACACAAGAGACCGGTCCAGATTCATCTGGAGGTACATTGACGCTGTTGGCTCGATGGGCGACCATCGTGAGACGCCGGTCGCGTGCCCACTGTAGGAGCGCTACACTTAATACATGGCTCTTGAGATTGAAGTTCGAGCACGGCTACAGAAGGATTTGTCCGATGCGATTGAGATTCTGAAGCGCTTTGGGGCTACTGAGATTTTCCTGTTCGGCTCGTTGGCACGTGGCACTTCGGACGATGCCTCTGATATCGATATAGCGACAGTTGGACTTCCCAAGAACCGGTTTTTCGCCGCATACGGCGAGCTGTTGAAA
Source organism: Spirochaetaceae bacterium (assembly GCA_007128315.1). Taxonomy (GTDB): domain Bacteria; phylum Spirochaetota; class Spirochaetia; order DSM-27196; family SKKC01; genus SKKC01. Next base: position 4,464 of record SKXQ01000162.1, on the reverse strand, counting down.
TCGAAGACAATACAAAATCCGCGCAGATTGTCCCCATCAGATCTCCTGCAAACGCTATGATTCAACAAGAATGACCGGACGAGATTGAGTGAATCGAACCAGAGCGTTACGCCACTTCCTCTCCCACGAACACTGATTGACGGATATATCGATACGGAACTATCGCATCACGAATACCAAATGTGATATAATTAGATGTGGAATGGAATGTTGTCTTGTTGGAGCCTGCGGTTACGTTTCTCACGTCAACGGAAGTGAAGATGCGGGCGAAAGCCTTTCGGTCTATCGAACTCCCGAAACAGTTTGGTCCCGAATTGCCAATGCCTCACTCGAAAAAACTGAAGGGTCATGATCTATATGGACTGCGGGTTCGATTCGGTTCAAACATCTGCCGATGGTTTACTTCTTCGAGGGAAACGACGTGTATGTCGTGACGTCGGGATACGTGAAGAAAACCGATCGGACCGACCAGCGAGAAATTGAACGGGCTCTTCGATTAAAGGGCGAGTATCTGGGAGGAAAGAAACAATGAACATGAAGACAATGAAATATGAAGAACTCCTTGATGAACAACTGAAAGACGAAGAGTTCCGGCAAGCATACGAAGAACATGAAGAAGAGTTCACCGTTGCCAGAGAAGTGATTGCATTACGGCAGCAAGCGAATATGACACAGCGGGAACTGGCGGAACGAGTGGGAACATCCCAACCGGCGATTGCACGTTTGGAATCGGGGAATTACCGGAATCTCTCATTGGCGTTTTTGCGACGAGTGGCGGATGCATTGGGAGCGGTAACGGAAGTACACCTCAGGCGTGAAAAAATGTGAGACATAACATAACGCTGGACCAGACAAGCTGCTTTGTCACGGGTTTTGCATTCGCAAAACCCGCGCCAATCCCTTCGTCCCTTCGTGACTCCGGGCCGCATCTTACGGGTCAGCTCTTCGTTCTACGTCCTCGTAGAATGCATAAGCAGCATCAGGGCAATATGAAACCGTAGTTGACCAAAGAGTTCGGAACAAGGATGTATCTGATTTACAGATATACTTGCATAGCGTATAGTATAAGTGTGATCCGGTCATTCAAGGATAAAGAAGCCGAGCAGATATTTGGACAGATCCGATCAAAGAAGATTCCACCGGAGATCCAGATGCGGGCATTGGTCAAGATGATGATGATCGATAGTGCCGAGACTGTTTCGGACTTGACGGCTCCACCGTCGAACAGACTCGAGAAGTTGAGTGGGGCAAGATCGGGAGAATACTCCATCCGGATTAATCGGCAATGGCGGATGTGCTTTCGTTTTGAAAACGGGGATGCATTCGACGTCGGCATAGAAGATTATCATTGACATGAGGAGACGAGATGGTGACAAACACGATTCCAACGCCAACAATCGGTGAGATACTGGAAGAAGAGTTTTTGCGGCCGCTGGAGATGACGCCCTATCGCTTATCGAAGGAGCTGCGCGTCTCGACGAGCACGGTATTGGATCTTGTACATGGGAAACGGCGTCTGACGACGGACATGGCGTTGCGGTTGTCCAGGTTTTTCGGTACGAGCGAACGATTCTGGATCAACCTGCAGGCAAGCATTGATGTGCGAAATCGGAAACCAGAAATGGAACTGGAATTGGAGAAGATCCATCCGATTCGCGTATCTGCCTGAAGGAGTGGTGAGCGAGGCACGAACACGTAGAACAAACGCGTCAACCCGGACTCGCGGGACAGGCCCGCTCGCCGGTTAAGCGCAGATGTTAGGCTGCCCGTTCAGCCGACAACAAGTGGACGTTCGGCAAGACGAACTCGGCTAATCCATACTTACTCATATCGGGTGTTCGCGAACATCGAATTGTTGCTACTGCCTTTCACGGCGAAGCGCCGGACCCAAAATATGTTGTTGACAACACTCGCCTGGAAAATTGCCTGAAGAAGAATCCGATCACCCGAAAAAAATAGAATACTTGTGTGGTAGCATCGAGGCCTTCTTGGGAAATCCCTCCATGCTAAATGGAGTTCCCCCAAAACCGTCGACACCTGATACTCTCAACGAGAGTAACGGCACATACGGAAGTCCGAGAACGCCGCGGGGGACCGACATCACCTACATACGTACGTGGAAGGGGTGGTTGCATCGTGCCGTTGTTCGGGATTTGGTGATCGCAGGCACTACTGCCTGCGATCTTGAGTCGTTTTTCGCGAGTCTGAAAGAAAGAACGCGTCATGTGGCAAACGTATCGTACGATCGCAGGAAACTGGTAGCTGAGAAGTGCCTACAAAACCGGGGCAGTTCCACACTTTCCGTGATCTTCCGGAGTCAGTACTCGAGCAGGAGCATGTTTTCGAGTAGAGAGCCCGTTCACGTGGGGCACCACACACTGGGGTTGCCCGAGCTCGAGACTTTTACGTTCCGCTCACAGATCTACATCATCGACGATATACGAGAGGTTATAGAGAGGTTGCTCGTATTCAAACGTACCGGAAATGGTCTGCGGTCCGTCTCCGGTGAAATCCGTAGCAGTTCCGTCGATTCCTGCATGCACCTCGCTCGTATCGCTGAAACGGAAGATTACATAACCGGAAATCCCGACTGAAAAAAGCTCGCCGTCCTGAAACGATAGGGCTATGTCCAGTTGTCCCCCAACCGCCAGCTCGGGGTCGTGGCTTTCGAACGAGTACTCATTCGTGAGTACTTTCAATTCGGCCTCTTCGGGCGGCTCTTTGTCGTCGACGAACTCTACATCCACCCACAGGTGGTTTTCCTCGATGTCCCAGCTGCGTTCATTCAGGTTCTCCTCACTAACACTCTCCATAACTAATCCAACAATGTGAAACATGCCGGCGGCCGCACCAAGCAGATCATCCGGGAACTGCGGTGCATGCCACTGGCCGGCGGCAACGGTGATATCCCTGTTTCGGTCAAAATGAACGAAATCCGGAAGCTCGTATGCGTAGGCAGGGGCGAAACCGTCAGGCGCATTTATACTTACGTACACCGTTACGTAGTAGACCCCGGCGGGAATGTCATTCACGGTATGAGGATCACCGTAGTTCCCCTCGCCGTTAACCGTACCAAGCCAGTAAGGTCCGTCGCGGTGCAGCAGATCGGTGCGTGCGCTGTCGGAATAGAAATCTACCCAGAGTCTGTGATTGCCTTCGGGACTGTCTTCTGGGCGCTCCAGATAGAGAGCAAGTGTATGGGCTTCCGTCTCACCACCGTTGCCCCCCTCGAAGTGCTCTATGATGTCGGCCATATCGTACTCGACGCCGTTAACGGTAAGGGTACCGGTGACGTCGTTCTCACCGACAACGCTCGCAGACATTATTGCGGTAATAGTCCGGCCATTTGCCGTGAACTCCATGTTTGCGGATATGGCCATTTCGCTTGGCTGCTGTCCATGGATTCCCTTTATCTCGAGCGCGAAGGTGCCATTGGCAATGAGGTCAGTATCGTCGGGGGTTTCACACACAAAATTTGTGACCTCCGCGAAGATAGTTCCTTCTATGTAGTCCGTCTCTTCGTCGACGGATTCCACGGAAATTGAGACCACGGTAGCGGTAATACCGCCATCGTCGTAGACAATGTCGCCCTCGTCAGGGATATCGGCGGGCATGTTCCGCATGACGGTGTCGATAGCTTGAATAGTTCCGCCGGCGGCGAGCATAACATCGTCGGGGAACTCTTCCGGTTCATCATTCCCACTATCCGGTCCTAAAAGCTGCTCGCATGCGCCGAGACCAAACACCAACATAAAGACCACAAGGGCTATACCCAAAGCGCCCGACACATTCCGCCGTTTACCCATGGCGTTCCTCCTTGAGAACCTGGACGGCCCGGCCGCTGCCGAAGACGGGCCAAGTCCCCACTCCAAGTCCCCACTGGAAATAGTACGTCAGGAAACAGGGGAGATCGTCCCAACGTGTAATTTGGGACCAAAGAAATCAACGGGCAGAGTGTAGTCATCTCGCCTACTGTGCAGATAGAGCTTTCGCGCTCGGTCGGTATTAGTTCAGAAAACCGATCCGACAGTAGCGCTGCGCCGATTAATTTATAGGAGAAGTTATCCGCAAACGCAACCGCGCAATGGCAATCAAGGACAAGATTTCGCGAAGGCGCAGCACCGACCGCGGTTCGCGGGCTCATTACGGCGCCGACGGCCGCTATTTGAGTGGACAGACGCACCGATAGGGCAAATGTGGGCTGTTTCGCAAGCTTTTGTACCGGGAAACGGACACACGTCTCCCGAAGGGCGTAACGGAGGAACTTGTCAGCTGAGTCGATCGGAATCGAATCCCGGTGGAGACCGCCCGATCCTGATCAGCCTGGTCGCAGCCTTTGGCTGCTTGTAAGCTATACCTGATGGTTTTTGTTTATGATTACCACATGGAGTAGAGGCTGTAACGCTTGCTGCTTCGCAAGAATCGCCCACGAGCAGAATGCCTGTTCCATGCGGTCTTTTCATC
>SKXQ01000148.1 GCA_007128315.1 Spirochaetaceae bacterium | reverse complement strand
CCCACAGTAGTTCCTTCTCGGTGTGGTCGGGGCAGGGTGGATAGCCGGGAGCCGGGCGGATTCCCTGATATCTGATATGCAGCAGATCTTCGATACCAAAGTCTTCGTCCGGGGCGTATCCCCACATCTCCTTCCTCACCTTTTCATGAAGGCACTCGGCGAATGCCTCCGCGAGCCGGTCTGCGAGCACCTTCGCAAGAATCTCCGAGTAGTCATCGTTGTTTTGCTTGTGTTCGGCTACGATCTCAGCGAGGCCGTCGCCAGCCGTATCGGTGAACGCGCATATGTAGTCGGGTATTCCGGTTTCTTTTGGCGCTATATAGTCACACAGGCTCAGATAGTACGGTGTTTCGGTCTTTCGCTTCTGCTGCCTGAGTGTGGGTAGTCTGGCGAAAACCTCGTCGCGAGAATCGTCGGTGTAGATTTCAATCTCGTCGTTTCCGTTCGTGTTTGCCGGCCAGAATCCGACGACGGCGTGCGCCTTCAGGCGTTTGCGGTCGATAATGTCGGCCAGCATGGTCTGCGCGTCTTCGTACAGTTTACTTGCCGCCTCGCCCATCCTCGAGTCGGTGAGGATATCGGGAAACTTGCCCTTCATGTCCCACGCGACAAAGAAGTACGCCCAGTCGATGTACTCGGCGATTTCAGCGAGATCGAAGTCGCGAAAGGTCGTAGTCCCGAGCTTCTTCGGCTTCGCTGGTCGGTATGCCCCGTTCTCGTAGTCCTCCTTCCAGTCGGGCATGAACCGCTTTGTTCGCACCTCTTCGACCGACAGGTACTCGTTCTCCGTTGACCTGGCGTTGCGCTTCTCGCGCACGGCTTCGTGGTTTGCGTTTATTTCGGCAATGTAGGCGTCGCGGTTCTCTTTGTTCAGAAATTTACTCACGACACCGACTGCGACGCTCGCGTCCTTTACGTGCACGACCGGGCCATGGTACTGCGGCGCAATCTTTACCGCGGTATGAATCTGATTGGTCGTCGCGCCCCCGATCATCAGCGGCAGGTCGAACCCCTCGCGTTCCATTTCCCTGGCGACGTGGACCATTTCATCGAGGCTGGGGGTTATGAGACCGGAGAGACCGATAATGTCAGCGTCGTGTTTCCGTGCTGCATCGAGAATGTCAGGGCACGGAACCATAACGTCGAGATCAATAACGTCGTAGTTATTGCACTGGAGCACGACCCCGACGATATTTTTCCCTATGTCATGCACATCGCCTTTTACCGTTGCCATAATGACGGTGCCTTTCTTCTCGGCGGCCTTTCCGCTCGCCTTCTGTTCTGCCTCGAGATACGGCAGAAGATGAGCAACGGCCATCTTCATAACGCGTGCACTCTTGACGACCTGCGGAAGGAACATTCTGCCGCTGCCGAACAGGTCCCCGACGACGTTCATGCCGTCCATCAACGGACCTTCGATTACGTCGAGTGACTGCTCGGCGTTCTGTCGTGCCTCTTCGACGTCTTCGACGACGAAACTCGTAATCCCTTTTACCAGCGCGTGTTCCAGCCGCTTCTCCACCGGGTTTTCGCGCCACGACATGTCTTTTGAGCTTGCAGCGCCGCCGGTGTCGGCGACCTCTTCGGCGTAATCAAGCAGACGCTCGGTCGCGTCTTCCCGTCGGTTGAGGACAAGATCCTCGCAATGTTCGAGCAGTGTTGATTCGATATCGTCGTACACCGCAAGCTGCCCGGCGTTGACGATACCCATCGTGAGCCCGGCCTTGATTGCATGATATAGAAAGACTGCGTGTATAGCTTCGCGGACGGTATTGTTTCCCCGAAAGCTGAAGGAAACGTTGCTGACTCCGCCGGAAAGCTTCGCGTGCGGGAGCTTCTCCTTTACCCGGGCGCACGCCTTGATAAAATCGACTGCATAGTTGCGGTGCTCTTCGATTCCCGTGCCAATCGCAAAGATGTTCAGGTCGAAGATGATGTCCTCCGGAGGGAATCCAACTTCCTCGGTCAGAATTTTATAGGCACGCTCCGCGATCTCGAACTTTCGATCCTCAGTGCCAGCCTGTCCATCTTCGTCGAACGCCATGACAATAGTCGCCGCACCGTACTTCATTATTTCGCGTGCGCGTTCTTTGAAAAGCTCTTCGCTTTCCTTGATGCTGATGGAATTCACGACGCCTTTACCCTGAATGCACTTTAATCCGGCCTCGATAACCTCCCACTTCGAGCTGTCGATCATGACTGGAACTCGAGATATATCGGGCTCGCTCGCCATCAGCTGAAGAAATTTCTGCATTTCCTCGTGACTCTCGAGCATCGCTTCGTCCATGTTCACGTCGACCATCTGGGCTCCGTTCTCGACCTGATCACGTGCGACCTCGAGTGCCTCTTCGTACTTCTTCTCACGAATGAGTCGCAGAAATCTGCGGCTTCCTGTGACGTTGGTACGCTCGCCGACGTTCACGAAAAGACTGTTACGGTCGATGGTAAGCGGCTCGAGACCCGACAGGCGGGTGGTGTGGGGTGTACCCGGAACGTCTCGTGGCTCATGACGTGAAACCGACTCGCAGATTGCCCTGATATGATCCGGTGTCGTTCCGCAGCAGCCACCGACAATATTGACGATACCTTCGCCGGCGAAACTGCCGAGGATCTTCGCCATGAAATCCGGTGTGTGGTCGTATCCACCCATGTCGTTGGGCAGGCCGGCGTTCGGGTGAACGCTCACCGGAAACTCGGCTCCGGCGGCCAGTTCCTGCACGTACTCGTGCAGCAGATCTGCACCGAGCGCACAATTCAATCCAACGCTGAAGGGTTGAGCGTGGCGGATCGAGTTCAGAAACGCCGTCGTGGTCTGTCCGGTCAGAGTTCGTCCACTTCGGTCGGTAATAGTACCCGAGATCATGACAGGAACACTGACACCAAGCTCTTCAAACACCGTTTGTACCGCATAAATACACGCTTTTGCGTTGAGCGTATCGAAGATTGTCTCAATCAGGATCAGGTCGACACCGCCCTCGATAAGTGCTCTTGTAGCCTCGATATAGGCATCCCGCACGTACTCGTAGCTCACCGCCCGGTAGCCCGGATTGTTGACATCCGGAGAAATCGACAAGGTCTTGTTCGTCGGACCAAGCACCCCGGCGACAAAGCGCGGTTTCTCCGGCGTCGCTTCGGTCGCCTTCTCCGCGGCCCGGCACGCGAGACGTGCCGCGCAGTAGTTCAGCTCGTATACGAGCGGCTCGAGCGCGTAATCGGCCTGGCTGATACTCGTCGAGTTAAAGGTGTTGGTCTCGACAATATCCGCTCCGGCATCGAGAAAACTCGAGTGAATGTCCAGAATGATGTCTGGTCGTGTAAGCGTGAGGAGATCATTGTTTCCCTGTTGGTCATTTCCGTTTTCGCACGCCCGGTCAATGGTCTCCCTGGCGTGCTTCGATAGTTGCCACTGTCCGGCGTCGGTGCTGACACCGGCTCCACGGTAGTCCTTTTCCTTCAGTGCATAGCTCTGAATCATGGTGCCCATGGCACCGTCGAGAAACAGGATTCGTTTCGAAACAAGTGTTTCGAGACTTTGGCGTATTGCTTTGTAATCTTTCACGTAACCAACCCTCTTTCGCCTGTAAGGCGCAGATCAAAAAATTCGGGAAACGGGCTTGGCGTTTCCGATGATTTCCTTTATCCTTCCGTTTCAAATAGTACGAAGCTAAATAATTCGTACAGAAAAGAAGCGGTCTTTGCAACCCATATATTCCACATCAGGGGGGAAACATGAAAGAGAACAGAGAAAACAACAGGTACCTGTTCACCTCGGAGTCCGTGAGCGAAGGACATCCTGATAAGCTCGCAGACCAGGTCTCAGACGCGGTTGTCGATGCATGTCTGCAGGATGATCCGGATTCGCGGGTCGCTTGTGAGACGTTCACGACAACTGGCGCGGTGATTATCGGTGGTGAACTGAAAACCACGGCAAGCCTGGATACCCAGGAGATTGCGCGGAAAGTCGTTCGGGAGATCGGCTACACCGACCCGGCATTCGGTATCGATGCGGACAGCATGAGCGTGCAGAATCTGCTCCACGCTCAAAGCCCGGACATTTCGCAGGGAGTATCCCATGGCGAAGGGCTCTTTTCCGAGCAGGGAGCTGGTGACCAGGGAATGATGTTTGGCTACGCGTGTACCGAGACACAGGAACTCATGCCCGCACCGGTGACCTTTGCACATAGAATCCTGAAGCGTGCGGCCATCGAGCGCAAGAACGGGTCAGTTCCGTGGATGCGCCCCGATTCCAAGAGCCAGGTCTCTATTGAGTACGAAGGCGATCGCCCCGTGCGAATCGATACGGTTGTTGTGAGTCACCAGCACGATGAAGAAGTTGAGTATGACGAGATTCGCGACACCATAATCGAGAAGATTATAAAGCCCGAACTCAGTGGAAGTGACCTGCTCGACGATGAAACGACGTTCTATATTAATCCAACCGGACGATTCGTGATCGGTGGACCTCACGGTGACGCGGGCCTCACCGGCCGGAAGATAATTGTCGACACCTACGGTGGTATGGGGCGCCATGGCGGCGGTGCTTTCAGCGGAAAGGATCCCAGCAAGGTTGACCGGTCAGCTGCGTATATGGGGCGCTACGTCGCGAAGAACATTGTCAAGGCGGGCCTCGCCGATCGTGCCGAAGTCGCGCTTGCCTACGCGATCGGTGTTCCGTTTCCTGTCAGCGTTCGCGTTGAGACCTTTGGCACATCCGATGTGCCCGAGGCTGCAATTGTCTCTGCGGTTCGCGACGTGTTCGATCTGAGCCCGGCCGGTATAATTAGAACGCTCGACCTGAAGCGCCCGATCTACCGTGAGAACTGCATTTATGGCCACTTCGGTCGTGAGGTGCCCGAGCTCTATTGGGAGCGAACCGACAAGGCTGATGATCTCGTTGATGCGCTCGATGCGGCCACCGCGAAGGTCAGCTGAGCGTATGCCTGCAACAGCAGTTTACGGATTTGGTAATCCGCTCGTAGATGTGTCCCTCGGAGTGACCGACGAAGACCTCGCAGCGTTGAAACTCGAGAAAGGAACGATGTTGCTCGTCGACCAGGATCGGCAGCAGCAGATTCTCGACCGGGTCGGCGAGAAGGAAGCGACATACTTGCCCGGCGGATCGTGCCCGAACACGGCAGTCATGCTCGCGTCGCTCGGTACGCCCGTCGCGCTCGCTGGAGGCATCGGAGCCGATAAACTCGGTGACGTTTATGGTTTGCGCCTCGCCGAGACAGGTGTCGTCGACCGACTCGCGAAAGTACCCGGTGCGGCGACTGGTACAAGCATCGTGCTCGTAACTCCAGACGGTGAACGCACCATGTGCACTCATCTCGGTGCCTGCCAGTCCTTTGGTCCTGGGCATCTGACCAGGGCTGAAATTACCGCGGCCCACTATCTTTACTTCACCGCATACATGCTCGACACACCAAACCAGCAGGCAGCGGTACAGGAGGCTATCGCGGCGGCCCGTTCGTCGGGCACGCGGATCGTATTCGATGTCGCTGATCCCTTTGCCGTGGACAGACACGCCGGGAAAATCGAGGGGTTGCTTGACGACAGATCAATCGACGTTCTCTTTGCAAACAGCGAGGAAGCCAGGATGCTCTGCGGTGAGCCAGACCCGCAACAATCCGCAATAACGCTCCGTGACCGGTTGCCCGAAGAGTCGGGGCTATCGGTCGTTAAGGACGGAGCAAACGGATCCGTCGTAGCAGCTGCCGGGTATTCGAGACACGTCTCTGCTTCCAGAGCCAACGTTGCCGATACAACCGGTGCCGGAGACGCGTATGCGGGAGCGTTCATGCACGCGCTACGCAAAGGATTCGAGCCGGACGCGTGCGCCCGCTTTGCCGGGTTCATGGCGGCACGAGTCGTCGAGGTTCGGGGGGCTCAGCTCAGGAGCGAGCAGGCCGTACGGTATGCCCGGGAGGGCGCCGAACTCGTGTCGGTGGACGCTGCCCGCACATAGTCCGCTCGCAGGCTGGTCGCTTCGCGTAAGCGGCTGCAATAGAACAAACTACAAGGAGCTCGAATGAGTACAGTACAGACAAAGGTCAGACTGGATTACAAGGTACGCAACATTGAAGACGCGGCATTTGGTCGTCGGGAGATTGAGATAGCCGAGAAGGAGATGCCGGGGCTCATGGCCGTACGTGACAAGCACGCGGCTTCAAAACCGCTGGATGGCGCACGCATCACCGGCAGCCTTCACATGACGATACAGACGGCTGTCCTGATAGAGACGCTCGTTGAACTCGGAGCCGACGTCCGGTGGGCGAGCTGCAATATCTTCTCTACTCAGGATCATGCGGCGGCGGCGATCGCAGTCGGACCGGAAAAGAACGGTGGAACGGCAGATAACCCGGCCGGCGTTCCGGTATTCGCGTGGAAAGGTGAGACCCTTGAAGAGTACTGGTGGTGTACCAAGCGGGCACTCACGTGGCCAGACGGGTCGGGACCCGACTTAATCGTCGACGACGGCGGGGACGCAACGCTGCTCGTGCACCGTGGGACCGCTGCAGAGAAGAGTCCGGCGATAATTGACGAACCGACGGATAATCCCGAACTGAAGTGTGTAAACGAAATCATCCGGGAAAGTCTCTCGGAGAACGACGCCTTTTTTACGACGGCATCTGCCCGTATCCGGGGTGTCTCCGAAGAAACGACGACGGGTGTTCACCGGCTCTACCAGATGCACGAGTCGGGCGAACTGCTCTTTCCTGCGATAAACGTCAACGACAGTGTGACCAAGAGCAAGTTCGACAACGTATATGGCTGTCGGGAAAGCCTGGTCGATGGTATCAAGCGGGCCACAGACGTCATGATCGCCGGGAAATCGGCCATGATTTGCGGCTTCGGTGACGTCGGCAAAGGCTCTGCCGAGGCACTCGCCGGACTCAAGGCACGGGTTCTCGTATCGGAGATCGATCCGATCTGCGCGCTACAGGCTGCAATGGCCGGGTATACGGTTACGACCGTTGAGGATGCGCTTCCGCAGGCAGATATATTCGTTACCACGACCGGTAACAGAGACATTATCCGCATCGAGCACATGGAGAAGATGAAAGATCAGGCGATTGTCTGCAACATCGGACACTTCGACAACGAGATAGAGGTCGAGAAGCTCGAGAACTACCCGGGAATAAAGAAAGAGAATATCAAGCCGCAAGTTGACAAGTACACGTTTCCCGACGGACACAGTATTTTTCTGCTCGCCGAAGGGCGCCTTGTGAATCTCGGCTGCGCTACCGGGCACCCGAGTTTTGTCATGTCAAACTCGTTCGCCAATCAGACGCTCGCGCAGATTGCTCTCTGGCAGAATGAACACCCCGTCGGGGTAACGACACTTCCCAAGCTTCTTGATGAAGAGGTCGCACGACTCCATCTCGAACGCATTGGAGCAAAGTTGACCGAGCTGCGTCCGTATCAGGCCGAATACATCGGCGTTCAGCAGGAAGGTCCGTACAAACCGGACTGGTATCGCTACTGAGTTTTCAGGGAGGGTTTATGAAAACGAACGAAGAAACAATGACACAGGCAGACAACACGACTCAGGACTTCGGTGCGGATCCCACGAAAATCCGCGAGTCGGATCATTACCAGCTCGAGTATATCGAGGGGTTCGT
>SKXQ01000012.1 GCA_007128315.1 Spirochaetaceae bacterium | reverse complement strand
CTGGCTGCAGCTTCTGTGGACCCCGGAACGGGAGAATCGTAGAAACCTCAGGCTAACTCCATGGTATGCAGCCGCTTAGGCTTAATCCATCACCACAGTCGCGGACAGTAATTACGTGTTCAGGAGAAGGAGGTCGCACTGCCAGCTGTCACATCGCACGCTGCATAACCCGGGATTGTCACGGTATACTTCGGGTTATGACATCACGACGCACCAGCGGTATGCCGGCTCTCGACCACTGCATCGACTCACTCATACCGGGCGACAACGTCGTGTTTCGCTTCGACGGAATCGAGCTGTACGCGTCCGTTTGCCGGGCCCTGCGCGAAAGCTGCCGTGTCGCAGGAACGGAGCTCCACTACTTTCGTTTTGCCGGGCACGACCCTCTTCTTGATGGCACCGAACACGTCGTACTGCACGAGGTTGATCCTTCGGACGGGTTCGAGCGGGTCATAACCGAAATCCATAACGTAATTCGACGAACCGGCATAGGGGCAACCTACATCTTTGACGTCCTTTCCGACCTCTCGGCGACCTTTTTCAGCGATCGCATGATCGGGAACTTCTTCAGCGTGACCTGCCCATTCCTCGCACGCCTCGACACCGTCGCCTATTTCGGTGTCGAGCGTCACGTGCACTCTCTGCACGCCATACAGCCGATCCGCGATACAACGCAACTGTTCGTCGATCTTTATGAGCTCGGTGGCTCCATGTATGCCGCACCGTTGAAGCTGCAGTACAGGGACAAACCCGGGCTGCTTCGCATGCATGTCCTGGACGATGAGCAAGCTCATCCCGTGACTGACAGCACAACCCTGACACGGGTACTCTCGGCACGCCCGTGGCCTGGCCTTTCATCTGCAAGTTACCGCATGATCGGAATATGGGACCGGACGCTTCTGAAAGCCGAGCGGCTCGCAGCCAGCCCCGATTTCTCGATCGGGCACCCCGACCGCAAGGCACTGTTCGAGCAGACCCTCCGCCTTGTCACCGGTGCGCAGGGTGCAATGTTTGACGTTCTTGCCCGATGTCTGAATCTTGAGGACGTCATTCGCATCTGGAAGCGCATGATCGGTACCGGCATGATCGGTGGGAAATCGAGCGGAATGCTTGCGGCGACGGCCATCCTGCGAAACTCCGACGCTTCCTGGGAAGAGAAGCTTGAACCACACGACTCGTTCTTCATCGGTTCGGACGTCTACTATACCTATCTCGTCGAGAACGACTGCTGGTGGTTCAGACAGTTGCAGAAAAACCCGAAGCACTACCTCGATCGCAACGATGAGATCCGCGCCCGGATGCTACAGGGAGAGTTTCCCGATTACATTGTTCAGCGCTTCGCGGACATGCTTGACTACTTCGGCACCTCACCGATCATCGTCCGTTCCTCGAGCCTGCTCGAAGATGCTTTCGGCAATGCATTTGCCGGCAAGTACGACAGCATATTCTGTGCAAACCAGGGAAGCCGGGATGAACGCATGCAGGCATTCCTCGATGCGGTGCGGTGGATTTACGCAGGGACTACGAGCCGGGAAGCGCTGGAGTACCGGCGTCGCCGAGGCATACTGGACCGGGATGAACAGATGGCACTGCTCGTGCAGCGGGTATCGGGAACGCAGCACGGGGAACGGTTTTTTCCCGACATGGCAGGCGTAGGATTTTCCTTCAATCCCTACGCATGGACCAGGGAGATCGATCCTGAAGCGGGGGTCCTCCGGCTTGTGTTCGGACTTGGCACACGAGCAGTAGACCAGAACGACGACGACTACACGCGTGTTGTCGCGCTCAACGCACCCGACCTGAAACCGACTGCCGGCCCCGAAGAGGAAATCCGATACACCCAGCGCAAGATCGATCTAATCAGCCTCCCAGGGAACCGCCTTGTATCCGAGGACGCGGAAACCGTTTTACGAGAACTGACCGAGCTGCCTCGCGCGTTTCTGAGTCGTGCCGACCGGGATGGACGTCGAGTCGTGCGTTTCGACCGCCTGCTTGACCGCACACGCTTTGTACAGGACATGAAGCGTATGCTCGAAACACTTCAGGCCGCGTACGGAACTCCCGTCGACGTGGAGTTTACCATCAACCTGGGTTCAGACGGAGCATATACGCTGAACGTGGTTCAATGCCGCCCCCTGCAGGTTCAGAGCACCGGCGGTGAGGCAAAGCCTCTTCCGGAGGGAGAAAGCCTGCAGACACTGATCCACACAGACGGCGGCATCGTCGGGCATAGCCGTCACGTGCCGGTGGATCGCATTGTGATTGTGGATCCACGATGCTACGGGCGCCTCCCGGAGCAGAAACGCTACGCCCTTGCCCGCGCGCTGAAACGGCTGACATCACGCCGCCAGGCGGATGAACGGATTCTTCTCATAGGCCCGGGACGCTGGGCTACGAGCACGCCCTCTCTTGGTGTGCCGGTGCACGTCGAAGACATCGCCGAGGTGTCCATGCTCATGGAGGTGGACATTATGCACGACGGGCTCGTACCGGATCTTTCGCTCGGGACGCACGTGTTTCACGAAATGGTAGAAATGAATATGCTGTATATCGCACATAGCTCCCGAAAAATGGAAAACAAACTCGACTGGGACGCGCTTGAACGCCTGCCGATTGACGCAGACGGTATTAAGCGGGCGGCGAGCAACCTTCCCGAAGATATCGCATCGTGTCTGAAAGCCTTTGATGTTTCGGGCGACGATACACCGGTCTGGTTATATGCCGATGCGCGCAGTCAGGAATGCCTGATCTATCGGAGCCATTCCTGAAGCGGCATGAGCCTATACGACCCCCTGATCGAGCATTGCGTCAGCGACCCGGGTGAACCCGGCGACGTTGGCACCGAGTACGTAGTTTCCCGGATCTCCGAACTGCTCCGATGCAGCGTAGGCATCCGCATGGATTTTTTTCATTATTTCTTCGAGGCGCGAATCTACCTCCGGGTATGCCCAGTTCAGGCGCATCGCATTCTGGCTCATCTCGAGCCCTGAGACGGCAACCCCGCCGGCGTTAGCCGCCTTCCCGGGAGCGTACATGACGCCTGCCTGCTGCAGAACTTCAACAGCCTCGGGTGTGCAGGGCATGTTGGCACCTTCTGCTACCAGACGGCAGCCATTCGTTACCAGGGCCTGTGCGTCGGATGCATCAAGCTCGTTCTGAGTCGCGCAAGGGAAGGCCGCCGCACAGGGAATGCCCCAGGGATTTTCGTCCTCGCTGTACTTCACGCCGAACTGTTCGGCGTATTCACGTATGCGGCCCCGCCTGCGATTTTTCAGGTCCATGATCCAGGCGAGCTTCTCCTCGTTTATGCCGTCAGAGTCGTGGATCGTTCCGGCGGAATCCGACATGCTGACCGGCTTCGCACCGAGCTCGAGAAGCTTGCGCGCTGTAAACTGTGCGACGTTACCCGATCCGGAGATCGCGCAGACGGCACCTTCGAGACTTTCTCCCGCGCGACTCATCATTTCCCGGGCAAAGTACACGGTACCGAAACCGGTCGCCTCGGGGCGCACGAGTGACCCCCCCCAGCCCGGTGACTTACCCGTAAGGACTCCGGTCGCCTCGTTCGCAAGACGTTTATATTGTCCGTAGAGGTAACCGATCTCTCGGGCCCCGACCCCGATGTCGCCTGCGGGTACGTCGGTGTTCGGACCTATGTGTTTCGCGAGCTCGGTCATGAAGCTCTGGCAGAAGCGCATAACCTCCGCATCGCTTTTACCTTTCGGGTCAAAATCCGAGCCGCCTTTTCCGGCGCCGAGCGGCAGTGTCGTGAGCGCATTCTTGAAGATCTGCTCGAACGCCAGAAACTTGAGTATGCTCAGATTAACCGTGGGGTGAAACCGCAAGCCTCCCTTATACGGTCCGAGAGTACTTGTCGCCTGCACACGGTAACCCCGATTGACCCGGCAGCGACCGGCATCATCGAGCCAGGGCACCCGAAAAATGATGGATCTCTCGGGCTCTGACAGACGCTCCAGAATCGATGCGTCTTCGTACTCCGGGTGCTCCTCAAGCACGGGCTCGAGCGATCGGTATACTTCCGCCACGGCCTGGTGAAACTCGGGCTGTGCCGGGTCGCGTCGGGAAATCATTTCAAGAACTGAATCAACGTATTTCATGTGTCGTGTATTATGCCACGAAGCGCCGCATATGCAAGGAGCCGAATCGATCTCACGCGCTCACGAGATACGAAAGAAGCTGGTCGAGCACTGCATCGATCCGCTCGTATCGTCCCGGTCGAAGAGACCGCATTTCCTCGGCCGTCTGCACCCACCGTCCCGGTCTGATCTCGTGGGCACAGTTCTCGGTAATCGCGCCAACCCCGTCCGGCGTCATTTCAAGGTGAAACTGAAGACCTATCGTCGACCGACCGAGCTGGAACGCCTGGTTCCGGCAGCCCTGGCTTTCAGCGAGCAGTACGCTCCCGGCCGGAAGCTCGAATGTGTCACCGTGCCAGTGGAAGACCTCGATTTCGGGCGGCAAGCAAAACGCTACGCGCCCGGGAACACCTGGTAGACCCGCGTCTCCTGCCGGAACAGCCTGGACCGGAAACCAGCCGATTTCATGCTGGTCGTTGGGATACACCCGGGCGCCCAGGGCGTCGGCAATCAACTGGGCGCCGAGGCAGACACCAAGCACCGGTCGCCCGGCATCAATATACCGCCGGATACAGGCCTTTTCGTCCCGTAACCATGGGTAACCGGCCTCGTCGTTCACGCTCATGGGGCCTCCCATGACGACGAGAACATCCGTCTCCAGGGGATCTTCAGCCGGCACAGCCTCGCTGTCGTACAGACGAACTGTATCGACCTCATAACCGGCGTGCCGGAACCAGGGTTCAATTCGTCCAGGTCCCTCAAAGGGAACGTGCTGCAGGATGCGGACACACATCAGGCGTTCTCCCCGCCGTCGATCCGACCTTCAAGTATATGTACGGAAGAGTCGTCTAATGCGTCGCCTGTCGCCTCGTAGCGGCCTCCGAGGCAGTTGCTCAGAAACGCTTCGGTGGCCGCGTAGAAAGAAATGCGATTCCCGGGCCGCGCGAAGCCGTGACCTTCGTCCGGGTAGAGGAGGTAGGTAACGGGAATATTATTCTCTTTCATCGCACCGACGATGCGGTCTGACTCTGCCTGTTTGACCCGTGGATCGTTTGCACCCTGCGCGATCAGAAGCGGACGGACTATACGGTCGGCATAGCTCAGGGGTGAGCGTTCTGCAAGAAGCGCCCGCCCATCCTCGGTACGATGGTCACCGACCCGGGTCGTGAGAATCTCCAGTTGCGGCTTCCAGTACTCGGGCACCGACTCGATGAGCGTCAAGAGACTGGAAGGCCCCACGAGGTCCACGCCGCACGCGAATACCTCCGGGGTCATGGTCAGCGCGGCGAGGGTGGCGTAGCCTCCGTAGCTTCCACCCATGATTGCGACCCGCTCAGGGTCAGCGATTCCCCGGGACACGGCCCACTGAACCGTATCAAGGAGATCGTGGTGCATCGCACGCCCCCATTCGAGGTTACCGGCGTTCAGAAAAGCCTTGCCGAAGCCGGTGGATGAGCGAAAGTTGACGCTGATAACCGCGTAGCCCCGGTTCGCAAGCCACTGATGAGTCGGGTTGTAGCCCCAGGTATCGCGCGCCCAGGGACCACCGTGCACGTACAGAACCGTTGGAAACGCGGTTGCGGGTACCGGTATTCCTGAGCGATCGTTCCCCGCAGAGTCGGCCCCGGGAAGCGACACGTAGGCAACCAGCGACAGTCCGTCCCGCGCAGGTATGACCGCGGTGAACTGCGGTACCAGCGGCGCGCCTTCGAGTCGATCGTTGTTCGTAAAAAGAAACCGGGCGATTCTGCCCGTTCGGTCGTAGTAATAGTATCTGACCGGACCGTCATCGGTGAGGAAGGCGACGGTCCAGGCGCTGTCGTCACGCGTGCGACTGACGACTTCGACCTCGCCGGAGCAGGTCTTCCGCAGGGTGGCAAGATCGGCTTCCACCGTCTCGTCGAGAATAACCCAGCTCTTGCGTTCGTACGTGTAGGAGGCGGCCTGCACCTCTCGGGTTTTCGGGTGTACGAGCACGTCGTCTACGTCGGCCTTGTCGCTTTCGCACAGCAGCCTCGCGTGCTCTGTCAGGTCGCTGCCGGGCAAGATATTGGAGGACAAAACCTCAAACAGCGCGGAGGTGTCCCTGCCTCTGCTGTCAAGCAGATACATTTTCTCGCCCGAAGCGTCAAAACCCGCGAAACTCGTGGTCAGGACGTCCTCGGAGCCTACCTGCATGAAAACCTTCCAGCTCCCGTCGCCTGCTGGAAGGAGTGTCTCGCTGCCACCATCGGAGGTCATACGTACGGCAAAACGGATCGAGAAGGTCTGATCGGTAATGAACCCGGCCATACCGGGGTTCTTCATGACGAGCGTTCGTTCACCGGTTATGATGTGTATGCGGTAGATGTCGTGCAGACTCGGTTCACGATCGTTCAGCCCCACGAGTATCTCATCAGGAAACTGCGGCGAGAGCTCCTGCACCTGTGCGTGTACGCCGTCTATGGGCGTGAGGTCACTCGTTTCCCGTGTTTCCACGTCGACCGCGTAGAGATGCCAGTTCTCGTCGCCCTTTCGGTCCTGTATGTACAGAAGGTGCCGACCAGTGTAGGACCAGAAATACGTACGAACACCGCGTTCCCGGTCGTGTGTAACGGCACGCGCCGTCGCCGGTTTGTCCGGCGCACCAACGTACACGTTCATGACTTCCTGCTCGGGTGCCAGGAAGGCGAGCCACCTGCCGTCGGGACTCACAGTCGGTCTGGCGCGGTCCGGGTTTCCGAACAGAACCGAACGGGGAATTATCGGGGTCGTCTGTTTCATGCGCGCGCTCCTGCATCTTCAGCGGGTCACCACAGGATCAGTCCCGAGGGCTTCCACGAAATACCAGTCAATTACTGCCCAGTGTGGCGCAGTGCCCTCGAGGTGGGCAAGCGCTTCGTCGAGGTTAATTGTACGTCCTTCGGCAACGTTTCCTGCTGTAAAGGGAACAGGGTCAAGCGTCGTATAGTAGGTCAGCGCGGCGTCCAGACCGCGAGCGAGCTGCCTGCCGCCGGCGAAAGGACGGTACCAGGCACGCGCGGTGAAGGGATCGAGGAGAACAAGGCTGATATCCTCGGACCGACCGCCGGCTTCCAGATGAGCGTCGACGAGACCCTGCGCGAGCCACGCCCCGGCCGAATGGGCAATGATCGTTACCGGGACAGAGAGTTCCGGTGCCAGCGCCCTGCCCAGGCGGTAGCCACGCCCCGGGGCTTGTGCTCGTTCTGCCGATTCTTCGCTCCAGTTGATAACAGCAACGCGGTCAATATCGTAGACACGAGAGAGCTCCCGGGCTGCCGTCGTCGCCCAGGTCTCCGGACCCTCGCCGGCACCGTGTACAAGTATAATCCCGGATGTCCGCACCGCAGCAGCCGTGTCCGTCTCCGGCGGCGAAACCGATACACATCCGGCGAGCAGTGCAACTGACACGATTACGCCGGGAATCAAACAGGTATTTGATCGTACGTTCATGAGTCAATACTATACTGCCCATGCCTCGCTCATCCCAGCAGAGTTACGCACAGTTCGGAGAAGATCGATTACTGCACCGCCTCTTAGGTGAATCCGACGGGGTCTACGTGGAGGTCGGCGGCAATAATGGAATAGAGGCAAGCAACAGCTATTTCTTCGAAAGGCTCGGGCGCAGGTGCATCCTTGTGGAACCCATCCCCTACATGGTCGAGCAGATCAGGGCGAATCGGACCTGCTCGGTCATAGAGGCAGCAGCCGACGAGCAGTCGGGCACGGCGGAGTTCGTAATCGCACGCGGGGGAGAGACGCTGTCCACGCTGGATAACGAAAACCGTTTCCGTTCACGCGTTGACGAACATTCGGACCAGGAACGAATCACCGTTCGCACGGCCCGACTCGATCAGATTCTGGAAGAAGCGGGGCTTATTGCCGGACGCGATCGCATAGATCTTCTATCGATCGACGTCGAGGGTAACGAACTGCGCGCGCTTCGGGGTCTCAGCGTTGCGTTATGGAGACCGCGAGTTATCATCCTTGAAGATAACTCCTTCGGTCGCGATCACTCGGTACGCAAACATCTCGCACGGACCGGCTACACGCGGTTCAAGGTGACCGGTGTGAACCACTGGTTCTGTGAAGCGTCCGATGTAGCGCTCAACACCTGGTTCCGCCGACGCATCGCCGGAGCCAAATCCGCCATTGTTCGCACCTACGGAGCCGTTTCCGGCCGCGGAAGGCATGCTGTCTCACGTAATTCTCACAATGAGCTTGACCGCTCTTAGTCAATTTCCATACCATCTGACACAATATACGTAGAGTCGCAATCGCCGGGAGCGTCCGGGTGGTGACAGGCTGGACTGTGTGGCAGTCGTACCGGACACGGCAACACCGCGACACACAGGAGGATCACATGATTCGAAACGTTGTAACGATGGTGCTTGCCATCTCGCTTGTTCTATCGGTGAGTGCCTTTGCTGCCGGCCGACCGGAGGCAGCACCTGCCGAGGATACCTCGGCGCTTGAGCGGACCCCGGACGACCCCAGACTGTTCCGCCCGGGACAGCTGACTGTCGGAACCGGTGATCCTGTATTCCCTCCCTGGATGCTCAACGATGATCCAGCAAGCGGTGAAGGTTTCGAGAATGCCATGATCTATGAGCTCGCTGCCGAGCTCGGCTTCGAGCCCGACCAGGTCGTGTGGGAACGGGGTCTGACTTTTGATCAGACCATTGCCCCGGGGCCAAAGCCCTTTGACTTTGCGATCCGTCAGATCTCGGTAACAGAAGAGCGCCAGCTGATCGTTGATTTCTCGGTGGTCTACTTCCAGCCGGATAAAGCGGTCATCGCGTTGCCGACAAGCCCCGTGATCGGTGCCCGGTCATTTGCCGATCTTCGAGGTGCACGATGGGGTGCAACGATTGGAACAACCGACCTCGACTACCTCGAGAACATCCTTGGCATAACGAACGTCCAGGTCTTCGACGATCAGGCCGGAACCTTCCAGGCAATGCAGGGTGGCCTGATTGACGCGACGGTTGCAGCGCTTCCGAGCGCCATTTTCGTGACCGGGGTACAGGTACCGGATACCGAGATCGTCGCATTGCTGCCGGCGGACCCGAATGACCGTGGCCACGGTCTTCTCTTTCAGCAGGGGAATCCCCTGGTAGACTGGATCAACGAAGGCCTCCAGGCGATCATCGAACGTGGTGTCGTCGACGAACTGATCGAACGCTACCTGCTCCCCGAGGAAGAACTTCCGGAGATCAGAGGGTGAGTTCAGACGCACGCGTGCCGGCACCGCCGGCACGCCGCACTCCAACCTTGAAAGAGCGGGTCGTCCCCGCTCTCATCAGCATTTTCAGTGTAACGGTATTTTTCGGGACCATAGCCTTTCTGGTAACGAGTGCAGAGCAATGGCCGAGAATACGGTTCCAGTTCTTCAACCCCGACGCGATCATGGCGGCGTTCCCGAACGTGCTGCGGGGATTCGGCATAAACATGATGGTATGGGCCATAGCGCTCGTGGCAATTGGTGTGTGGGCGCTGGTACTGGCAGTGTTCAGATCGCTCAACGGGCCCATTCTCGCACCGCTGAAAGTGTTTTCAATCGTTTATATTGATCTTCTTCGCGGAATACCGTCGCTGCTTCTTGTACTTCTGTTCGGCTTCGGCGTTCCGGCACTCCAGATACCGGGGCTCCCGCGAAGCAGTCTGTTCTGGGGTTCAGTGGCTATGGTTCTCGGCTACTCCGCATACGCTGCAGAAGTCTACCGCTCCGGCATGGAAGCAGTTCATGACGGCCAGCGTGCCGCAGCAAAAGCACTCGGATTATCCCAGTGGCAGACGCTGTACTACGCCATTATACCGCAGGCAGTCCGTAATGTTCTGCCCGCCCTCCTGAACCTTGCGGTAGCGCTTCAGAAGGATGTTGCCCTGTTGAGCGTCATCGGTGTCCGGGACGCAGTCAGGGAAGCCCAGATCTATACCGCCCGGACCTTCAACTACTCGTCTCTGATTGCCGCTGCGATACTATTCCTCCTTGCGACCATACCTATGGCACGCATTACCGATTATGTCGCCCGTAAAGATCAGGAACGCCGGCTTCAGAGGACCGTATAATCATGAATCGTGTAGAAATCTCATCGGTAACGAAGTATTACGGAAACAACCTTGTCCTCGATGAAGTAAGCCTCGCTGTCCGCGAACACGAAGTCGTCTGTCTGATCGGCGCTTCCGGGTCGGGTAAATCGACCCTGCTTCGCTGTGTGAACAAACTCGTGCCCTTCGACCACGGCGATATCAGCATTGACGGTGTATCAATATTCAGTGAGCAGTTCAACAACAACGAGCTGCACAAGCGGGTCGGAATCGTCTTTCAGGCATACAATCTGTTCCCGCACATAAACGTGCTGAATAACATCACCCTCGCCCCCCGCAAGGTGCACGGTGTCAGCAGGCAGGAAAGCGAGGAGCGCGCGTACAGACTTCTCGACCTGTTCGGTATGCAGGGATACGAGAAGAGCTATCCGGAGCAGCTCTCGGGCGGACAGCAGCAGCGTGTCGCAATCGTACGCGCGCTTGCAACACAGCCTGACGTCCTGATGCTCGACGAGGTCACCGCCGCACTCGATCCTGAACTGATCGGTGGTGTTTTAAGAATTATCCGGGACCTGAAGACACAGGGTATGACGATGATCATTGTCACCCATGAGATGGGGTTCGCCAGGGATGTCGCCGACCGCGTCTGCTTTCTCGAAGGTGGACGGATACTCGAAGAAGCACCGCCGAACAAGCTCTTTTCCGCCCCCGAGAATCCCCGGACCCGCCAGTTTCTCCAGCGCATCATCGAAGCCGGTCGCCTCTGAAGCAGCGGCCGGTTTCATTACTATGAGCGAAAATATCAATAAATCAATACGGTTCTGACATTCGTTTTCCGAAAGGACCCTGCTACCATGTCGCACATGAGTACACGCAAACGGTATGCAGTCGTCGGCACGGGCGGCAGAAGCAAGATGTATTTGAAGGCACTCGCAACAAGCCACGCAGCGCATGGAGAACTTGTTGCTTTGTGCGACCTGAACTCAGTCAGGCTTGATTATGCAAACGAGGAGCTCGAGAAAGAGTTCGGGTACCACCCGGTACCGGCCTATCTGCCTCGTGACTTCGAAACCATGATTTCACGCGAACGCGTCGACACGGTTATCGTCACGTCCATCGATCGGACTCATCACACCTACATAATTCGGGCAATGAACGCGGGTTGTGATGCAATAACCGAGAAGCCCATGACAATCGACGCCGATAAATGTGCGGCTATAAACGAGGCGATTTGCAGAACGGGCAGGCGCCTCACCGTGACGTTCAACTACCGCTACGCACCGCGCAACGCCCGGGTCAAGGAAGTGCTTATGTCGGGTGTAATCGGTGACATAAAGAGCGTGCACTTCGAGTGGCTTCTTGACACGAGTCACGGTGCGGACTATTTTCGCCGATGGCACCGTGACAAGCGAAACTCCGGCGGCCTGATGGTACACAAGGCAACCCATCACTTTGATCTGGTAAACTGGTGGCTTGATTCGAGCCCGAAGGATGTCTATGCGTTCGGAGACCTGGTGTTTTACGGGCGGGAGAACGCTGAGGAACGCGGAGTAACAGAGTTTTACGATCGCTCCACGGGCAATCCCACCGCACAACGCGATCCCTTTGCGCTGCACATGAACGTGAACGAAAAACTGCGCCGTACCTACCTTGAGGCTGAAAGCGAGGATGGGTACCGTCGCGATCAAAGTGTTTTTTCGGACGGTATCTCCATAGAGGATGATATGAGTGTCCTCGTGCGCTACAACAGCGGCGCGACCATGAGCTATCACCTTACCGCCTATTCACCCTGGGAAGGTTTCAGGATCGCGTTCAACGGCACCAGAGGTCGTCTTGAGTACAATGTGACCGAAGTATCCTACATCTCCACCTCAGCTTCGGACATACACGGAGAGTATTCGCTTGGTAGCGAAAAACACGACGCGGATGTCCCGGCCGAACTGATTCTACATCGTCACTGGCAGGCACCTGAACACATCAAACTCGACGAGTCGGACGAAAGCGGGCACGGAGGTGGCGACATCCGATTACTGGCCGACGTATTTGTCGGTTCGGACGACGACCCTCTCGGCCGCGCCGCGGATCACCGGTCTGGAACAGATTCAATCCTTACAGGAATTGCCGCAAACCTTTCGATGGCCGAAGGCCGAAAGATAGACGTAAACGACCTCAGGACGCGGGTCGGGGGCTGATACGAGCCTTCTGCCGGACATCAGGCCACCGCTCACGCCAGCTGAGCGGTGAGGTTCCGTGCGCGGAGGTAAACGCACGGCTGAACGAGGCGATTTCGGCGTATCCGCAGGCTTCGGCTATCCGGGATACCGGTATAGTGCTCATTGAAAGTAGATGTCGTGCGCGCTCCATGCGCATTGCGCCCATGACCGTACGCGGCGACTCTCCCCTTACCCGTTCAACCAGACGGCGAAAGTGGGCGACCGAGTATCCGCAATGGGCCGCGATATCCAGCCCGCCTATCCCTTCGTTCATGTGCTCGGCGTAGAACGCGAAGCCCTGCTCGACAACACGGGTTGCCGTGCTGTCCTTCTCGTTGCGTTCCGGGATCAGATCCTCATTTCCGCGCAGGACAATCCTGCAAAGCCGTGCAACCACCTCGTCGACCTCGAGAGCGACCAGCCGGTCGCGTGACTCCAGGGCCTCGATGAGCGTCGCGCACGCAGCGCGTATCGCGACACACTCGTTATCATCGAGAGCAACGTGTACGTAGCGTTCGTTCCGACAGACTTGCTGCATGAGGCCGGGAACAGAATCAACGTGAAACACCGCTACTTCGCAGGGTGCCTCCTGTAACGAGTGCCACCCGTGAACGAGAACGGGAGGAAAGACCCACAAGCGGGGTGAGGCGGCGCGAGCCGTTTCCTCAAGAAAAAGAGGGGACGCCGATCCTGACAGAATTGCCTGAAACTCCCAGTATGGTCGTGCGTACGGCATGAGCGGGCGCGTCGAGTAATCCCTGATTCCGGAGCCGAGGTAGTGCACCATAGGTCCTGAACAGCTTGAAAATGAAGCGTGGACGTGTCAAGACTAATCGGGTAAAGAAGGAAATGGAAATGCGTGGTACGGGAACACAAAGGATACTGCGGCTTATGGTATGCAGCATTCTCGCTGGAGGCTTCGTAATGTGTGCACATACGGAAAGCGCAGATGAACTGCCTTTCGAGCGCGTCCGCGACGATGCGGCAGAGTCCGGATTTACCCGGGACACTACCGAACGACTGCGCGGCAGTATCCCCGAGCTCGGTAACGAGTGGACGGCCGCCGCGCGATTGGACTACGAAGCATACCGCCGACACTGGCAGTTCGCGCTCGATTCAGAAACCCTCGGTGCGGGGTCGGTACGAACCGGTCCCGACGATACTGTCTTCGTACAGGTTCTCCGATCCGTCGAAAACAGCGACTCGGATGCGCAAATCGCATTCTTTATCCACGGATACCTTGACCATACCGCGACCAACCGATACGCGATTGAAGCGCTCCTCGATGCAGGCATCACCGTCATAACCATGGACCTTCCCGGCCACGGCCTCTCCAGCGGACGCCGGGGCTACATAGACAACTTCGAACAGTACGCTCAGGCCATAGAACGGACAATTGAGGCAGTAGAGCGAATCGGAATACTCGGTCCGGACAGACTGTCCGGATTGACAGGAATCGCGCACAGCACCGGCGCGAGCGCGCTGCTGGAGCATTCCGAGCAGTTCGAGGATCGCTTTACCCGCATGGTCTTCGCGGCTCCGCTGATCCGGGTATTCGCGTTTCCTGTTCTCGAGGCAGGAGCCGACATTGTGGGCCAGATTGTCGACCAGCTACCGGACCGCATATCAGGAAGCACAACAAACGGCGCCTACATAGAGTTTGCCGAAGAGCACGATACCCTCAAAATACGCCACACAGACCTGGAATGGTTCCAGGCCTACCTTACCTGGGAAGAATCGCGACGACGGATTTCGGAGCGCGATATCCCCCTCCTGCTCATTCTTGCAGGAGATGATACTGTCGTCGCGAACGACTACAACGAGGAGTTCCTGAGACGGTTTTTCGCGGACATTCGCGTCATCGAGATCGAAGACATCCGGCACAGTGTCTTTACTGAAGCGGATGCAATCAACGGTACCGTACTTGCTGAGATCGTCGGCTTCGTCCTTGACTAGGCGAAGGACCGACTGACAGGACGCGGGCCAGCCACCTTGAGGCCCGCGCCTGCCAGTTCAGCCGCATTTTGAGTCGCCGCAGTTCAAACAGGTCCTGCATCCGTCCATTATGACAACTGCGGCGGTACTGCACTTGGGACAGAGTTGGGCCCCCACGGGAAACGAGCCCCCGGTGTTACCGTTTTTTTTTTCGGATTCATCCCGGCCATTCGGCTGTGCGGTCCGGCTCGCCGGTGGTACGGCGGTCACCGACGGTCCATCCTCGCCTGATGCCTGGACGAACAGATCGCCCTGGGCGTTCGCTGCCTCGTATTCAGCACGCTTTTCCGCAAGAAGCTGTTTCTGATGCTCGCTGAGGCCTTTGGGTTCTATCATCCCGATCTTGACAAGATGCTCTTCGATAACTTCTCCGATTTCGGCGATGAGTGACGGCATGAACTTACCACCAGTTTTCCAGTATCCACCGCGAGGGTCAAACACAGCCTTGAGTTCTTCAACGAGAAACTCCACGTCGCCACCCTTGCGAAACACAGCCGAGATAATACGGGTGAGCGCGACGATCCACTGAAAGTGGTCAAGATTCTTGGAGTTGATGAAAATCTCAAACGGGCGTCGAACCTGATTCTCGGTTCCCTCATTCAACACAATATCGTTAATCGTTATGTACATTGCGTGATCGGAAACCGGCGTTTTGACCTTATAGGTCGAGCCGAGAAGCGCGTACGGTCGCTCGAGCGCCTCGTGCATCGCTATGATTTCGCTCCTCGAATCATCAACAGCGGGCGGGGCCGACTGTGCTTCGGCTGGAGCGGCCTCAGCCGGTTCCGTCGGCGTCACACCTTTGCGGACGCGGTAGTCTACGATCTCACCTTCAATTCGTCGTGCCATGTCTTAATCCCTTTCTTGTAGTGCCGTTAAAAACGACCGTAGTAGCCTTCTTTCAGCGCATCATACAGGTTCGCGGCATTATGCACTTCACCGTCGTACTCGATCTCTTCGTCTCCGCGGGCTTCGACAATCGTCCCATCCTGGAGCACGAACTCGTACGTTGTGTTTTTGAGGTCTGTTTCGCGTACGAGAACCCCCTGAAACACTTCCGGGTTAAATCGAAAGGTTGTGCAGCCCTTCAGCCCCTGCTCGTAGGCGTACATGTAAATGTCCTGAAAGTCATCGTAGGGAAAGTCCGTCGGAACATTCGCAGTCTTCGAGATCGATGAGTCTATCCAGGTCTGGGCGGCCGCCTGTATGTCCACATGCTGCTTCGGCGTAACACTGTCGGCGGTGATAAAGTAGTCGGGGAGTGCGTGTTCGCCTTCCTGGGCTTCTACCGAGGCCTCCGGGTCGACCAGTTCCCGATAGGCGAGGAGCTCGAACGAGAACACATCTACCTGTTCCTTGGACTTCTTCCCTTCGCGTATTACGTTTCGAAAGTAATGATGCGCGAAGCTCGGCTCAATGCCGTTGGCAGCGTTATTGCCCAGTGAAAGCGAAATGGTCCCGGTCGGGGCAATGGACGAATGATGGGTAAACCGTGCGCCTTTCTCGGCGATTTTCTCGATGAGGTCCGGCTCCACCGTTGCGATGCGTTGCATGTAGCGGCTGTAGCGGGCGAGGAGCACTTTGCCTGCAACGTTGTCCCCTGTCTTGTAACCGTCCCGCGAAAGCTCGGGGCGCTTGCGAAGCAGTTCTGGTGTAATCTCGAACAGCTCATCCATTATCGGCGCAGGCCCTTTCTCCTCAGCCAGTTCAAGACCGGCCTCCCAGCCTGCGACGGCGAGTTCACGCGATACCTGATCAGTAAATGCAACCGATTCGGCTGAGCCATATTTCATGCAGAGCATGGTCATGGTACTGCCGAGCCCGAGAAAACCCATGCCGTGCCGGCGCTTCCGCTCGATTTCCCGACGTTGCTCGGACAGGGGAAGGCCGTTGATCTCAACGACGTTATCGAGCATGCGGGTAAAGACCTTTACGACCTCCCGGTAGGTACTCCAGTCGAACTCTGCGTCTTTTGTGAAGGGCTTGCGAACAAACATGGTCAGGTTTACCGAACCGAGAAGGCAGGCGCCGTACGGCGGAAGTGGCTGCTCACCGCAGGGATTGGTTGCCCGAATCTTCTCACAGAACCAGTTGTTGTTTTTTTCGTTTACTTCATCGATGAGAACGAAACCCGGTTCGGCGTAGTCGTAGGTCGAGCGCATTATGAGATTCCACAGACTACGAGCCCGAATCGTCTTGTATACCCGACAGGCGACCAGATCTTCTTCGTTTTTGAGATAGCCTCCGGCCTCCGGCCACTCGCGCCAGATAACCTTTGACACATCATTGAGGTCTATTCCGTCTTCCCTCGCCTCACGCTCCGTCATGGGAAAGGCGAGCGGCCAGTCCACGTCGTTTTTTACCGCTTCGATAAAGGCGTGTGTGATTAGCAGCGACAGGTTAAACTGACGAAGACGACCGTC
The DNA here is from genome assembly GCA_007128315.1 of Spirochaetaceae bacterium. Taxonomy (GTDB): domain Bacteria; phylum Spirochaetota; class Spirochaetia; order DSM-27196; family SKKC01; genus SKKC01. The sequence goes on along the minus strand of SKXQ01000012.1, from coordinate 38,963 downwards.
CTCACGCTTGGCACGAATGAACTCCATTACATCGGGATGTCCAACGTCGAAGGTGCCCATCTGCGCGCCACGTCTGCCGCCCGCAGAGGAAATGGTAAAGCACATGCGGTCGTAGATATCCATGAATGAAAGCGGCCCGGAGGTGTGCGCTCCCGCACCGGACACATAGGCCCCGCGAGGTCGCAGGGTCGAAAAGTCGTATCCTATGCCACAACCGGCTTTGAGGGTCAGTCCGGCCTCGTGAACCTTCGACAGGATGTCGTTCATCGAGTCCCCGATGGTTCCCGACACCGTACAGTTGATAGTCGATGTGGCAGGCTTGTATTCAAGCGCTCCTGCATTCGACATGATCCGTCCCGCCGGGGTTGCTCCATGACGGAGAGCCCAGAGAAAGCGTTCGTACCAGCGATCCCTCAGATCCTCGTGTTCCACCTCAGCGAGCGCCCGGGCAACACGCTTGTAGGTATCGTCTACGGTTTTGTCGATCGACGCACCTTCTTTGGTCTTCAGGCGATATTTCTTGTCCCAGATGTCGACTGAAGCGTCCTGAAAAGGTATTTTAACGACCGCCGGCTCTTTAGGCGTGCTGACACTGCTCATGACTACGTCCCCCTCTACTCATGGATACATACGCTATATATTGGGTAATACCCCATACATTCACACTGATTGACCCTATATGTCAATAATTTCGGCAAAGACTTTCCTTAATATGAGCGCTGTCTCCGGCGTGTATGAACTGTGCCTGTGTTACAAGACGTCGGTACCAGTCACACACCCCGGCTGATGCGGTAATGCGCCCGTCACCCCAGTCAGCCCACATCGGATACGAGGCCCAGTTCCAGTTGATGTAGCCTGTTCCCTTGCAATGCGGATTCGCTTCGAGGAACCGTCTGTATGGCTCGAACCACGCGGAAATCGCACGGTCCGCGTCCGTACAGCCCACAAAACGCGGGGTACTCTCACCGATCAGCACCGGAAACCTTCTCCGGTATGCCTCCGCCATGAACGCACCTGTCTCAGGCAGCTCAAAATGCTCGACTGAGAACAGGTCGATGGACCACCAGTCGACACAATCATCCCCTGGATACCACTTCATGTAGTCAGGATCACCGCCGGGGGCGAAACACCACACAGCCGCTGCGTCTTCAAGCCCCTGTGCCCGCATTGTCTTCACAATACGGCGAAATGCAGCCACGTAGGACTCCGGTTCATATCCGTTCCATCGCCCATTGAACTCGTAACCAATGCGCACGAACGCCGGGCTGCCGGACTCGCGAAGCGCTGCACAGAAGGCGATAAGTTCATCGTCCTTCGTGCCCTCGGCGACTTCGTGCTCGTAGTGTTCTTCGGGAGTCCCATCGGTGGTCATTGAAAGTCCGATCTGGGGAACAAGCGACTGGGGGACAAGATCGTTCATACGGGCGAGTTTCGCTCTGAAACGGTTCGGGTCACCTCTCAGTCCGGTGTACATCATGTACAGCAGAGGCGTGTACTCGGCTCCTATGGCTTTCAGATACTCCAGGAACGCTTCGGGGCTCTGCCCCGCGCCATGAAGAATCCGTCCGGCTTCGGGTTCGAGACGTCGGTCAAAGTAGACAGAATCTTTTAACACACCTCACAGCATTCATGGAGAGACCGGAAAGTTCAAGAGAATTTCGATGAGAAATCCGGTGAACGGTCACCTTTCGGGTCGCCCGGCGCAGGCGGGTTGTCCGACACGCCGGAGCAGGCCGGCTCACGGGGATACGCCCACTCTCTGCCGGCTCCGTCACGGAGGATGTAGTTGGTTTCGGTCGTCCTCACGAGACTCGCCTCTACGGGCACCTTGCCTCCGCCACCGGGAAGATCAACTGCATACGTCGGGAGAGCCAGCCCGGAGAGCCTTGACCTGAGAACCCGCATAATCTCAATGCCTCGCCCGAGGTCGACCCGGAAGTGCGAAGTGCCGGACGCAAGGTCACCCTGGAACAGGTAATAGGGACGGACTCCCATACGGTGCAGCCCCCGGAACAGCCCCTCGAGAACGTCCGCATCGTTGTTGACGCCCTGCAGAAGGACCGTCTGCGAGGCAGTTGTGATGCCGTGGGCGAGAAGTCTGCCAACGCCCGCTCGGAACTCTGGCGTGAGCTCCCTGGGATGGTTCACGTGAACCACCATACAGGCGGGCCGCCGTTCCCCGAGCATGCGGGCAAAGCTCGTGCTTATTCGATTCGGCAGAACAACGGGCATACGGGTGCATACCCGCACAATAAAATCCCGTACCACTCGCAGGCGGTCGATAATGCCAAAAAACTCGGTGTCGGCAAGCATCAGGGGGTCACCTCCGGAAAGGAGCACCTCCTGTATCTCCGTATGAGCGCTTAGGTAGGTACAGATAGTGTCGAGTTCAGCAGACGTGACATGCCCGGCTCCGTGGCCGGTAAAATGCCGGCGGAAGCAGTAGCGACAGTAGGTGGCGCATCTGTCGTTGACCAGAAGCAGCGCACGATCGTAATAATGGTGCACGAGACGCGGTACGACCGTATACTGTCCGTCGCCTATCGGGTCCGGATCCTCGTAGCTCAGAACGGTCTGTTCGCCGGGTGTCGGCATGTACTGGGCCGCAATAGGGTCACGGAAAGGGTCTTCGGTGTCGGCAAGAGCCGCGAAGTGTCGGCTTACGCCATACGGTAACCGTGTAACCGGATCGACTCGATAAATCTCACTCACGTCAGAACCGAGTATGCACAGCTCGGGTCCCTTGAGAAAGCCCTTTGCGGGGATGCATGGAATACATGGTAGCCTATCCACCGCTTGTGCCCGTATACTGAGTGTGGAAGGAATACTATGGCTGCGTTTCACGATCCGGATGACCCGCTGGTAGCCCCGAGCGAGCGCGAATACCCGGATTCACTTGAAGGATATGTGCTCATCTCGGAAACGGATCTCATCGATCCCAATTTCTACCGGACCGTCGTCATCATCATACAGCACAACAGTGACGGGGCCTTCGGCCTTGTGGTGAACCGACAGTCGGAAACGTCTCTCGGAGAGGCAATCGACGATCTTCATGGATCGATCATAGGCGATGCCTCCGTGTTTGTCGGCGGGCCGGTGCAGCAGGAGTATCTTTTCATCCTGCACGGTGGCATCCCGGGAGCTCCCGAGAACGAGCATGCGCTACGCCCGGCGCCAGGTGTAGTATTCGAGCCAGCAAGCCCCGAACTGCTCTCCTGGCTTGCCGAGTCCTGGGACGTTTCGGCGCCGGCGGATCATCCAGCCATACATTTCTATGCCGGATACTGCGGGTGGGGTCCCGGGCAGCTCGAGTACGAGCTGAGGGAAGGGTCCTGGCTTCTGCAGCAGATTCGCACCGATATCGTATTCCACCCCGACCCGGAAACAGCATGGAAACACGCGCTCGGCCAGAAAGGCGGATTCTACCAGATTGTAGCCGAGACCGGCTTCAAGCCTTCCATGAACTAGATACTATGGGCTCAGACCGTATGCCGACGCTGCACGCTCCGGCGCCCTGGACCCTTGAAGGGAGAGCCTTCGGTGTCCTCGGTATTCTTCGATACGGGACTGCTTCAGCGACCCGCCCGCAGGGCATTCGCACCCCCCGCCTCGCCGTACTCTGCGCGGTCGAATACACGTCCTCGCCGGTGGGACCCTACAACGAGATCTTCTGCCTGGCGTTCCCGGCACCGGGAAGCTGGTCTCAGGCCGAGGTTACTCACATGTACGTGGACTCCGACGAAAGCACCTATTGGGGGCGCAGAAACTGGGCAGTACCAAAGATGACCGCCGATATTGAGATGCACTGGGGTACAGGAACCCTCTCTGCAAACCTCGAAATGGGCGGTCAACGCGGCTGCACACTCGAGTTCGACACCCCGCGGCTCAGGAAGGGACTGCCAGTCCGGCTTCCCGCAAACTTTCTCGGAATACGGCAAGCGAGCGAACGACAATACCTGGTCACCAGGCTCTACGGCACAGGGCGCGTGTTACCGCTTCATCTGAAACGGTTTACCAGTTCCGGCATCCTGATGCCTTCGCGGAAAAAATTTCTCCCCTTGCGCGGATTCATGGTACAGAATTTCGCGTTCTCCATGAAGAAACCGGCAGTTGTTAGGGTCAACTAACTTTTGTTATTGACGCAAACATAATACGTGTAATAGAAATGCCTCAGAGTAAAGAACAAAGAGGAGAAGAAGCACCAGATGACTATGTACATTCGGAAGCTACTGAGGACGACACTCGCTGCGGCGGTTCTGCTGCTGTCGGCGACATCGCTTTTTGCCGCGGGCCGGTCGGAACAGACAGCCCAGCGATCAATTACACTGTACTCGGGAAGAGGTGAAAGCCTCGTCGCGCCGCTCATTGAGCAGTTCGAAGCTGCCAGCGGTATACTGGTCAATGTGCGCTACGGAGGAACCGCGGAGCTCGCAGTGCTTTTACAGGAAGAAGGAGATCGCTCTCCCGCTGACCTGTACTGGGGACAGGACGCCGGTGCGCTCGGTGCTGTTGCGAGTGCAGGACTGCTGCAGGCACTGCCGGATGAGCTGTTTGCGCTGCTTCCACCGTTGTACCAGAGCGAACGCGGGGAGTGGATTGCGACAAGTGGTCGTGCACGGGTCCTTGCCTATGCTCCCGATCTGGTGGAGGGATTTACCTTCCCGGACAGCATTTTCGACCTGGTTGACCGACAGTACCGCGGACGGGTCGGCTGGGCGCCGACGAACGGGTCGTTTCAGTCTTTTGTGACGGCCATGCGCGTGCGCTACGGAGACGGCCGGACGCAGGAATGGGTGGAAGGTATGATCGCTAACGACGCCCAGATCTACAGGAACAATACGGCAATCGTGGAAGCTCTCGGCGCAGGAGAAATAGCAATGGGGATCACAAACAACTACTACCTCCTGCGATTCCTCGCCGATGACCCGAGCTTCCCGGTACGACAACGCTTTTTTGCTGATGGTGACATAGGGAACCTCGTGAATGTTGCGAGCATCGGCATCCTGCGAACCGCAGAGAAGCGAGACGGTGCCGTTGAGTTTATCCGTTTTCTTCTGGATACTGCTGCACAGGAGTACTTTACCGAAATGGTGTACGAGTATCCGGTTATTGATTCGGTCGTCCCTGCCGGAGTCCTCGAATCCTTTGACCGTGTCATTGAAGTTGCTCCCGAAATAGACCTTGATGACCTCGAAGACCTTGAAGGAACGCTCAACCTGCTCAGGCGGGCTGGTGCACTGTAAGCACCGACACGGGCGTCGGAGACGAACACTGTTGCACTCATGACAGACACACCACACCGTTCACGCCGGAATGTCACCAGCATTCCGGCATTTCTGCTTATCACGCCTCTTTTTATTGTGCTGGCCATGGGTGTGCCGCTGAGTTACCTCGTACTTCGTGCAGCCGAGGCCGATCCTGCCTTACTTCGTGATCTGATCTGGCGGCGTCGAACGCTCGACCTTTTTGTGAACACGGTACTGCTCACTGGCGGTGTCCTCACGGTGACAACGCTGATCGGGGTACCTCTCGCGTGGATCGTAACCCGCACCGATCTCAAGGGCATGCGATGGATCACACTCGCATCCGTCATGCCCCTCGCGATACCCGGATACGTAATGGCTCACGCACTCCTGAGCCTTGGTGGCCGGAACGGTATTGCAGCACTCGCAGGCCTGCAAGTCTCCAGACCGACCGGGCTCGTCGGCGCGATCGCTGCGCTCAGCCTCTACTCGTTCCCGTACATGTTCCTGAATGTCCGTTCGGCGTTTCGAAGCCTCGACCCCGGAGTCGAAGAATCCGCGAGGAGCCTCGGATACACCCCCGCTCAGGTCTATCTGAAAGTTGTCATACCCATGCTGCTTCCCGGTCTGCTCGCCGGATGGGTAATCATTGCTCTGTACACACTCGGCGATTTCGGCGCCGTCGCCCTCATGCGGTACGAAGTGTTCAGCTTCGCGATATACACTCAGTACGCGGGAGCCTTCGACCGGACCTATGCTTCGGTACTGGCGCTCATCCTGCTTGCAATGACAGCAGGACCGGTCATTCTGGAAGCACGGCTTCTGCGATCGGTGCGGTATTCCCGCCTCGGTAGCGGAGTCGGCAGAAAGCACCGGCTGGTACATGTCCGCGGACTCGGCAGACTCGCCTCGTGGGCATTCATCGTACTTGTGCTGAGCGCTTCCATAGGCATGCCGGTTTTCAGCCTTCTCTGGTGGATACTGCAACGACCTCCGTGGGGCGAGTTGGGACGCATCTTCGAGCTTTTCCTGAACAGTACGGCGGCCGCGGTTCCGGCTGCAGTGCTTGCCGTCCTGCTTGCGCTGCCCCTCGCCTACGCACGAGTGCGCTATCCGTCCCGCACCACAATGATCGCCGAGCGTACCGCGTATATTGGCTACGCCGTACCGCCACTGGCCCTTGCCCTTGCGTTCGTGTTTTTCTCCCTGCGTGGCGTCCCGTTCCTGTATCAACGCTTACCGCTGCTCGTATTTGCGTATGCCATGAACTTTCTTGCTCTCGCCATAGGCCCCATCCGAAGCACTATGATGCTCGCGCCGCGAAAACTCGACGAGACTGCCCGAAGCCTCGGATACAGTCCGCAGGCCGCATTCCTGTATGCAGTCCTTCCTTTACTCAGGAGCGGAGTATTCGCATCTTTCACCCTGGTGTTCGTCATGGCCATGAAAGAGCTGCCACTGGCCTTTCTGCTCGCTCCGACCGGTTTTACCACGCTCAGTGTGGCTGTGTTTTCACGCACATCCGAGGCCCAGCTTGTGGACGCTGCGCCCTACGCGGCGGCTATCGTGCTGTTCTCAAGTTTTTTCGTGGGTCTTATGCTAAAGTACGAGGGTCGTCACTGACGGCTGTCAGGAGGTCTGTATCATGTATCATCTCGACGTGCGGCACATCACAAAATGCTTCGAACCTTCTCTCATGCCGGCAGTATCAGACGCATCATTTTACCTTGAGTCCGGTGAGATCTTCGGTCTCGTGGGTCCCAGCGGATGCGGAAAGACAACAACGCTTCGCATTATTGCCGGGTTTGAACATCCCGACAGCGGTGACATCCTGCTCGACGGCGTTTCCATAGGAGGGCTGCCTCCGGAAAAGCGGAAAATCGGTTTCGTGTTTCAGGATTACGCCCTGTTTCCGAACAGATCCGTCGTCGGAAATGTCATGTTCGGCCTGCGCGGGGTAGACCGCCGATACAGGAAAAAGCGCGGCGAAGAGCTTCTTGAGCTCGTCGGACTCGAGCGGGAAGCTGACCGTATGCCACATGAGCTTTCCGGTGGCCAGCAACAACGCGTCGCGCTCGCGAGAACGCTTGCCTCGAATCCCGAGCTGATCCTCCTTGATGAACCATTCTCAAACCTTGATGCTGCACTTCGCGAAACAACACGCCGCGATATACGGACACTCCTGAAGTGTGCGGATGTCAGTGCCATCCTCGTGACTCACGACCAGGAAGAAGCGCTTTCGTTCTGTGACCGGGTCGGGGTCATGCACGCGGGCGCCCTGGAACAGGTCGGAAGACCCGAAGAGATTTACCTCCATCCGGAAACGAGCTTCGTCGCCCAGTTTCTCGGACGAGCAAATCTTCTGCGGGGAACGGCCAGGGGGTCGGTTGCCGAAACAGAGCTGGGTACTATTCCGATCGTCCCTGACGCCGAGGGCCCGGTCCTCCTGTCGCTGCGCCCTGAACACCTCGGTCTATCCCCCGCAGACACGAACGGAACGAATCACAGCGGTGAAGTCGTCTCGCGGGAGTTCAGGGGACACGACGTGACATTTCGGATACGTTTTGGCCACGTCGACTATCTCGCGCACACCGAGTACACGGGCTCGATTCCCGTTGGAACCAAGGTTTCGATTTATCCCCGGGAACCGGCGGTTGTACTTCGCGAAACCGGTCTGTGCAGAAGGGCGTTGCCGAGTGTCGCACACAGTGCCCGGTGGGCCCAACTCCTGCAGGCCCGCGCGAACTAGGGCTTGGTACCAGGTACGCGTATCTCTTCGGCATCATTCCGAGGCTCGATATGCACGGTCGGCTCAATGCCCATACCATCGCGAAGTGCCTGCTCGAAATCATCGACCAGGTCGTGTGCATCCCCGACAGACATATTTTTGTCGACGTTCACGTGGCAGGTCATTTCCGTATGCGTACCATACCGATGCACGTGTATATGGTGGACAGATTCGAAGACCGGGCTGATGCGATCTCCTATGCGGCGGATCCCGGCTATCGTTCGCTGATTCGGTGACTCTCCGAGTAGTGGCCGCGCCGACTCCCAGATAACCTTCCACGCAGCCCCGATCAGAAATAGTGCGACGAGCAGACTGAGTACAGCATCGATCCAGTACTCTGATCCCGCGAAGAGTATACCAAGGAGGACAAGCACCGACGTTACTGAGTCGCTACGATGGTGCCATCCATCAGCCCGGATCGCTTCCATGTTGCTGCGTCGGGCCGCGAAAAACGCGAACTGGGCGAGCAGTTCCTTGGCAACAATGGAAACCAGCACCGCGGTAATCCCGAGCCGACCATATTCGACTATCCGCGGAGAGTTCAGCGATGCAATCGCATCCAGAGCAAAGTTGAGCCCGACAGTCCCTATGAGCACACCGATCGCAACGCCGATTATGAGATCGGCCCGTCCGTGACCAAAGGGGTGCTCGGGGTCAGCCGGCTTCCGCGACGTGCGGGTAGCGAAGAGTACTGCTATCGATGAAAGGGTGTCGGATATCGTGTGCCACGCGTCGGCAACGAGAAAGAAGGAACCGGTGGTAACTCCCGCCCAGTATTTAAGCGCAGCAAGGAACGAGTTCAAGACAATGGAGAGCCATCCTGAAACATAGCCCCACCTGGCCGTACGACTATCCACATAACCTCCGGGATCGGTATTGTAGCGTCATCTACATGCTTGCTCAATCGTGCGAAAGGACGCGAAAGCGAAGCAAATCAAGGGTACATGGTAGGCGATGAAATGCCTTTCGTACTATGCTGACCACTGTGAGCGAAGCCGGACACATCTACTACCTGAAGCAAAAACAGACCCTCATTCTTTTTGCCGAAGGCAGGATACAGGCACTGACCGCATACTCTCTCTTCGAACACGTGAGTGACGTCGTAAGCCAGTCGAGTATTCGCGAAATTTTCCTTGATCTCTCGAACACGGAATACATTGACTCGACAACGATCGGAACGCTGCTGAAACTGGTTCGCTTCATGAAGCGTAGTGGTGGCAAGGCGTGGCTGTGCAACCCCTCAGATGCGGTGGGAGATATACTCAGGACCTGCCATCTGTACGGGTATCTTCCCATCATCTATGAAGACGGGATGGCCGAGCTGAAATCAAAAGTACTCGACAAGGTTCCTGTGCAGCGTAAGGACCTTTTGACCGACGACTACGTACTTGAGGCGCATAAGGACATCGTAGACGCTGCGCCTCAGGTTCGTGACCAGTTCGAGCTCCTCCTTTCGGCGCTCGAGCAGAAAGTCCACAGAAACGAAACGAGTCAGTAGGATCCTCTCACACGCACCCTGCAATCAGATCAGAAACAGCGCTGCAACATAGGCCCCGTACAGAAGGACAAAGACGCCTCCCTCACGCCGGTCGATCTTTCGTCCCTTCCCGGTAAACACAAAGAGAAAGAGGAACACCGACGCTGTCAGATAGGCAAAAAGGTCGAGGTTGCTCCCGGCAGGGATGGTGACCGGCTGTATCGATGCGGTCAGTCCGAGGATGAGAAAGGCGTTGAGAAGGCATGATCCAAGGGCATTCCCGACCGCTATATCGAGTTCTCCCGAGCGTGCAGCAACAACCGAAGTCGCAAGCTCCGGCAGTGACGTACCAACCGCAACGACGAGAATCGCAATAATGCGTTCAGAGAGGCCTAGTATCGTCGCAAGATCGGTTGCCCCGTCAACCACGATTCGACCGCCGACGAGCAGTATTGCAAGACCCAGAACCAGCTGTACCGCAGCTCGCAGACGGCCTGAGGCATCGGGGGTAACGACAACGTCACCCGAAAGAGGAAGCGCGTCTGGTTCCCTGCGGGCGAGCGATATAGTATACGCCACGAATACGAGGAAAAACCCCAACAGGAGCAGACCTTCGCTTCGCTGAATCCGGGCAATTGTGTCCCCGCCTATGACCGGATCATTCGCCACGATCAGAAGTGCTGCAGCGCTCAGCACGCACAGAGGGATCTCTATTCGCGTCGTTGCGCGTCCTATCGGTACGTCACGAATAAGCGCCGCGGCTCCAAGGACTGCCAGAATGTTAAACACGTTGCTACCGAGAACGTTGCCGTAGCCAATGTCGGTCGCTCCGCGTACAACACCGACAAGATTAACAACGAGCTCGGGGGCCGAGGTTCCAACGGCGACGATGGTGATGCCGACAAACAGTGGCGACACTCCAAACCCGAGGGCGAGGCGCGATGAACCTCTGACCAGAAGGTCTGCACCGTAAACCAGTCCTGTGATGCCGGCTATCAGAAGAAGTAACGGAACCGCCATTATCGGGTACTCTCCGAAGGAGATTCCGGGGTGTCACACGAATCGGATATTTCTGCGAACTGCTTCAGCTGAGAAAAGTCAAGAAGCATCCGGACCGCCGAGGTGGGTCTGCACAGGACAACCTTCGACCCTTTTTCCGCAGACGAGCGGACTATGCGGAGTATACATCCGAGTCCCGTACTGTCGACGTAGCGGACCTGTGAAAGGTCAAGAAAGATAGGGCGTCCGTCTATGAGCGGCAGCACCTCTGCTTCTACCGTCCCGGAGGTTTCGCTGTCGATATGTGCCGACTGCACCGCAAGAAGTCGATACGCTTTGTGATCCGTAACCCGCACTATCGGCAAAGTTATCCTCCTGAAGTATCAGTACCCGAGACACCCGCGATTGACTCCGGAATCAATGAGTAGATCCCGTAATGCGTCACGCGTGCGCGGATGGTGGTCGCGAACCGAAAGAGTGACCCGGGCCTCGAGGCTTGCCGATCTGTATTCGAGCCCCAAGATGTCGATACCCGAACCACCCTGTTTTCTTCGTCCATAAGCATATCCCGGGTCGGGCGCGACAGCAACTCGATCCGAATCGACTCGTAGCGCAGAAGGTACCCCCTGTGGGCATGAAATTGCGTATCCGGCTCAAGATATTTCGGACGACGCGGCACCGCATAAAGATTGAGATACTGATCCGGCGATCCGGTTCTGTCGTGAGTTGCCCGCAACGGAGACACACGAAACGAACAGCAAACCGGAACGCCACAGTGTGAGCAGCTTGATGCATCTCCTACCAGGCATACTCGACTCCGATACGCAGTTCGGTAATATCCGGTCGGTAACCATCCGGCCCTGGTGGCTTCCGGTGTTCCTGACTGTAGATCGAAAAACCAAGACCAAAGTCGATAGCAACATCACCTGAGAAGGGCGTCATCCCGACAGCAGCCTCGAGCATGAAGGCGAAACGGTTCAGAGGCCGGGTTCTGCCCTGCGTCCGCACAATGTCGTCACCGACTTCGTACTGTTCTTCGTACTGCAACGTTCCCGGAAGTACCCTGAGTCCCGGCAGCAGTTCTACGTATACACTCGGTCTGCTCTCGGTGGAAACGGAAACCAGCAGACCGGTCTCTACGAAGCCGGTCCGGTAGCGACCCGTGCGTTTACCTTCTTCAAGTTCACCTGGTAGTGTCTCACTCTGTGTAAAGTACATACCGGCGCTTCTGACCCCGATGAACGAACCGAGGGAAAGATAGCGCGCGAGCTCGCGGCGTCCGTAGACACGAAGCCCGATCCCGGGGTATACGGTGCTTACGCCTCCATCGTCGGATCCGTCTCCGCTCAGGTGCTCGAAGCTGCTCCCGGTCAGGCGTGCGTTTCCAAACGACAGCCGTAACCCGGTGAAGAACTGTTGCGCATCTTCCTCACCTTGTACCGCACCAGCGGAAAAACTGAGAACTACGAGTATTAGAGCTGCGCTTCGGATTCGGTACACGGGCTTAACGTAGCACAGTTCCTTTGGCTTCGCATGCTGTCAATGGCTCGGACTAATCATCGGAGTCGTTACAATCGCGGCAGTACTCATCTTCTCTGCCCGGCCCGACACATCCGAACTGCCGTTTATCCCCATTACGAAGAAGCAGATCGTCTGCCTGGTAAGGTCCCCAGCTCCCAGGCTCATAGAAACACAGCGGTGGCACGCTTTGCATTGCAAGCTGTCCGGAGCCTGAAACAGCAGGTGATGAGGCCCGAAAACTCCCTCCGGTCTCACCGGCTCGCTCCCAGGCTGCGATGACGGGATCGATAATTTGCCAGGAGGCTTCTATCTCATCGCTGCGTGCGAACAGTGAAGCGTCACCGTGGACGGCGTCGAGAAGCAGTCGTTCATAGGCGTCCGGTATCGGGCTGTCCGGAAAGGCGGTCTCATAGTCGAAGGACATGTTCACGGTTCGTGACGCATTCCCCCGATCCGGAACCTTGACCTGATACTTGACGTGTATGCCTTCGTTCGGCTGCAGACAGATGGAAACGGCATTCGGCGTATATCCGTCACAATTCTGCAGATTGAACAGAAAGCCAGGTGGCTCCTGAAACCGGACGATGATTTCGCTTGTCTTCGCCCGCAAGGCTTTTCCCGAGAACAGGTAGAAGGGAACCCCCTGCCAGCGCCAGGTATTCACATACAGGGCCATCGCAGCGAAGGTGGGTGTAGTCGATTCGGCAGCAACTCCGTCCGCCTCGCGATAACCGTTGTACTGAGCACGCACGGTATTACTCAGATCAACTGGTGCGACCGCACGAAGCACCTTCGCCTTCTCGTTTCGGACGTCGTCCGCCTGCAGCGACGCCGGAGGTTCCATCGCAGTCAGCGCGAGCAGCTGCAGGAGGTGGTTTTGAAACATGTCACGAAGTACTCCGCTCTCGTCGTAATATCCGGCACGAGTACCGACATCGACAGCCTCTGCGACGGTAATCTGCACGCTCGAAATATAGCGGCGGTTCCAGACAGGTTCAAAGATGGTATTAGCGAAACGAAGAAAGAGAACGTTCTGCGCGGTCTCCTTCCCGAGATAGTGGTCGATCCGGAATACCTGACTCTCATGGAAAGCTGTATGTATGGTTTCGTCGAGCTCTGACGCGCTGGCCCCGTCATGGCCGAAGGGCTTCTCGATCACAACCCGTCTTGATCCGTGTGATTCGTCTGCCATGCCGGTTTCGCCAAGATACCGACTGACCTGCGCGTAATACTTTGGTGCAGTAGCGAGATAATATAATCGCGCGGACCCGCTCTGTTCGCGCTCTGTCAACAACTCCTGCAGGCGTGAGAAATCTTCCGCCGAGTCGAGGTTACCTCTTACGTACGAAAGAAGCTTTGCGAACTCCACGAAGGTGTCTTCATCGAAACTCTTCGGGTTGTACTGAAGAATTCCATCGCGGGCTCGCTCCCGGAAGTAATCGGGCGTCCAGTCGCGTCGGGCGTACCCCAGAACACGCGCAGCCGAATCGAGACGGCCTTTTCGAAAGTTGTTATAGAGGGCGGGCAGGAGCTTTCGGTGCGTAAGATCGCCAGTTGCCCCGAAGATGATAATTGACGTAGCGGTGCTCATACAGACATTGCTCCTTCGCTCAGGGCCGGGATGCGAGTTCGTACACATCGCGATAAAACGGTGCTATGAGTCGAGCCATCCGCCGGACTTCAGAATTCCTTGCCTCTACTGCAAGTTCGCCGATCGCATCAGAATACACTACGGCCGCGTTACGGTCAGCCATCGCAAAATGATATCGCATCAGGACGAGTCCGGCGGAAAGACGAAGATCCGCTGACAGACTCGAATCCTGCCATACCGGTTCCACAAGCGAGAGGATTTCCCGTGTAGACTCCTCGTTTCCATCGAGAAGCGAATCGCCGGCGCGCACGATACGCATCATGGGAGTGAGCACCTGTTCCGGCTCGACGACCGAGCCGTCGGTGTCCTCCCCGTTCTCGGTCTCATCGGCAGCACGTATCGATTCCTGCTCGCGTTGTCGTTCATCAGCTTCTGCCCGGGACCGGTCCTGTATGAGCTGCGTCATGGCAACGCGACCATCCGCCCCCAGGTGCAGATCCCAGGAGATATTCTCAGAGATACTGATGAAACGTCCGTCTCCCGTCGCCACACGTCCGTCACGCGCAGCCACCGCATTGGACTGAATGATCACGCGACGGTCGCCTGCGGCACCAAGCGACGTCTCGTAACTTCCCAGCAGGAGATACAAGGGGGCTCCATTGTCGAAAAACTGCCCGACAATGACAGCTCGGTACACGCCTTCCGGATGAAGCGGAACGGGTGCGGAAACTGCCCGGTAGAGTGCCTCCAGCTCATCATCCGGCAGCAGGCCCAGCAGATCGAAACGGTCTGCGATCCGAACCGCGATTTCCGTCGTTGTAAATGCGTCCAGTTCCCGAAGGCTATCATCATCGAAACCGGCTGCGCGAATAACAGCTACTTCATAACGGGAAAGGCGTTCGATATCAAATACATCTCGGACTGCTTCTTCGCTGAGTGCTTCTTCGTCGTCGGGAGCAATGAACTCGACGTCACGCTCCGAGGGGGGCAGTGGAGCCCGCTGACGAGGCGCCTGCTCAGCAGGGGACAAAACACTCGCGCATGCCGTTGTAATTACAAAAAGAAGTGCGATGACGCATCGTGCGCCGTATCGGGTCAGATGCACTCCTACTCTCCGTCGTGTATATGTACGCTGTAGTGTTCGGCCCGTACCGTAGCACTGTCGAGCGTTCGACGGAACCGTCGCTTGAGCCATTCGCGCACCGGGTATCGGGTAACGGGCACAAGAAACAGAAACCCCACGACATCGGTTATGAGCCCCGGGGTCAAAAGCGTGACGCCTGCGAGAAGCAGGAGAAGCCCGTCGATAAGATCGTTTCCGGGGAACCGCCCCGCATTGAGTTCCCGTTGTATCCTGCTCCACACCGAGACTCCCTGAGCCTTCGCAAGGGCAGCTCCGGCAGCTCCCGTGAGGACGACAAGCAGAACGGTCGGCAGTGCGCCGATAACGCTGCCCAGCTGTATGAGTATATAGAGCTCAACAATCGGGATTATGGTAAACGCGCCAAGCAGTTTAAAGAACATACCCAAACGATAGCACGGCCACGGGTGCCATACCAAGGTACGGCACCCTGCATCATCAGGAACAGGCCTTTGAAAGCTCCTGAGCCCTGTCGGTCGCTTCCCAGGGAAACTCCGATCGTCCGAAATGCCCGTAGGCCGCGGTCTTCAGATATATCGGTCTTTTCAGATCGAGTGTACGGATAATGCCCGACGGGGTGAGATCGAAGGTCTTTTCTATCGCGTCGGCGATCCTGTCCTCGGGAACAACACCGGTTCCGAAAGTATCAACCATGATGCTGACAGGAAATGGCACCCCGATCGCGTATGCGAGCTGAACTTCGCATCGTCCTGCAAGCTCGGCAGCGACCACATTCTTGGCGACATAGCGGGCCATATACGCTGCACTGCGGTCCACCTTGCTCGGGTCCTTCCCACTGAATGCACCGCCTCCGTGTCGGCCCATACCGCCGTAGGTGTCTACAATGATCTTGCGTCCGGTAAGTCCGGCATCGCCATGAGGTCCTCCGATCACGAAGCGACCGGTGGGATTCACGTAGTATGTCGTCTTTTCGTCGACAAGGCCCGTCGGTTCGAGAACGGGGCGAATAATCTGGTCTATGACTTCGTGTTTCAACTGGTTATGCGGAACCTCATCGTCATGCTGGTGGCTTACCACAACAGCCGCGACACGCCGTGGCGTATTGCCATCATACTCTACCGTGACCTGACTCTTACTGTCCGGGCGAAGCCAGCTGATTTCACCGTCTTTGCGGAGTCGGGCCGCGCGCATCAGGATCTGATGCGCATACATGATTGGTGCCGGCATAAGCTCAGGTGTTTCGGTACAGGCGTAGCCGAACATCATTCCCTGATCGCCTGCTCCCTGCTGACCCTGATATAGACCGGTTCCGCTGACACCCTGGCTGATGTCGGGGCTCTGCGAGTGGATCGCATTGAGGACGTTCATGCTCTCATAGTCAAGACCATACTCCGGACGATCGTACCCGATGCGCTTCGCAACACCGCGCGCGACTTCCTGTATATCGACATATGTCTCTGTCGTTATTTCACCGCCGACCAGAATCAGCCCGGTCGTTGTGAAGGTTTCACATGCGACCCTGCTTTCCGGATCATCCCGGAGGCAGGCATCGAGCACCGCATCGGAGACCTGGTCGGCAAGTTTGTCGGGGTGGCCCTCACTCACGGACTCCGAAGTAAACAAAAAGGTTCGTTCTGCCATACGTATATTTTCCTGTATCTGCCTTCTAGTAGCGGTAGGTTTCCGGCTTGAACGGACCCTGCGGCTTCACCCCGATATAATCAGCCTGATCATTTCGGAGCGTCGTCAGTCGCGCACCGACTTTCTCGAGGTGCAATCGCGCCACCTCTTCATCCAGCTCCTTGGAAAGCAGATAGACATTGGGTTCATACTCGTCGCGCTTCTTCCAGAGATCGATCTGTGCGAGCACCTGATTTGTGAAACTGTTGCTCATGACGAAACTCGGATGCCCGGTAGCACAGCCGAGGTTCACCAGACGCCCTTCGGCAAGAAGAATAATGCTATGTCCGTCGGGGAAGGTGTACTGATCGACCTGGGGTTTCACATTTACCTTCGTGACACCCTTCATTGACTCGAGCTTTCCAACCTGTATCTCGTTATCAAAATGTCCGATGTTACAGACGATGGCCTGGTCCTTCATGTGCAGCATGTGCTCAGCGGTAATGATGTCCCTGTTGCCGGTCGCCGTAACATAAATATCGGCTTCACCGAGGGTGTCTTCGACGGTTCGCACCTCGTAGCCAGCCATGGCTGCCTGCAAGGCGCAGATCGGATCGACTTCGGTCACGATTACCCGCGCATGAAGCGCTCGAAGGCTCGCCGCACTCCCCTTACCGACATCTCCGTAGCCGCAGACGACGGCGACTTTACCGGCGATCATCACATCGGTTGCCCGCTTGATTGCGTCAACGAGACTCTCGCGACAGCCATAGAGATTGTCAAACTTGCTCTTTGTGACTGCGTCGTTGACATTGATCGCGGGTACGAGCAGCCTGGCCTCGTTTGCCATCTTATAGAGTCTGTGTACACCGGTTGTCGTTTCCTCACTTACTCCGGCCCACTCAGCGACCAGGGTACTGAATCGACCCGGTTCGGTATCAAGGATGCGCCGTATCAGCTTCTTGAGCTCTACCTCGTCCTCACCGTCCGACGGTGTATCGAGAACCGATGGATCCTGCTCCGCCTGATAGCCCAGATGCAGCATGATTGTAGCATCGCCTCCGTCATCGACAATGAGCTGAGGTCCAAGTACGCCGCCGTCGGCAGCAGGAAAACACAGCGCCTTGTAGAGCTGTTCCCAGTATTCGGACAGTGTCTCACCTTTCCAGGCGAATACCGGAACCCCGGCAGGCTCACTCCCGGTTCCATTTCTCCCGACAACAATGGCGGAAGCCGCATGATCCTGGGTCGAAAAAATATTACAGCTGCTCCAGCGAACGTCTGCTCCAAGATCTACCAGCGTTTCGATCAGAACGGCCGTCTGTATGGTCATGTGAAGACTTCCGGTGATACGAACACCTTCCAGCGGCTTTTCGGGTCCATACTTCTCACGGGTCGCGACAAGACCCGGCATCTCCTTCTCCGCGATCCGTATCTCTTTGCGCCCCCAGTCGGCCAGGTTTATGTCCTTTACGGAATAATCTGTTACGAGCATGGATGATGCTCCGCTTTTCGTGTGTAATGCTGACGACATGTGTTCAGGTTCTCCTTGATTAGTACCAGACCTAAGGTACTATTTTGGAGAAACCGCAGTCAACGCGACTACTCGTCCAGACCTTCCGAGTATGTCTTGTAATCGTCGACGTTCATGAGCGCGTCGTACTGCGACGGGTCCGCTGCCTTCAGTTTGATGAGCCAGCCGTCGCCGAACGCGTCTTCGTTTACGGCCGCCGGGTTGTCGTTGAGCGCGTCATTCACGGCAACAACTTCGCCGTCAATCGGCGCGTAGATGTCGCTCGCCGCCTTCACGCTTTCCACAACACCGAACGCAGTGCCCTGCGTGAACGTCACTCCTATTTCGGGTAACTCCACGAACACGACGTCTCCAAGACTGTCCTGTGCGTAATCGGAGATGCCGACGGTGATCTCATCGCCGTCCTTGCGCGCCCATTCATGACTTTTCACGTATCGAACCGTATCGTCAAACTTCATATCGTTTTCACTCCTGTTGTGAGGGCTCAGACCCTGTACCGTGGTGTGTACAGAGGTCGTTTTACAACGCGGGCGACTTTTCGCCGGCCGCGGACGTCAATTACTATTTCAGTTCCTGTTCGCGCGAACTCCCGGCTGACGAAGGCATTTCCCGCGTATACGTCAACCGAAGGAGCACGCATTCCACTCGTAACGGTGCCTATCGTGTTTCCCTCGGAATCCAGCACGGCATACCCCTGACGCGGCACCGCCGGATCCGTCATGACAAAGGTACACAAACGTCGGGGCACGCCGTTGTTCATCTGGGACTCGATCGCATTCCGACCCACAAACTCGGTCCCCAGAGCACAGGCCCACGCGAGTCGGGCCTCAACCGGGCCTGTCGTGTCGTCGAGCTCGTGCCCGTACAGATGAAATCCAGCCTCAAAACGGAGGCTGTCCCGGGCCGCAAGTCCACAAGGGCCGAAATCGACTCCCTGCTCGGCAGAGACTTCGAACAGGCGATCCCATACGGTCTCAGCCGTGTCGGCCGGTGGAAACAGTTCGAAACCATCTTCTCCGGTATATCCGGTCCGCCCTGCAAGCATCTCCGTGTCATTCACGGCGATAACGGCGCAGCCAAACCGCGGCAGCGAAGAAACATCACTTGTACTGATCAGTTCCAGCAGGGACGCTGCCAACGGACCCTGTAACGCAATACCGGCGGTGGCACGTGTTTCATCGTGTATTACGAGCTCATTGTTCCCGGCGTGTCCATGAAACCAGGCAAGGTCACGGTCGTGATTGGCAGCGTTCACGACTGCGACATACTCGTCGTGCCATCGATACACAAACACGTCGTCAATAATGGTGCCGTCATCGCGACACATAAGCGAGTAAGCGGACATTCCATGCTCGATGGAAGCAATATTGGCAGTCAGTACCGACTGCAGGACGTCCCGCGCAGCGGCACCGGAGAAACGGATACGCCCCATATGTGATATGTCGAAAACACCTGCCGAGCGGCGGACAAGATGATGTTCCTGAATCGGACCTGTGTGATACTGCAACGGCATGTCCCAGCCGGCAAAAGGGGTTATTTTTGCACCGTGGCTGCGATGCCACGTAAACAGGGGCGTTTGCTTGTTCATAACCAGTGATCCGAGTATACATGCAGATCAGATGTACGGCTACCGAACATCGAAGGGTATGGAGGTTCTTGAACTCCTATTGTCCACGTAAGAAACCGGATTATACACAAGTTATCCACATGCAGATGGGTCGATCAGGAATTCAGTCGGTCGGTCGAACGACGAATTCCGGAGCGATTAAGCGATAATCCCCGGCAATTCGGTGGAATTACGCGATAAAAAAAGGACTTTTTCGGGTGAAGACCTGTTAAAGTGATATATCAGAAAGAGTAAGCAGATTTAAACAGAATCTTGAATATATTAAAGAAGAGTTTGTCCACAGATTATCCACAGGGACGTCTTTGTGGCACATGTCAAGCGCTTTTCCGGTATTACCCGCGATAAAAAATACGAACCTGCTTGTACTGTCCGTCACCTTCACTTTTTTTACTTATATCGTTGATGTCGTTCAGGGCTGTATGCACGAGCCGCCGTTCAAAGGGATTCATCGGCTCCAGAAGTTTGCTGGAACGGCTTTCCTTTACCTCGTCCGCGACCTGCTGCGCCATGCGAACAAGGCTTTCCTCGCGACGACTGCGATAGTTCTCACTGTCAACCACGATCTTAATACCCTCACCTCCGACTCTGCCGCCAACAATATTGACCAGGGTCTGCAGGGCGTCGAGCGTCTGTCCTTTGCGCCCAATGATAATTCCGTTATCGGAGCCGTCCAGGCGCAACCCGATTTTGGATGGCTCGCGGTACATGACCTGCACCTCACAGGGAGCCCCCATCATATCCGTGACCGTCGTCAGGTAATCGACAACTGCATGCTCAAAATCGTTTTCAGGCGTGTTGCTGTAGCTACCCTGAGTTATCGTTCGAGCGAATCCGGAAACGGATTCCCCGGTACGAACGGCGGATGATGTCTGGGCACCCTCTCCTCGCAAATGAACACGAACACGAACCTTCCGGTTCATCCCGAGAAAACCTGTCTGCTGGTCAAGAACCTCCACATCGAACTTGTTCTGCTCGATGCCGAGTTGCTCAACAGCCTGTTCTATCGCGTCTTTTTCTGTCTTCCCTTCAAAATCGTATGCCATGTAAGTTCTGTCTCCTCAAATTAACCGGCTGCCGGGGCTTTTTTCGTCCCGCGCTGTGACCAGTACTGTTGCAGGCCGGTCGTCACGTTTGTAAGGATCATATAAACCAGAAGACCCGCGGGCATGTTGTACAGGACGAAAAATATGAACGCCGGAAGCAGATACTTGAACATCTTCTGCTGCGCACCGGATTGCGCACCCCCGGCCGGTTGCATGAACTTGCTGGTAAACAGCTGGCTGCCGAGAAAAATCAGGGGCAGGAGCCGTATGTCATTGCCAACTACCGGAAGCGCGAACCCGGACCAGCTGAATATGCTTTCCGATACGCTCAGGTCGTCAATCCATCCAGGGATGAACGTCGCCCCACGCAGATCGAAACTGTTGTTAAATACACCGAACATGGCGATAAAAAACGGTATCTGAAGGACCATTGGAAGGCATCCACCGAGAGGATTGACCTTCTCTTTTTTATACAGCTCGGCAAGCGCCTGCTGCTGTTTCTGCTGATCGTTCTTGTACTTCTCTTTCAGCTCATTCATCTTGGGATTGAGCTCCTGCATGCGCTTCATTGATGTGAAACTCTTGCGGGTCAGAGGATAGAGCAGGGCCTTCACCAGGATTGTCAGAAGAATAATCGCCACACCATAATTCGGTATGATGCGATAGAACATGTTCAGACCAAGTCTGAGAACATTCTCAAGCCAGCCGAGGAGCGGCCGTGAATCGAGTACCTGGTCCAGGTTCAGGTTGCTGATCCGGTAGGCATTACTGTCAGCACTGTCGTAGCGGGTCAGTGCATCCGGGGTCTTCGGCCCGGCATACACCCGAAACGTATCTGTATTGAATGACTGTCGTATTGCCGGTCGGGCAAAACTCATCTGGTGCCCGCGAACGAGACCTGATACCGGTTGGCTGTCAAACACGATCGAATATCTCGTCTGATCAGGGATTCCGATCAACGCGAAATATTTCCCTGCGAGACCTGCCCATTCTACCCGCTGATCCAGAATCTCACGTTCACCTTCAGACAGTTCGGTACTGTCGCGTTCAAGCCTCCGGCTGCCCTGTGTCAGGGTAACGAAACGCCGAAACTCGTTTCGGCCATCGAGTTCCGTGAACTGCGGCCCTATTTGCGGACCGAAGCCCAGGGTGTACGCGAAACCGTCGATGTTCAGGGGGATGGCGGCATTCACGGTGTTTCGCAACTCAACTTCTATATTAAACAGGTATTCACCCGGCTCAAAGCGGTACCGCTTCGTCAACTCGAATGGTTCGTCTTCGTTTCCGGCAAGGTAGAAATCACGAGTGAACTCGAATTCGTTATTCGAAACCTGGTTGAATCGGAACGCTTCTGTTACGGGTCTCCCGTCGGGGCCGCCGAAACGGGTAAGCATGGCGGGATCGCCATCATCTCCCTGAAGAACCATATTAACCGGTTCACCGCCGTCCCGATGGTTCAGAAGTTCGAGGGAGGTAATCACGGCACCTGCGGCATTCATGGTGACACGCATGTTAGAAGACTCAAAAACGATCTCCCGGACGGATGCCCGCTCATCGGGTACTGCACGGATTTCCATTGAGTCAGGTCGCGCCGTAACGGTTCCCGGATCGGCCGGATCCCTGCTGTCAGGTTCCGTGGAGGCTCGTGGAACCGGTCGTTCAGCGATAAAATCATCCGGAGGAAAGAGTGCATTCTGTATGCTGAACCCTATGGTGATCACAAGCACCGAGAGTACAACTGCTAAGAGAGTTCGTTTTTCCATATAGGTACCTTACACGAAAGAGGGACGCACCCTAAATAGTATTTCGATATAATTCGGCTTTCTGCAGAACATATCTGATCTGACCGAACCGGATGCTGTATGCCTGGTCAAACCCCGGATAGATAATAAAAACCAGGTCATATCCCACGCACACATGATCTTTAATTTCTCGGTAGACCTCACGAACCAGTCTTTTTGCCCGGTTTCTGGCGACTGCGCTTCCGTACTTTCGTACCGGTACTACAAGAATGCGATTGTATTCGCGACTATTCGGCTTCCAGAGGACTTTCAACCCCCTGCCTGAAGCGGAGTTCGGACTCCTGAATGCAGCCCGAATAGCCCGATGCCCGCGGAGAATCTCTGCCTTAGTAAGGCTTTTTTTCATCCGCAACCGACAGCTTATACCGGCCCTTGGCCCGTCGTCGCCGTAACACTTCGCGACCACCGCGAGTTTTCATTCGAGCCCGGAAACCGAACTTTCGGTTTCGCTTTACCTTGCTCGGATTATATGTTCGTTTCATGTCTGTCTCCTCAAAATCACTGAACAGGCGATTGATATATAAGCGGCCAAAAATCGCCAAAGCCTATTTGGACAATCGATAAGGCGGACCGCATTATACGAAATGCGTTTCAGTGGTGTCAACAAATCAACGGCCCGATGACTCCATTGCTTTTTTGAGCGACTCAAGGCGTTTCTTCAGGTGATCATCCTGTACCTGTTGTATGGCCAGATCCGGATTCTCAGGTGGTGGCGGTTTTTGCAGTTCCGCATTCGTCGCGACCTGAGACTCACTCGAGTGCTCGGACGTGAGCTGTGTGTGCAACGCTTCGCCGACACGTTCATCAATCAGGTGAATATGCATGGTGTGTATTTCCAGATCCGGAAACTCCTGCTGAATATGTCCGAGTATCCGTTCCTGTTGCATACGCAGAAGCTGCATCCATCCGGGATGGTCCACGACAACGACTGCTGCGTTATGACGAACATCAACGAGTTTACTGTGATCCGCGAGATCATTACCGGCAATCTTTCTCCAGGAAGAAAAGAACCGAACGAACCCCCGTTCATCCTGTATGCTCAGTCGTTCAAACAGAGCGTGTAGAAGCGCTCCCGCTTTCTCCATATGCATGGCCTGCCTTGACGCGATACAGCAGCGTATCATCTCCGGCGAGCGAAGAAAACTGCTCGTCCGGAAGAAAGGTGAATACTGCCTGATCGTAATCGGGAAGGGCGTCAAAAAAGCGTTTCCTTCTCGTGGGATCGAGTTCAAGCATAACGTCATCGAGAAGCAGAACGGGTTTACGCCCCGATCTGCCGGAGAAGAATCTGGCTTGTGCTACCCGCAGTATAAGTGAAATCAGCCTGAGTTGCCCGGTGCTTGCGGTTTCGGTGAAATCCTTTCCGTTCATCTCAAAACGGAATCGGTCACGGTGAGGTCCGCTGGTGGTTGTACCCATCGTATAGTCAGTTGCCCGTCGGGAGCGAAGCTCCTTCACCACCGATTCAACGCTGTCTAGATCGCGCCAG
Source organism: Spirochaetaceae bacterium (assembly GCA_007128315.1). Taxonomy (GTDB): domain Bacteria; phylum Spirochaetota; class Spirochaetia; order DSM-27196; family SKKC01; genus SKKC01. The sequence goes on along the minus strand of SKXQ01000012.1, from coordinate 15,127 downwards.
GAAGGGCGATAGCGGACCTGCAGCGGCTCGTCAAACCCGGAGATGTGATGATATAGCTGCTCGAATGTAGCACTGAAGCGTTCTACCGCGTGTTCGCGCTGAACCTGCAGTTCACGTCCGGTATGCGCAAGCTGTTCATCCAGTACGTCGATCATGTCCCCGTTGTCTTCCCGGACAGCGACATTTCTGTTCTTCAGAATCCGTGTATAGCGTCGCAGAACATCTATGAATAACTCGTCGTACAGACTCAGGGTCTGATTAAAAAACCAGCGTCTTCGTTCAGGCGGACCGCTTACAAAGTCAATGTCGTCGTGACAGAAAACGATACACGGCAGGTTATGGATGAGATCCTTTCTGTCCTGCACGGGACTGCCATTCACGTGTATTGATTTCAGAGAGTTCTGCAGGGCAAATCGAATGGCAAGTTCACCATGATCATCCGTTCCTGCCGTTCCGGTGAGACTGCATTCCGACTTCCCCGATCGGATAAGTAGCGAATCCCGATTCGTTCTGAAGGTAGATCCGTAACAGAGAATGTAAAACGACTCGAGAAGGTTCGTTTTTCCCTGACCGTTATCTCCGACAAAAAAGATCTGCTTCGCGTCAAAGGCAAGTATACCATCGGCGATGTTTCGAAACTGATAGTATCGTATCTGCGAAAAACCCATGAACGGTGAGCACGATCAGATATCAGTCAAGCTGCATCGGCATAACGATGTGGAAGTACGACGTTTTCGGGACTGAGTACAGCGTCATTGCCTTCGTAGGTTCAGTAAACTGGAGTTCGATCTGTTCGCCCTGCATAACTTTCAGAGGTTCGGTGAGATACACGAAGTTAAGGGCCATAAGTGTTTCGGGTCCTTCATAACTGCATTCGAGCTCCTCGCGAGCCACACCGACTTCACTCTGCTCACTCGAGATTACGATGCTTCCGTCAGACAGCTTCAGATAGATCCGTCTGCTTTTTTCCACAAGCAGACTGACACGTCGAAGTGCTTCCGAAAGTTCGCTGCGATCAACTTGAAAGCTGTATTTCTGTTCATCAGGAATAACACGCTGATAGTTCGGAAACTGTCCTTCAATGAGACTTGAGCTGAGTTTCTGATTATCAAAGTGGAAGAAAACCGTCTTCTCCGATACCGCTATTCTAATATTACCTTCACCACTGGCGAGCTTTCGTATCATGGAAAGAATCTTCGGCGGTACGATTATGCCCGGGAAGTCGGGAAGCTCGCCGTCTGAGTCACTGCGGATATAACTGAGCCGACGACCATCGGTAGCCACCATAACCATGTCACCGTCGATGTTCTCGAAATAAACACCATTCATGAAATACCGTGTCTCATCGTCGCTGACGGCAAACACTGTCTGACTGATCATCTCTATCAGCTGAGACTGCGAAAACTCGAAAAACTGATCATCCCCGGCGTGTTGAATCTCCGGAAATTTATCGCTGGAAATGCTTTTAAGCTGAAAATCAATTTTTCTAAACAGCGGTCGTATGACAAAGGTTTCCGACTGTGATGTCTCGAACTCTATGTCTCCTGAGGGAAGACTTCTAAGAATCCCAAGCAGCTTGTCGCAGAACACCGTTGTACTGCCGGCCTCCTGAACCTCCACCGGTATCTGTGTTTCAAAAGATACCTTCAGATCCGTTGCACGAATGGTGAGCGTATTATCGTCCACCAGGAGAAGCACGTTACTGAGAATACTAAGGACATTTCGTGAAGAGATAATCTCCTGGGCAACTGAGATTTCCCTGACTATTACATCTCGCTCGCATGTGAACTTCATGATCAGCGTCCTTCCTTGTCTGTGTTGCACACCGTACCGGTTTGGACCGGTTTTGCGCAAGTTCTCTTATTACTCAAAGCTATTATAAAGATAGTAGTTATAGTAATAGGCACACGGCATATGTGGAAAACTATCCTAAATCCTTCCATGACTGGTGCTTAGTGTTGTGCGTAAAACACGCGTATTACACACAGGCTGTACACACTGTGCACCGTTCAGGAGGCATTACCTCAGTTATTAAGAAAGTATTAACGGGTTGACTGTTCTTTGATGCTTCGGATCAGGTGTTGTATGGTCGGCTCAAGCGTTGCGTCGGTTCGCATGCGATTCTCAATTCTCTGACACGCGTGCATGACGGTTGTGTGGTCGCGTCCACCGAACTCGAGCCCGACCTCGGTCGTCGAGAACTCGGTGATCTCGCGGGCTATGTACATCGCAAGATGCCGGGGGAGACTGATGACTTTCGTTCGACGCCGACCTTTCAGGTCATTCGCCGAGAGGTTGAAGTAATCGGCAACCTGTCTCTGTATCAGATCTATGGTGATGTTGTTCTGCTTCGGGCTGGCGAACACGTCTTTCAGCTGCTGTTTGGTAATCTCAACGGTTATGTTCTTGTTGACCAGCTCAGCGTAGGCGATAAGCTTCGTGAGGGCCGCTTCGAGATCCCTGACGTTGGTGGTGACGTTACTGCAGATCAGGCTGACGGCTTCCTCCGGCATAACGATTCCTGCAGCGTCGATTTTCTTCTTTAAAATCGCGTATCGCGTCTCATAGCTCGGTGGCTGAAGGTCGACATTCAGTCCCCGTTCAAAGCGACTCCGGAGGCGGTCGGTTAGTTCCCTCAGCTCGCTGACCGGGCGGTCGCAGGTAAAAACCATCTGCTTGTTTGCGTCGTACAGGGCGTTGAAGGTGTGAAAGAGCTCTTCCTGGGTTTCGGCTTTCTTCTGCAGAAAGTGTATATCATCGATCAGAAGAACATCTGCATAGCGATACTTGTTCTTGAACTGATGAGTGCGCTTTTCTCGTATGCTCTGTATGAACTCGTTCGTAAAACTCTCTGCCGTCACGTATACGATCTTCAGGTCATCAAACTCGGTGTGGACACTGTTGCCGATACTCTGAATCAGATGGGTTTTTCCGAGACCGACTCCTCCGTAAATCAGGCAGGGGTTATACCCTGTTCCCGGATTTCGGGATATCGCCATGGCCGCATTTGCGGCGAATGAGTTGTTTTCACCAATGACAAAATTGTCGAAGGTATACTCCTGGCGAAGCTCGCGATGCGGCGTCCTGGCTTTAACACGACGTTCTACGGTCTCTTCGCGTTCAACCGTGCGTTTCTTCGGTGTGGACTCGGTTTTGCGGACCACGAAACTCAGCGAGAAGCTACTGCCGGCAAGCTCGTGCAGCTTCCCTTCTATAAGGGGAAGATATCGTTGCTTGACCTGGTCGCGATAAAAGGAACTCGGGACGCTGACGACTATTACTCGCTCCTCAGCGGAATCGTATTTCATCCCGCTGAACCACATCGAGAACTCCTGATCAGAGATTTCTTTGCGCAGCTGTTCGAGGGCTTCGTTCCAGAACAGCGAATAATCCCATGAATCCGTCGACATGCTCGTGTCCTCCAGGCGGATTTCGGATTGTATTGCAAGGGCGATTCATAGGCAAGCCGGGATTCTTTACGAAGGCAGCTAAAGAGAATATAATCCCTAAGCCATCTTTACACATCGAGACAAAAATGCAAAATAATTATTCTGCCCAAAACATCCAGATACTCAAAGGTCTGGAGGCGGTACGTAAGCGACCGGGTATGTATATCGGTTCAACCGGTATCGACGGTCTTCATCATCTTGTATACGAGGTCGTGGACAACTCCATAGACGAAGCCCTCGCTGGTCACTGCGACCAGATCACCGTGGAGATCGAGCGCGGCAACATGATCCGGGTCACCGACAACGGTCGCGGCATTCCTGTAGACATGCATACCGGCGAAGGAATCAGTGCTCTTGAGCTGGTTATGACACGACTTCACGCGGGTGGCAAGTTCGACAAAGACACGTACAAAGTGTCCGGCGGTCTCCACGGCGTCGGAGTCTCTGTTGTAAACGCACTGAGTGATATGTGTCGGGTTTTCGTCCATCGCAATGGACGCGTCCATACTCAGGAATACCACCACGGAATTTCGAAAGAAGCTATCAAGGAAATCGGGCCTACCGACTGGTCTGGAACGGTCACCGAGTTCATACCCGACGGAACCATTTTTGAGGATGTCAATTTCAGTTTTGATGTGCTCTCGAAGCGCCTTCGTGAGCTTGCCTTTCTGAACAAGGGCATACGCATCATCATTATCGACCGGCGCTTTCCGACCGAGAAGTCGCATGATTTCCGCTTCGAGGGTGGTGTGCAGGAGTTCGTCGCGTTTCTGAACAAGAACAAGACCGTCATCCATAAGCCGCCGGTATATCTTGAAGGCAAGCGCGACGACGTGGAGATCGAGATCGCCGTCGAGTATAACGATCGATACGATGAAACACTCTTCACCTTCGTGAACAACATCAATACGCGCGAAGGCGGTACCCATCTTGTCGGATTTCGAAGCGCCTTGACCCGCACCATGAACGAGTTCCTCAAGCGAAGCAAGCTCAGCAAGAAGCTCGATGAGAACCTGACCGGTGACGATGTTCGAGAGGGGCTTACTGCTGTCGTTTCGGTCAAAGTTCCCGATCCCCAGTTTGAGGGACAGACCAAGGGCAAACTTGGAAACAGCGAGGTGAAGGGAATCGTCGAGAGTTTTGTGAACGAACGTCTCACGTTTTTCTTTGATCAGAACCCTGATGTTGTACAGAGCATTCTCGATAAGACCGTCGTCGCAGCAAAAGCGAGGGAGGCGGCGAGGCGGGCCCGGGATCTTACCCGGCGAAAGAATGTTCTGGATTCAGGCGGTCTTCCCGGAAAGCTGGCCGACTGTTCTGAACGGGATCCTCACAAGACCGAGCTCTACATAGTCGAAGGTGATTCGGCCGGAGGCAGTGCCAAGGCGGGGCGTGATCGTCAGTTCCAGGCAATTCTCCCGCTCTGGGGCAAGATGCTCAACGTCGAGAAGACGCGTATCGACAAGGTCATTACCAACGACAAGTTGCAACCAATCATTCAGGCGCTCGGGGCCAACGTCGGTCAGGAGTTTGATGTTGCCAAGCTCCGATACCACAAGGTCATCATCATGGCTGACGCCGATGTAGACGGATCGCATATCAGAACGCTGTTGCTGACGTTTTTCTATCGCTACATGCGCGACATGATCGAGCATGGGCACTGTTTTATCGCTATGCCGCCACTGTACAAGCTGACCCTTGGATCGCGTATCGAGTACGCCTACAACGATCACGAGCGGGATCGCTTTCTCAGCGAAATGCGTGCGAGTGCAGGAGAGAAGAAGATCGGACAGCAACGATATAAGGGTCTCGGCGAAATGAACGCAGAACAACTGTGGGATACAACAATGAACCCTGAGTCGCGCAATATCATGCGAGTGGATATGGATGACGCAGTGGAGGCAGAGTCTATCTTCACAACGCTCATGGGTGAGCACGTTGCGCCGCGCCGCGAGTTCATCGAGGCGAACGCGTTGCACGTGTCCAATCTCGATGTTTAGTCAACAGATTTACAAGGAGTAATACCTCATGTCAGAAAATCGAGGCCGGGTAATACCTGTCAATATAGAGGATGAGGTCAAGGAGAGCTTTCTCAATTACGCGATGAGCGTAATTGTTTCGCGAGCCTTGCCGGACGTTCGCGATGGCCTGAAACCCGTTCATCGCAGGGTTCTCTACGCGATGGATGAAATGGGACTCCGCGTGGACCGTCCCTCGAAGAAATGTGCGCGCATCGTAGGCGACGTACTCGGTAAATATCACCCTCATGGCGATGCCTCGGTATACGATGCCCTGGTTCGTATGGGCCAGTCGTTCAGCATGCGCTATCCCATTATTCGGCCTCAGGGTAACTTCGGTTCCGTGGACGGTGATCCACCCGCTGCCATGCGGTATACCGAAGCCAAGCTGGATCGTATCGCCGAAGAAATGACGGCTGATATCAAGAAAGAAACCGTCGATTTCGTTGCCAATTACGACGACAGCATGCAGGAGCCCACCGTTCTGCCGGCTGCCTTCCCATATCTCCTCGCCAACGGCGCGTATGGCATTGCGGTCGGCATGGCCACCAACATGCCTCCTCACAATATCCGTGAGATCTGTGACGCTATCTGCGAAGTTATCGATACCCCTGATGTGAGTATTGACGAGCTCATGCGCTACGTCACGGCTCCGGATTTTCCGACTGGTGGTATCATTTATGGCCGCAGGGGCATAAGAGAGGCTTATCGCACGGGTAAAGGGCGCATTCCGGTTCGAGCGCGATTCAGCATCGAAAGTACGAAAAGCGGAAAGGATGTGATAATTGTTCACGAGATTCCGTATCTCGTGAACAAGGCAAACCTCGTCATGAAAATTGCGGATCTTGTGAACGACCGCAAAATCGAAGGTATCGCAGATCTCAGGGACGAAAGTGACCGTAACGGTATGCGCATCGTCATTGAGCTGAAGCGAGGGGTGAGCCCGAAGATCATCCTGAACCATCTTTTTCAGAACACGCAGCTGCAGGTGAATTTTGCGGTCAACAACGTCGCCCTTGTGGACGGCAGACCGAGAGTCCTGAACCTCAAAGAGCTTGTCGAATGCTTCATACGACACCGGAAAGAAGTTGTTACCCGACGAACCCGCTATGATCTCAAGAAGGCCCAGGAGCGCGAGCACATTCTCATTGGTCTGAAGATCGCTTTGGACAATATCGATGAGGTGATCCGCATCATCCGGCAGAGCGCCGATGCCGAGACTGCACGCAACGGGCTTATTGAGGCCTTCGAGCTTTCGGAAATACAGGCACAGGCTATTCTGGACATGCGCCTGCAGAAGCTGACGAGCCTTGAGACAAAGAAAATCGTCGAAGAACTCGAAGAAATACGTCGCCTGATCTCTTACTACAAGGAGCTTCTGGCGAGTGAGACGAAGCTGCTCGGTGTTGTTCGCGATGAGACTGTTGCAATCTCCGAGAAGTATGGAGATGATCGCCGCACCGAGGTTGTCCCGGACGAGATCGAGGCGATCGACATAGAAGACCTCATACAGAAAGAGCCCATGGTGGTACTCATGAGCCACCAGGGTTACATCAAACGCGTCCCCCTCAGTGCCTACCGCCTTCAGGGTCGCGGTGGCAAGGGGTCCATGTCGACCCGCCTGCGGGAAGAAGACTTTATACAGCACCTCTTTATCGCAAGCACGCACGATTACATTCTCTTTGTTTCGAGTGCCGGAAAAGCGTACTGGATGAAGGTTCACGAGATTCCCGAAGCGGGTCGCACCGCCAGGGGCTATCATATCAAGGGCCTTCTGAACATCACCGCGAACGAGGAGATTGCCGCAGTCGTCAGCCTCAATGACTTCACGGATGATACCCATGTTTTCATGGCAACCTCACGGGGTGTCGTCAAGAAGGTGCGAACAAGCGATTTCTCGAACGCACGCACACGAGGCATCGTGGCTGTCCGTCTCGACGACGGAGACAAACTGGTGCACGCAATGCTTACCACCGGTACGAGCGACATTCTTCTTGCCACGAAAAGCGGCCTTGCGCTTCGTTTCGACGAGGCACAGGTCAGAGCAATGGGACGCGCAACCCGTGGCGTGCAGGGCATCAAGTTGCAGGAAAGTGATGAGCTTGCAGGTGCCGTGTGTGTCAGCGACGAGCACGATCTGGTGATTCTCAGCGAGTTCGGACACGGAAAGCGGGTCAAGTTTGATGAGTTCACCCCGCACGGCCGCGGTACACGCGGGCAGAAGGTGTTCACCCCAGCTGAGAGAACCGGAGAAATTGTCGGCGTTCTCTCCGGTACCGAAGAAGACGATATCATGGTCATTACGAGTCAGGGGAATACGGTAAAACTCAACCTGGGTACGGTCCCAGTCTACGGACGAGCCGCAACCGGTGTGCGGATCGTTCAGATTGAAAGACCTGACTTTGTGGTCGGCGTGGACCGCGCTGCAAAAGAGGACGAAGATTCCGACGCGTCGGGCGAAACCGTGGAACAGCCCGGAGAAGTTCCCGGCGATGATCCTCCCGAGTCCGGAGGAGTTGAGGAATAATGAAAAAAGGCCCCGGTTACCGGGGCCTTTTTTGTTTCACGTGAAACAATGGAACAGAAGGTCTATAGACGTTGCGCCGAGCGAAACTGTTGTACCGCAGCATCATAGCTCTTTCGCAGAGCTTCTTTCGCGGTATGGGAAAGAAATGCCGCGTCGATTGCGATGTGGTTGAGTTTGACAAGGTCGTCGACCGTAAGGTCGAAGTACCGCACTGCCTTTACATAGTCGTCGGTCAGGTCGGAATCCTGTATGGTCGGGTCGTCCGAGTTTATGGTAACCGGCACTCCTGCTCTGTACAGCCTGCCAAGTGGATGATCTTCTTCGTCGGTCCATGATCCGGTCTGGCGGTTTGAGGTGATGCACTGTTCAAGCGTAACACCGTTGTCTGTCAGATATCGTTGCAGGTTTTCATCTTCGATTGATGAGGTGCCGTGTCCAATGCGATCGGCGTTCAGCACGTTCAATGCATCCCAGACCTGCTTCGGTGGTGTAACCTCACCGGCGTGTATCGTCGTTCCGCAGGCGCCGTCGGACCGCACCGCTTTAAAGAAATCTACGAAAAGCTCCGGCGGGTAGTTGAGCTCGTCACCGGCAAGGTCTATCCCCACGATTTCGGAAAGGTTCAAAGACATGACTTTCCGGTAAAGCTCAAGCATCTCTTCCTGAGTCTGGCGGCTGCGGTTGAAGGTGAGCAGGTATCGGATCCGGGTATCCGTTTCTTCCGCTGCCTTGTTGCCTGCCTCGACGATCATTTTCGTGACCTCGAGTCTGTCGAAATCATTGTGAATCGCGAAATGCTCGGGCGAGAACCGAACTTCGATGTAGTGAAGGCCATCATCAGCAAAGGCACGCATGGACTCATATGCAATGTTCCAGACGTCCTCATGCGATCGATACCAGTTATTACGGAACTTACTGAGAAACTTCAGGAAATCGGGCTCAGAATCCTTTGGAAACTGTACTTCTTTCTTGAAGGAGGGGAAATCTGTTGGCAGGTCTATTCCGTTGCGAACAGACATGGTAAACAGAGTTTGCAGCTCGAACGTGCCTTCAAGGTGACGATGAAGCTCAACTTTCGGGAACTGCAAGAGCGTAGTGTGATTGAGATCCGGGCTTACGAACTCTGTCGATTGTATCTTGCCATCCATGGCACACGACTCCTGAAACAGACTTTTTGACGCATTTGTGCATATATAGTGTAGTGTTCGCATCCTGCTTTCGCAAGTCTATCAACAAAAAGGAATTCTATGGTCGTAGTGTACGTGCAGCTGCTGTTTGCCATGCTGTTTTTCGGGCTGAGTTTTGTGTTTACGTCTATGGCTCTTCAGGAACTGTCGCCCGTGGCAATCATAGTGTTTCGCCTCGTTGTGTCAATCGCCTGCTTGAGTGCCGTCGGTGCTGTGCCCGGACTACGCCGCACCACAGGTCGGCTTGAGCGCCCCGCGCGTGGTGACGCCCGGTTCTTTGTGCTCATCGCACTTTTCCAGCCCTTTCTGTATTTTCTCAGCGAGAACACCGGGCTCCTGTATACGACTCCTGCAGTGGCGTCCATTGTAATTGCGACCATACCGGTTGTGACCCCTGTAGGCGTCTATGTAATTCTGCGGGAACGGGTCTCCTGGTACACAATCGCTGGTGCGTTCGTGAGTCTGGCCGGAGTCGGCGTTCTCGTACTCGGTGACCTCGGGAGCGATGGGAACGATATTCGAGGGATACTTCTGGTCTTCGTGTCTGTGCTCGCGGCAGTCGGATATTCTATCTCACTTCGGAGGCTGCCCTCTCGATACAGTTCAGTGACAGTGGTCGTCTGGCAGAATATTCTCGGGCTTCTGTATTTTATGCCACTGTTTCTGTTCCGGGATCTTGGGCCGCTCCTGAGTCAAACCGGCGTTTCGGCACAGACATGGACTGCGATTCTGTTCCTTGGCGTTTTCCCGTCCACCGTCAGCTTCGTGTTTCTGAGTCGCGGTATCCGTACGCTCGGTGCGGCGAAGGCGAACATCACCACCAACACCGTGCCGGTATTCGCGGCGCTCTTCAGTATCCTGGTGCTCGGGCAGCCGGTACTCATTTCGACTGTAGCGGGAATGATGGTCGTCCTCTCGGGCGTCCTTATCAGCCAGATATCGAATCTCCTCGGCGTATCTTCTTGGTCCCGTGTGTCTGAGGTCCGTTGGCCCGTTGACACCTGATGCCGTATACTGGGGGCTTATTATGTCGCGCGTGATTGTATTTGCAAATCAGAAAGGCGGTGTCGGTAAGACGACGACCGCCGCCAACCTCGGAGCATACCTTGCTGATGCCGGGAAGCGTGTTCTGCTCATCGACTTTGATCCGCAAGGAAACCTCTCCAGCAGCGTTGGGGCCCGCACCGACGGGAAGGGTGTGTATGAGCTCATTACCGGACAGGCGTCGTTCCAGGACGTAGTGCAGGATACCGTCGTTGCCAACCTGCGGATCGTACCGAGTACACCGGATCTGACCGGCGCTGCTGTCGAGTTGGTGGATGAACCTCGCAGAGAGTTTTTTCTCAGGGATGCGATACATCCGATTGTACAGTCGCTGGATTATGTCCTTATTGACAGTCCTCCTTCGCTCGGAATACTGACCCTGAACGGACTCGTGGCGGCTGACGAGGTATATATCCCGCTGCAGTGTGAGTACTTCGCTCTTGAAGGCCTGACTCAGCTGCTGAAAAGTGTGCGTACCGTGCAGGCATCGCTGAATCGGAACCTCGAAGTCGGTGGTATTATTTTTACGATGTTTGATTCAAGAACCAAGCTCGCGAACGAAGTTGTCGAAGAGGTTGTCTCGCATTTCGGGCGCACCGTGTTTCGCACCATAATTCCCCGGAACGTCCGACTCGGCGAAGCACCAAGTTACAGTGTCCCGATCAGTCGGTATGATCCCCACTGTACAGGGGCAAAAAGTTACGCCGAACTCGCTCAGGAGGTACTGAATCGTGGCTAAACGAGGCCTTGGACGAGGCATAGACGCACTCCTTACACCGCAGACTCAAAATGCGGAAGAAGACATCGCGTCCGCGGTAAAGGAAGCCGGAGGCGTGGTTCAGGTGCCGATCGACGCCCTGAGTCCGAATCCACATCAGCCGCGCAAGCATTTTCCTGAAGCATCTCTCGCCGAACTGACTGATTCCATACGCGATCGCGGAATCATCCAACCGCTCATAGCCGAGCGAGATGCGACCGGCGGCTACACGATTATTGCCGGTGAGCGCAGATTTCGCGCCGCTCAGGCCGCCGGGCTCACTGAGATCCCGGTGGTTGTTCGCAGTTTTTCCGACGACGAAAAACGAGAGATCGCTCTCATCGAGAATATTCAGCGCGAGGATCTTTCTCCCATAGAAGAAGCTGAGGCATACCGGTCGATCATGGAGAGCTCGCGGATCAACCAGGAGGAGCTCGCACATCGTGTCGGAAAGAACCGATCGACGGTTGCCAACGCGCTTCGTCTCCTGAATCTTTCCCGCGAGGCGAGACAGGCGGTCGAAGACGGTGAACTGAGTTCGGGACACGCCCGCGCGCTCTTGAGCCTGCGGAAACCGGAGCAGCAGAGCATACTCCTGCACGAGATGTTGACTGAAGGCTTGACCGTTCGTCAGGCCGAGCAGCGCGCCCGGGAGCTCGGCGGAGAGTCTCAACCGGCACCGAAGCCCGAGCCGAAGGAGGCGAAGCCCTCCGGGAAGTCACCGGAACTCATTGAGCTCGAACGCCTTCTCGTCGATCATCTCGGAACGCGCGTTGTCATACACGGCACCGATCACAAAGGACGCATAGAGATTTTTTATCATTCGCTCGAAGACCTCGAAGATGTCTACACGCGTCTCGCCGGCGAGGCCCCGCCTTCGCGATAACCGGCAGTCCGTCCGGGCGGGGCTTTAGCAATCATCCATTTCTCACGATACTAAGAAGTGATGAGTACATCTCACATAAGAGGTAACAGTCCGTGAGTCGAGAACCAACATTCCGTTCTCCTGTATCCCGTGCAATTCTGCTTATAATCATTGAGGCGGTAATCCTTACGGTGGTAATTATAGGTGTGTATCTGCTGCTTCCCGATCGCACCGGGGAGGCCCGGGCAGTGCGTCCCGTGATTACCGAGCAGCCTGAAGCAGAGGCTGAGCCGTCGCCACCGGCCGCAGTTGCCGAAACTCCGGCTCCTGCTGTATCGGAGCCGTCCGAGCCCACGGCTTCCGACGCGCGCGACTATTCGGCGCGTGCTGTCGTGGCGGAACATGTGGTCCGCGCTGGTGATACGCTCTGGGATCTTTCCGCAGAGATCTGGGGGAGCCGGCACCTGTGGCCCGATCTGTACCGTTTCAATCGTGTTGATATACCCGACCCCGATGACCTTACGATAGGGTTCCGGCTGCAGGTGCCCGATTCGCTGCTTTCCGACGTCGGCACGCTTTCATCGGACGCCGTATCACACCTGCTCGACTCGTACGTCATCGCGTATCGAGCCTACAGGACGGCTGAGGCCGCTCTCGCCGAACGTGCGTCCCGGACAGACCGGCGTGACCTCGCGATCCGGTCCCGTCTGAAGCGGAGCCGTGCACAGTGGCTTCTGTATTCCGCACATCGTTTTGACGATACCTTCGTTATTTCCCGTGCCGCCGACATAGACCCTGACGACATCGCGGTCGTCGAATCCTACCTGAGCCGCTTCGGCCGACCCGAGTTCAGTCTTGACTGAGAGCGCCTGATCCGGTTCTGATCAGGATATGAGTGATACCACCAGCGTTCTGCCTCGTGTCATAGACGCCGCCGTCCTCAAGCCACATCTGAGTCGTGAGGAAGCCGATGAACAGATTCGGCAGATGATACAGCTCTCGGTGTATTCCGTCTGCGTCAGACCCTGGGATCTGTCAACGGCCGTCGCACTATCCCGTGGTTCTCAGACGCTTGCCTCAACGGTAATCGGGTTCCCGCACGGCACACAGACCGCCGACACGAAGCTCGTTGAAGCGACCGCAGCCATCGCGGCAGGAGCTCGCGAACTCGACATGGTCGTGAACTACGGAATGCTCCGATCAGGTATGCTGACCGAGATTCAGCAGGAGATCGCCCGGCTTGTTTTCGTGTGTCGTCCGGCGAAGGTGCCGCTCAAGGTCATTTTTGAAACGTCTCAGCTCTCGGCCGACGAAATCAGGGCCGCGACCGAGTGTGCGGTTGCCGCCGGGGCCAGCTTTATCAAGAGCTCGACCGGGTTTACCGGTGAAGGGGCGACGCCGGAAGTGGTCCACACCATGGTAGAAGCTGCCGACGGGCGAATACAGGTGAAAGCCTCGGGTGGTATACGCGATACAGAGACCGCGGAGCACTACCTCTCCATGGGAGTGACACGCCTCGGCGTCGGGGCAGGTTCAGTGAGAGATATCTGCTCGGGTGGGACCGTCACCGAGGCGTACTGACTGGCTCGAGACCCGGCTTCTCCCTCGCGACATTGAGGACACATCCCCGCGCTTGCAGACGCTCGCGTCATGGGCTACCTTCTCATCAACCTGATCACAACGCCAGCCCGCAGGCCCGAAAGAGAGATCGTATACAGTGTCTGAACATCACCCGCTCGCCGAAGAAGTCAAAATCGGATCCCTGACCCTCCCGAACCGAGCAGCCCTTGCTGCCATGACCAACAAGCAGAGCCACGACGACGGTACGCTCAGTGACGAGGAGCTTCACTGGCTCGTTCGCCGCGCCGAAGGCGGGTTCGGCCTTATCGCTACCTGCGCTGCCAACGTGCTTCCCGGAGGGAAGACCTGGGAGGGAGAGCTCGGAATATACGCAGACTCCCATATTCCGGGTCTTACGAGGCTTGCGTCAGCGCTTCATTCAGCCGGTTCGGCAGCGGTCGTTCAAGTCTTTCACGGTGGGTACCGCTCCCCGAGCAGTATTTCCGGTAAGCAGCCGGTGAGCTGCACGAGTTTCATCATCGATGCAGAAGGCTTCGAGCAGCCTCGCGAGCTGTCGACCACCGAGGTCGAGGCGACCGTACAGGCCTATGTCGAGGCGGCAGCGCGCGCCAGGACAGCCGGATTTGACGGGGTAGAGATACACGGTGCGCACACCTACCTTATCTCCCAGTTCCTGAGCAAGGAGTACAACACACGCGAAGACCGCTACGGGCGCACCCTCGAGAACCGCTACCGCTTTCTGTCAGAGATAATCTGTGGGGTCCGTTCCGCCTGCGGCCCTGACTTCGTCGTGGGAGTCAGGGTTTCCCCTGGTGTTCCCATGCCGCACGCCGGAATGTCGCTCGAGGAAACACTCGAAATCGTACCCTGGATGGTTGCCGACGGTGTGGACTTTATTCACCTGTCGCTGAAAGAAGCTGCTGGTGCAGATCTGAATGATGAACGCTCCGGTGCCGCAGCTATTCCGGCGGTGCGCAAACGTATTCCGGATACGGTTGCCCTGCTTGCCGCAGGCGGTATCGTCACCACGGAGGACGTAGAGCGGACAATCGCTCACGGAGCAGACATGGTAGCGGTTGCCCGCGCGGCGATAGGAAACGCCCGCTGGCCGGAAATCGTGTCGGCCGGTGACGCCCCCGCGCTTCCTCCGTACAGCGGCGAGCACCTGCGAAACGAAGGGCTTTCCCCGCGCTTTGTCGAGTATATGCGTCGCTGGCCCGGGTTTGTTGAAGGCGGGGCGTGAGGCTGATCTCACACGACGTTTACCAGACCCGGCACCAACCCGTTTCGGACACTTGATTGACGGCTGGTTCAGCGGTGAGGCGGCGTACGATTTCAGCACACCGGTAACCGGAAACCTCACGCTTACGGCCGAATGGACCGCGATCAGCTACGATGTTGTGTTTAACTCGAACGGCGGCACTGGAACCATGGCTGCTCAGGCGATTACGTTCGGCACCAGCGCGAACCTGTCTGCAAACACCTATACCCGAGACGAATACATCTTCGCCGGGTGGAGTTTCGAATCCGGCGACAGTGTTGTTTCCTACGGGGATTCCGCGAGCTTCACGATGGACCTAGAGGGTATCACCCTCTACGCGCAGTGGACGGAAGAGGAGATTGTGTACGAAGTCGGCGATATCGGACCGGCAGGGGGTACCATATTCTTCGTCGACACGGACAACGACCACGATGGATG